>DATIXH010000060.1:0-5557 GCA_035518775.1 Candidatus Acidiferrum sp.
GTCGCGGCTGACGACGCGATCTTCACGTGCGACGTGGGGACCCCGACCATATGGGCGGCCCGCTACCTGACGATGAACGGCAAGCGCAGGCTCATGGGGTCCTTTTCGCACGGGTCCATGGCCAATGCGCTGCCGCAAGCCATTGGGGCGCAACTGAGCCATCCGGGCCGCCAGGTGATCACGCTGTCCGGAGACGGCGGGCTGGCCATGCTCCTGGGCGATCTGTTGTCTCTTCGCCAGCTGCGGCTGCCGGTCAAGCTCGTGGTCTTTCGGAACAACGCGCTGGGCTTCGTCGAGCTCGAAATGAAGGCGGCGGGATTCCTCGACTTCGCGACAGAACTTGAGAATCCGGACTTTGCCAAGATGGCCGAAGGAGCGGGCTTGCTTGGACTGACGGCGGAGAAGCCCGAGCAGGTGCGTCCGATGCTGCTCCAGACCTTGCGGCATGAAGGTCCGGCACTGGTTCAGGTGCTCGTGAACAGGCAGGAGCTCTCGATGCCGCCGTCTATCCAGCCGGGCCAGATGATCGGATTCACCCTCTACATGATCAAGGCGGTGCTGAACGGGCGCGGTGACGAGATCATCGACCTTGCAGAGACCAACCTGTTTCGGTGAGCGGGAGATTGATGTTATCTGCGCTCCAGCGACTTGGCGGCACGGGAGGGGCCGGGACATGACGGGTGATCGCGACCGGGCGGCGCGGTACCTCGAGAACTGGCAGGACGAAGTCGACAGCGCCGCCGAATACCGGGCGATGGCGGCCGCCGAGCCGGATTCTCGGCTGGCCAAGGTCTACGCCAACCTCGCGGCGATGGAGGAAGCGCACATCGCGTTCTGGGAGACACGCTTGCGCGACGCCGGTGCGTCGGTCCCGCCCCGTCGCGCGTCCTGGCGCAGCCGCGTGCTCGGGGTGATCGCGCGGCGGCTGGGGCCGGACCTGGTGCTGGCCACCATCGCGGCGAAGGAAGAGACCGACCAGAACGGCTACGTCAGGCAGCCGGAGACCGCCGGCACCCGCATGCCGGCTCAGGAGCGCTGGCATGCGAAGGTCCTCAGGCAACTCGTCACGAGCCAGCCGCGCGGCGTCGAGGGCAGCTTCCTGGCGCGCCTCGAGGGCCGGCATCGATCGGTGGGTGGCAATGCCCTGCGGGCCGCGGTGCTGGGGGCCAACGACGGGCTGTGCTCGAATTTCAGCCTCGTCATGGGTGTGGCCGGGGCCGCGGTCGACAGCCATGGCCTGCTTGTCACCGGTGTGGCGGGGCTCCTGGCCGGCGCCTGCTCCATGGCCCTGGGCGAGTGGGTCTCGGTGACGAGCTCACGCGAACTGGCGCAGCGCGAGATTCGGATCGAGACCGGCGAGCTTACGGAGGACCCGGAGGGCGAAGGCGACGAGCTGAAGCTGATCTACGAGGCCAAGGGCCTGAGCCCGAGCGAGGCTGACACGATGGTCAAGCACCTGCTTGCCGATCGAAGCAGCGCCATTGACACACTGGCCCGCGAGGAGCTGGGCATCGATCCGACCGAGCTTGGTGGCTCGGCGTGGGAAGCGGCGCTCACCTCGTTCGTGCTCTTCGCCCTGGGCGCAATGGCGCCGATCCTGCCATTCCTCGTCGCGCGCGGCAACCTCGCCGTGGCTGCGAGCGCCATCGTCAGCGCGCTGGGACTCTTCGGCATCGGCGCCGCAATCACGATCTTCACGGGGGCACCGGTGTGGCGATCGGGCGGCCGCCAGCTCCTGCTGGGCCTGGCGGCGGCCGGCGTGACGTTCGGGCTGGGCCGACTTATCGGCATGGCGATCACCGGCGGATAGACACGAGATGCCATGGGCAGGGTGGCCGGTTCTGGTGCATTCCGCGCGGACCGCCGTGGCGGCTGTGGCTTCGGTGCTGGCCGCGCAGCTGTTCCGGCTGCCGGAAGCGTACTGGGCGCCGATTACAACCCTGGTGATCACACAGTCATCGCTCGGTGCGGCGTTTGCTGTGTCCTGGCAGCGCTTTGTTGGAACGGTGCTCGGAGCGGTCGTGGGCGCGATTGCGGCGAGTTACTTCGGGACGCATGTGCTTGTATTCGGTACTTGCGTGTTCATCCTGGGCTTGCTCCGTGCCGTGGCGCACCTGGATTTGACTGCATACCGGTTCGGGGGCGTGACGCTGGCGATTGTGCTGTTGGTACCGCGGACGGGCCCTCCATGGCAAATCGCCCTTCATCGGTTCGCCGAAGTGTCCATCGGCATTGGGGTAGCGCTGCTGTTTGCGCTGGTGTGGCCCGAGAGGGAAGTCAAAGCACCGGAGAAAAAGTGAATTCTTCTTGAGTGGCCCGGCAACATCCGCCAGCTGATCGGCAAACACCGCTTCAAGCTTGTATTGCCCCGATGCCCATGGCGAATCCTCCTACATCTGTTCCAGCGTCTTTCCTCGTGTTTCACGCACTGCGGCCCACACAAAGGGCAGGGAGACCATCGCGGCCAGGGCGTAGAGGGCGTATGCGCCGGCGAGACCGGCTACGTTCAACAATGGCAGGAAGGTGACGGTGACGGTGAAGTTCGCCACCCAGTTGGTAGTGCCGGATACCGCCAGCGCCGCGCCACGCATCCGGTTGGGGAACATCTCACCGAGCAGCACCCACATCACGGGCCCCCACGACATCGCGAAGGCGGCAATGTACAGATTGGCGGCCGCCAGACCCGCCACCGCAGCGGCATGAGTGAGCAGCGGTTTCCCATCGGCTCCGATTCCCGCCGTGGCGAACACGATGGCCATAGCGCCCAGGGTCACCGTCATGCCCGCCGAGCCCGCGAGCAGCAACGGTTTGCGGCCCGCGCGATCGATGAGCGCGATGGCCGGGATCGTGGCGAGAATGTTGACGAGGCCGGTGAGAAGATTGATACGCAGGGCCCACTGCTCCGTCGCCCCCGCTGCCTTCCACAGCACCTCACCGTAATAGAAGATGATGTTGATGCCGACGAGCTGCTGGAAGATCGCCAGGCCCATTCCGATCCAGACGACGCGGGCGAGCTGACCCGTGCCCCGCACGATCAGGTCCGACAAGCGTGGCCGGTGCTCACCCTGCAGGCTCTCCTCGACCTGCCGAACCAGCGCTTCGGCGTTGGCGCCGATGCGAGCGAAGATGCGGCAGGCGTCGTCCCGCCTGCCATGGGCGACGAGGAAGCGCGGCGACTCGGGGATGAGCAACACCCCGGCCAGGAATCCGATGGAGGGCACGGCCTCCATCCAGAACATCCAGCGCCAAGCTGGTGCCCCCAGCCAGAAGGTGGCGGCGGCTCCGCCGGCGACCCTGGCCAGGATGTCGTTGCTCAGGAAGGCGCCGAACAGCCCCAGCACGATGGCCATCTGCTGCAGCGAGGCCAGCCGGCCGCGCATATGCGACGGGGCAACCTCGGCGATGTACATCGGGGCCAGCACGCTGGCGCCGCCGATGGCGAGACCGCCCACGAGCCGCGAGGCTATGAAGAAACTGGCCGAGCCGGCGAGGCCCGTGGCGACTGCGCTCGCGAGGAACAGAGCGCCGGTGAGCAGCATCGTCACACGCCGGCCAAGACGGTCGGCAATCGTGCCCGCGCCGAAGGCGCCGACGGCGCAGCCGAGCAGCACAGAGGCCACGGCAAAGCCTGTGGTCGCCGCCCGGGTGCCAAAGGCGTGCGCTAGCGCGTCCACCGTCCCGTTGATCACGCCACTGTCGAAGCCGAAGAGAAAGCCGCCGATGGCGGCCACGGAACTCAGCGCGATGACGTAGGCCGAGCGGTCCGTGGTGCCGTGGACCATCGTCGCTTCCGGGGGTTCCGATGCGCGGCCGATCGGGTCAGGCTCGGCCTCTCTCAACGGCTCGTTCACGGCCGTGCTCCTCTCGAGCCCACGGGGTGCGCTTCAGAAGTTGATCCCGGCCTGGAATCCTGCCACGAACGCGTCGGCAATCTGGCCCGTGCCGCCGGGCCGGATGATGTACTGGAGATCGGGCTGGAAGAACACGGCATCCCCGCGGAACCGGAACCGGTAGGTCAGCTCGAGCGCGATCTCATACCGCTGCACGCCGACTCCCGCGCGCCGCTGGGCGTCTTGCAAGTCATCGCTGAAGTGACCGTACACGACGCCGACGCCCCCCACGTCCGTCGGCCGCGACGGGAAGATGCCGCGGGCAAGGAAGCCGGCGGTGGAGAACAATGGCATCTGGCTCACGGACCGGTCGGGAGAGACGAGAACTGAGCCCGTGACCCCGAAGCCACGATTGCTGCCGGGTCCGCCGAACGGCACCAGCACCTGGTCGAACAGACCGTAGAAGCCCCAGTTCCCCCGAGAGACCTGGGGGGCGAGGCCGCGGGCCACGGTGTTGAAGTCGGTATACTGGCTGTCGTCGTACCAGAACCCCGCCTTGTAGTTGCCGAGCAGCCCTCGGTCGCCGGGACGTCCGTTCACCTGGAACCCGATCTCGGCCATCGCGAAGAGGGGCCCGGCCATGGACCAGTCCGCGCCGTGATGATTGTTGTCGCGGATGGAGGGGTCGCCGTTGAACAGGCCGCCCATCACATAGGTCCGCTCGGTCGGCCGCACCTTGGCAAGACCGCCCCATGTGGCGTTGGGGTAGGCGGTCATGCCGGGAGCGTTGAAGAAGACGCCGACGGGATTGCCGTCGAAGCCATTCTGTACGAACACGTAGTTGTAGGGGGACACGAGAAAGTCGTCCCCGGCGGCGATACGGCCGACCCGGAACTCCACCCGGTCACCCAGCAGTTGTTGACGATAGGCCACGTCAACGAGCCGGTACGTCTCGCCTCCGAAGTCCTGCTGCACGCTGAAGACGTTGCCGATGTCTTCCTTCGAAAGGCTGGAGCCGGAGCGTGCCGAGAAGGAGATCTCGAATGAGGCGCCCCCGAGCCCGAAGATCTTCTCGATATCGAAGAGCAGGTCGAGGCCAAGGTTGCTGGCCCCTCTGAAGCCTTGCCGCATACCGCCGGTCGGATTGCCGAGCGCGTCGGTGACGAACGTCACCGTGGGAGTGACACCGTGCTCCTCGAGCCAGGTGCGCGCGCCGAACCAGTCTCCCAGCAAGTGCTCGCTGGGCCGGACGAGCTGGAAGGGCGTATCCGCCAGCTGGCGTGCGCCGGGCGGGGCTTTTGGCGTGTCCTCGGCCCAGCCGACCGCCACCCAGCCAAGGATCACTAAACTGACGAGGGCGACGCGGCGTCGACTCGTGGCCGGGCCTACCGATCCGCCTCGCGCCGTCTGGAGCATCGGCGATACCAACTGCCCCTCCATTGGTATGCGCTAGTGGCTTCGCTCTCTGTGAGTGCGCGCGAGCACAAACAGGGCACCGGTCTTGGGCCGCCCAAGAAGTCGTCAGGCGCGGAAGGGACTGGACCGCTCCTGGATGGTCCTGTCGCTGGGGTACCCGCACTTTGTTTACCACGAGATGACAAATCAATGACGACTTCCGGGCATGCTGGGAGGCTTACCGGCCAGGGCCGGCGCAGCAGTGGTGCCAAGCGGCTGGCGACCGATAGCCCGTTAGCACCCCGACGTTGACGCGATGGATTCGAATAGCG
>DATIXH010000061.1:0-6036 GCA_035518775.1 Candidatus Acidiferrum sp.
CCATTAACCCGACCCTTACTACCATCTGGTAGACCTGCGCGGCTTTCGCCGAAAGAGGGTCAAATGTTCTGGAAACGCACAACACCAGGCGCGCGCGGCGTCGGCCAACGGCCTTCCGTCGATTCGGACGGCAAGCGGCGCGTGTTCGGCGAAGCCGTCTTCGCCGGAAAGCACGGCCAGATGTTGAAATCCCTCGGGTTCGATCTCAATGACCCGGCCAACATCATTCCCGATGACGCCGAGTTCGATCGTCGGATCAAGGAATCCCTGGCGAAGCAGGACACGCGTCGAACGCAGATAGAAGCCGACCTGTTGCGGACCCATGGCCACAATGCCATTCGCCCATTCTTCGTCTTGGCCGAGCCGGTGTTCAACAGCCAGTTGGGGCACTGGCTCATCAGATCGATGAATCTGCTGCCCTACGACGATTGGAACCTCGTCTATCTGCCGCTTGATCGCGGGACACAGGCGGCGATGGGCGGGCTTCCGCTCCATCCTCAGCAATCCATCGGCCCGATCGACGAGCTCATGTGCAAGCAGATCGGCACCTTCCACAGCCAATATTGCGATGCCAAGCAGAAAGTCGACCTGCATGTCGAAAAGGTCGGGTTTCCCGCCGCCAATGACGTCATCGCGCGCTTTGTCGCCTATGTCGACGCGATGCCGCCGAGGATCCTCGAGTATGTCGCAAAAGTGCGCCCGATGATCATCGACCTGATCGCCGACGTGCAAAACAAGAGCGGCGCATAGCACTGCAGAGCCGCCAGGGTTTGGCGCTCCACCCTAGAGGCGCTCGCCGCGCACAAGCCGTGGGAGATCGCCGACGATCCCCATGGCGTGGCGGGTGAAGAGGCGCTTCAGCGGCGGCAGGCGGTTGACGGCGGCAAGGCCGAGGTCGCGGACGAGGCGCAGCGGCGCGATGTCGTTCGAGAACAGGCGGTTCATGCTGTCGGTGACCGCCATCAGCACGAGATTGTCGAAGCGGCGCCAGCGCTGATAGCGCTCGAGCGCCAGGCGATCGCCGATGTCGAGGCCGAGCCGCTGGATGTCGACGATCGACTCCGCGAGGGCGGCGACGTCGCGCAGGCCGAGGTTCAAGCCCTGGCCGGCGATCGGATGGATGGCATGCGCAGCGTCGCCGAGCAGCGCCAGCCGATCATCGACGTAACGCTCGGCGTGGACGAGCGTCAGGGGATAGGCGAAGCGCCCGCCGATCGGACGCAGCCGCCCAAGAGAGGGGCCGAAGCGGCGCTCGATCTCGGCCGCGAACGCGGCGTCGTCGAGCGCCATCATGGCCGGCGCGAGGTCGCGCCGCTCCGTCCACACGATCGACGAGCGGTGGACACCGCCGTCGTCGACCATGGGCAGCATCGCGAACGGCCCGGCCGGCAGGAAATGCTCGTGCGCGACGCCGCCATGGGGCTTCTCGTGGGCGACCGTGCAGACGATGCCGGTCTGCGCATAGGCCCATTCGGTCGTGCGGATCCCGGCGGCGGCGCGGACCGGCGAGTTGCGGCCGTCGGCCGCCACTGCCAGGCGGGCAGAGATGCTGCGACCATCCTCGAGACGAAGAACTGCGGCCTGGTCCGTCCGCTCGACCCCGGCGACGCGTGCAGGCGCCACGTGGCGCACGCCCGGCGATGCGGCGAGGCGCTGCAGCAGCGCCCGGCGGGTGACACGGTTCTCGACGATGAAGCCGAAGGGCAGGGCTTCCTTGCCGACGCCCGGCGGCGCCAGCTCGTCGTGGCCGTAATGCAGGAAGAGGCGGGAGACGCCGCCCGTCGCCGTGCCGTCGGAGACGCGGATGTCGAGAATCGGCTGGGCCTCCACCGCCATCGCCGCCCAGGCCCCGATGCCCGCCAGCACCTGCTGCGACCCGAAGGCAATGGCCGAGCTGCGGCCGTCGAAGGCCGCGGCCGTCATGGCCGCCGGCGCCTCGGCATCGACGATCGCGACCGACAGGCCGGCGCTGCCGAGCGCCGCCGCCAGGGTCATGCCGACCATCCCGCCGCCGACGATGGCGACATCTGCGGCAAGGTCCGGGGCAGAAGGCGGTACCTGTGTCATTGGGGGACATTCCCGCCGCCGGCGCCCGGAGTCCAGGATCCTGCAGCCTCTCTCGGATTCATGCGGCTTGCAGCGCTGGCGGTTTTCGGCACCATGAGTACAGTGATTCGCCATCGCCTACAGGGCTGACGGCGAATCCGCTGCGACAGCAAATGGTTGCATGCGCAATCCTCAACCGGTAGAATCGTTTCCGTTTTGTCCCGCACAGGCCCGTCAGAGCAGCGACGCCGCGGGTCATCCGGCACAGTCGGGGTGGCAATGACAACGGATCGGCTGGAATCCCTGCTGACATTTCATCCGTTCACCCGTCTCAATGCGCTGCTGCAGGGCGTGGCGCCCGGTGGAACGGGGCAGCCGCTGCTGTTCTCCGTCGGCGAGCCCCAGATGACGCCGCCGCCGATGCTGACCGAGATCCTGGTGCGGGAGGCCGCCCAGTGGTCGAAATATCCGTTAGCGCAGGGCACGCCGGAGTTCCGCACCGCGGCCGTCGACTGGCTGCGCCGGCGCTATCACCTGCCGGCCGGAATGCTCGATGCGGACCAGCAGCTGCTGCCGGTGGCGGGATCGCGCGAAGGGCTGTTCATGATCGCGCTCTCGGCCGTCCCGGAACGAGGCGACGGCAAGCGGTCCGCCGTGCTCATTCCCAACCCCTTCTATCACGTCTATGCCGGAGCAGCAGCGGTCGCCGGCGCCGAGCCGGTCTTCCTGCCGACCACCGCGGAGAACGGATTCCTACCCGAGCCCGAGCGCATCGCTCCGGACGTGCTGGAGCGCACGGCCCTCGCCTATATCTGCTCGCCCGCCAACCCGCAGGGCGCGGTCGCCTCGCTCGACTACCTGCAGCGCTGGATCGCCTTGGCGCGCCGCCACAACTTCGTGGTGGCGTTCGACGAATGCTACGCCGAGATCTATGACCGCGAGCCGCCGGTAGGCGGTCTCGAGGCCTGCGCGCGACTGGGCGGCGACCTCCACAACGTCATCGTCTTTCATTCCCTGTCGAAGCGTTCGGGCGTGCCGGGCCTGCGCTCGGGCTTCGTCGCCGGCGACGCCCGGCTGATCCGGCGCAACGCGCAACTGATCAACTACGGTGGAGTCGCCGTGCCTTATCCGATCCTGGCGGCATCGACCGCGCTGTGGCGCGACGAGGCGCATGTCGAGGAGGGGCGCCGGCGCTACCGCGCCAATTTCGATGCCGCCGCCGAGATCCTCGGCGACCGCTTCGGCTTCGCGCGCCCGTCCGGCGGCTTCTTCCTGTGGCTTGACGTCGGCGACGGCGAGGCAGCCGCCCGCCGGCTGTGGGCCGAAGGCGGCATTCGCGTGCTGCCCGGCGCCTATATGGGCCGGCCCGACGAGCGCGGCGTGAACCCCGGCGAGCGCTACATCCGCGTCGCCCTCGTTTATGATACGGACAAGACGGCAGCGGGGCTGCGTCGCCTGGCGCAGATCCTGTCGGCGCCGACCGCGCCGCCGCGCCGCGCCGGCCAGGACAGCAAGGCGCAGGCAGCCGCGCCAGCATGAGCGAGCTTGTAAACCAGATCGGCCGCATGACCCTCTTGCCACCGGGTGCGCGCGACTTTCTGCGGCGGCGACTGCTCGAGGTCGCCGGCGGCTGCCTGATCGCGCTCGGCGCCGTCTATTGGGCGGCACTGATGAGTTTCCACCCGACGGATCCATCACTCAACAACGCCACGGGAACGCCGGCCCTCAACCTGCTGGGGCGGCCGGGCGCGATCCTGGCCGATCTCGCCCTGCAGAGCTTGGGGCTGGCCGGATTCATCCTCAGCCTCGTGCTGGTGATCTGGGGCTGGCGCGTCATGCGGCTGCAGCGGCAGGGACGCTGGTGGATCCGCTTCCTGCTGTTGCCGTTCGCGCTCATCGCCACGGCGGTCGCTCTGGCCGCGTTCGCGCGGCCGGCCGGCTGGCCGCTGGCGAGCGGCCTGGGCGGGGCCACCGGCGCCCTGATCCTGGACACGCTGGGCCGCCTGACCGGCGCCAGCCCGGCCGCGCTCGGCGCCGGCGCGGGACTGCTGGCAGCGGTGGCGCTGTTTTTTGCGCTCGGCGTTCCCGTGCGGACCTATGTGCACACCGCTCGCCAGTTGCGCGATCTGTCCGATCGCGCCGCGGGTCTGCTGCTGCGGCTCTACGGGCGGATGCGGAGCAGCACCGGCGACGGCGCGGTGCGGCGCGCCGAGCGCTCGCACCAGCAGCGTCGCGAGCGGCAGGAGCCGCAGTTCGACACGAGCCGCGAAGCCGAGGACGTCGCCATCGCGCCCCCGCCGGCCGCGCGAACCGCGGAGCCGCGCACCGCGGCGCCGCCGGTCGCGAAGCCAGCGAAGGCAAAGACCGGCAAACGCGCGACCGAGAGCCAGGCGACGCTCGACCTGGTGCCGGACGAGCGCTACGACCTGCCGCCTCTCGATCTCCTGGACAAGGTGCCGCACAACGCAGCGGTGCAGAAGATCAACGACGACTCGCTGCAGAAGAATGCCCGCATGCTCGAATCCGTGCTCGAGGACTTCGGCGTGAAGGGCGAGGTCGTGCAGGTGCGGCCCGGTCCGGTCGTGACGCTCTACGAGCTGGAGCCGGCGCCGGGGACGAAGACCAGCCGTGTGGTCGGTCTGGCCGACGACGTCGCGCGCTCGATGAGCGCGGTGTCCGTGCGCATCGCGGTGGTGCCCGGCCGCAGCGTCATCGGCATCGAGCTGCCGAACCGCGTGCGCGAGACCGTCTACCTGCGCGAGCTGCTGGAGTCCGAGGCCTTCGAGCGCACGGCCGCCAAGCTCGCGCTCGTCTTCGGCAAGGACATCGGCGGCGCGCCCGTCATCGTCGACCTCGCGCGCATGCCGCATCTGCTGATCGCCGGCACCACCGGCTCCGGCAAGTCGGTCGGCGTCAACGCCATGATCCTGTCGCTGCTCTACCGGCTCTCGCCGGATCAGTGCCGGCTGATCCTGATCGACCCGAAGATGCTGGAATTGTCCGTTTATGACGGCATCCCGCATCTGATGGCCCCGGTGGTGACCGAGCCGGCCAAGGCGGTGACGGCGCTGAAATGGACGGTGCGGGAGATGGAGCGGCGCTACCGGGCGATGAGCCAGCTCGGGGTGCGCAACATCGGCGGTTACAACGAGCGGGTGGAGGAGGCGCGGGCGCGCGGCGAGGTGGTGACGCGGCGGCTGCAAACCGGCTTCGACAGCGAGACCGGCCGCCCGACCTTCGAGGACCAGCCGCTGGCGTTGGAGCCGCTGCCCTTCATCGTCGTCGTCATCGACGAGATGGCCGACCTGATGATGGTCGCGGGCAAGGAGATCGAGGCCGCGGTGCAGCGCCTCGCGCAGATGGCGCGCGCCGCCGGCATCCATGTGATCATGGCGACCCAACGCCCGTCCGTCGACGTCATCACCGGCACCATCAAGGCCAACTTCCCGACCCGCATCAGCTTCCAGGTGATCAGCAAGTTCGACAGCCGCACCATCCTCGGCGAGCAGGGGGCGGAGCAGCTGCTCGGCCAGGGCGACATGCTCTACATGGTGGGCGGCGGCCGGGTGACGCGCGTGCACGGGCCGTTCGTCACCGATCGCGAGGTGGAGGAGGTGGTCGCCTTCCTGCGCGCCCAGGGCGAGCCGGCCTATGTGGAGGAAGTCACCGAGGCGCAGGAAGAGTCCGAGGGCGGCTCCGGGCTTTCAGGCATCGCCGGGGCGTCCGATTCGGAGAAGAGCCTGTTCGATCAGGCTGTCGCGGTGGTGGCCCGGGAAGGCAAGGCGAGCACGAGCTTCATCCAGCGCCACTTGCAGATCGGCTACAACCGCGCGGCGCGGCTGATCGAGCAAATGGAAAAGGACGGCATCGTCGGCCCCGCCAACCACGTCGGCAAGCGCGAGGTGCTGGCGCGGCGGACGGAATAGCCTTCAGGCAACGAGGGTGATGGCTGCCAGCTGATCGCTGCGGTGCCATTCGGTCACCTCAGCG
>DATIXH010000062.1:0-7501 GCA_035518775.1 Candidatus Acidiferrum sp.
TCCAGGACAGGTGATCCGAGATCAGCGCGGGCTCGAGCCGCCGCGCCAGGGCGGCGATGGCGGCCAGATGCTCGCGATCGAGTCCATCGGCGGAGCCCAGCGAGAGCCCGACCGCATGGAAGGAGATCGGATAGTGGCGCCGGATCCGGCCGAGGGTCTCGAAGGCTGCGCCGCCGTCGAGATAGTTCTCTGGATGGACTTCGAGCCAGGCGATCGCCGGCCGCTCGGCCAGCACCGGCGCATGGTGCGGGAAACGCAGCCCGATCCCTGCACGGACAGGGACCGGGCCGCCGGCCGGATCATGGCGAGAGGATAGGGGGGCCATGACGCCGGCCTGGCTCACTTGGCCGCGGTCAGGCTGCCGCCGGCGAGCTTCTCGCACTCGCCCTTCGGCAGATAGACGTAGGCCGTCTTGTCGAAGCTCTTGTTCGACTGGCCAGCGCAAGAGTGCGAGCCCGCCGCGCAGTCGTTCTTGCCGGCCTTGGCGACGCCGTAGCACTTCTCGTGATCGAAGCCGGGGACGGCCGCCGGGCCGGCGAAGGCGGCGCCGGTGGCGGCGAAGGAAACTGCGGCTGCCATGGCCGAGGCGATCAGGGTGGTCTTCATCAGGGGTCTCCTTGAGTTTCAGGGTTGAACGCGCGTGGTGAGCGAAAGATGGCGGGCGGCGAGCCTGAGCTGAAATGCCGTTTGGCGATCGTTTCGATTGCCGCCGTGCATGGCCGCGACCGTGTCAGCGCCGCGACAGGAAGCGCCGGCGGATCAGGTGGTCGAGCGAGAGCACGCCGGGACCGCGCAGGATGAGGTAGAGCAGCGGGCCGGCCCACAGCAGGTGGTCGGGATAGTTCTGCGGATAGACCAGGAATTGGATCACCAGCGTCATGCCGAGCATGGCGGCGGCGCCGAGGCGCGTGGCCAGGCCGAGAACCAGGAGGATCGGCGTCGTCAGTTCGACGGTCGTCGCGATATAGGCGGCGATCTCCGGCGGGAGGAGCGGCACTCGGTACTCCTCCTGGAAGAGCACGATGGTCGTATCCCAACTGGCGAGCTTGCTCTGCGCAGAACGCCAGAAGGTCAGGCCCATGCCCGCGCGGAAGAACAACTGGGGCAGGTCGACGGGAACGCGCTCCAGCAGGGCGAGGGCGCGCCCGGGAAGAGCGCTGAGGCCGGCAGCTGGCATTGTCGGTGACCACGTGATGTTGCTCATGGGGACGTCTCCAGATCTTGGGGTCAGAGATATTCCTTGCGGATGTCGACCGTGGACTCGCGGCCGAGATGGCCGAAGTTCTGCATCAGCCACTTGTCGGCGTGGTCGCGGCCCTGGTCGCGCAGATAGACCAGGAATTCCCAGTCGCCGTTGAGCTTGCTGGCGGCGCCCAGGCCGGACATGACCTCGTCGGCGGCGATGGCATGCACGAGCATGCGCTTCAGCGTCTTCATCGCGACGGGATTGTCGTCGATCAGCTTGGTGACGAAGCTGATGGCGCGCATCTCCCGCATCAGCGACGAGTTGAAGCTGATCTCGTTCACGCGGTTCATGATCTCGAAGGCCGTGGTCGGCAGCTCCGGACGCTCGAGCGGGTTGATGTGGATGACGAGCACGTCGCGGCTGTCGCAACCGTAGATGAGCGGGAACATGGCGGGGTTGCCCATGTAGCCGCCGTCCCAGTAGTGCTCGCCGTCGATCTCCACCGCCTGGAACAGGAAGGGCAGGCAGCTGGAGGCGAGCACGCGTTCGGGGCAGAGCACATCGTTCGCGAACACCTTGATCTTGCCGGTGCGCACGTTGGTTGCCGACAGGAACAGCTTCACCGGGCATTCGGCCGAGCGCAGGCGGTCGAAATCGACGGACTGCTCCAGCACGTCGCGCAGCGGATTGCGGTTCAGCGGATTGAACTGATAGGGCGACAGCAGCCGCGAGATCAGGTCGAAGGCGATGAAGGCCGGCGAGTTCTCGAGCGAGCGATTGCCCGTGATCCGGTCGAACCAGGTCGGCTGCAGCGGACCGATGGCCGCCGCGTGGCTGACGCGCCGCCAGAAGCCTTCGAGCGCCTTGCGGGCGCCCTCGGCGCCGCCTTCCGTGAGGCCATAGGCGAGGACGACCGCGTTCATGGCGCCGGCGCTGGTGGCGCTGACACCTTCGAAAGCGATGCGCCCGTCTTCGAGCAGACGGTCGAGCACACCCCAGGTGAAGGCGCCATGGGCGCCGCCGCCCTGAAGGGCCAGGTTGATCGTCTTCGTCTCGGCATCCTTGCCGGCCTTCGGCTTCCGGGTGGCGCTCGCCCGCGGCCGTGCGGTCGATGAGGTGGTCGAGGCGCGATCGTGGTCGGTCATGGCGTCCATGATGGCTTGCTCCCTGTCGATCAGTGGGCGGTCCAGCCGCCGTCGACCGGCAGCGCCGCGCCGGTGATGGAGGCGGCGGCGTCGGTGCAGAGGAAGGCGGTCAGTGCGCCGATCTCTTCGACGGTGGCGAATTTCTTGGTCGGCTGGTTCACCAGCAGCACGTCGCGGATGACCTGCTCGCGCGCGATGCCGTGGCTGCGCGCCTGGTCGTCGATCTGCTTCTCGACCAGCGGCGTCCAGACATAGCCGGGGCAGACGGCGTTGCAGGTGATGCCGTGCTCGGCACCCTCGAGCGCCGTCACCTTGGTGAGGCCGAGGACGGCGTGCTTGGCCGCCACATACGCCGCCTTGTAGGGCGAGGCGACGAGGGCATGGGCCGAGGCGATGTTGACGATGCGGCCCCAGCGGCGCGCCTTCATGCCCGCGAACACCCCACGCGTGGTGTGGAAGGCGGCGCTCAGGTTGATGGCGAGGATGGCGTCCCACTTGGCCTGCGGGAACTCCTCGATCGGCGCCACATGCTGGATGCCGGCATTGTTGACGAGGATGTCGACGCGGCCGAAATGCGCCGTGGCAGCGTCGATCATGCGGCCGATCGCCTCCGGCTTGCTCATGTCGGCGCCGTCGAAGGTGACCTCCACTTCGTGCTCCATGGCCAACGCGGCGCGCACGATCTCGATCTCGCCGGGGTCGCCGAAGCCGTTCAGCACGACGTTGGCGCCGCGCTGGGCCAGCGCCCGCGCGATGCCCAGCCCGATGCCACTGGTCGAGCCGGTGACGATGGCGGTCTCGCCTTCTAGCTCGCGTTTGGCCTGGGGCACCGGGCGATCACTTTTGCTCATCAACATGTGATGGCGGCCTCCTTGCCGCGGGATTGATGGTCCAGGTAGTTTGGCCCGCAGACCGGTCGATGCCGGGGGAAGAAACACCGCCGGTCCGCGGGGCGCCGCCGGGAGTTCGGAAACGTTGGTGCAGCGCAGCGCGCGTGGGGTCCGATCTCTTGGCGACGGACTGAATGTGGCGTGGCCGCCCGCCGGGCGGAAATGCCGAGTGTCTATTGTTGCGATGCAGGCCGGGTATCGGCCTGGGAGCGTGCGGGATGGAGATGCATGAAGTCCGCTATTTCCTGGCGGTCTGCGACACCCTGAACTTCACGCGGGCGGCCGAGCGCTGCAACGTGTCGCAGCCCTCTCTGACGCGCGCCATCCAGAAGCTGGAGGGCGAGCTCGGCGGCCTGCTGTTCCGGCGCGAGCGGGCGGCCACCCACCTGACCGACCTCGGCCAGCTCGTCCGTCCCCAACTCGAGCAGATCGCCCGCGACGCCGACTCGGTCAGATCGACCGCCAAGAGCTTCCTCAAGATGAAGGATGCTCCACTCAGCCTGGGCATCATGTGCACGATCGGGCCGTTGCGCTGCGTCGGCTTCCTGTCGCGCTTTCGGACCGACCATCCGGGCATCGAGCTGACCTTGACGGAGGATACGCCGGCGCGGCTGACCGAGCTCCTGCAGGAGGGCAAGATCGACGTCGCCATCATGGCGCAGCCCGAGCCATTTCCCGAGCGTTTCGACGTTCACCCGCTCTATCGCGAGAACTTCGTCGTCGCCTTCCCGCCCGGCCACCGCTTCGACCAGATGAACGCGGTGCGCATCGCCGACGTCGGCGGCGAGAGCTATCTCTCGCGCATCAACTGCGAGTACTACGACGCCATCGGCGACATCTGCGTGCGCTGCAATGCCCCGCTCAAGGACGCCTATCGCAGCGAGCGCGAGGACTGGATCCAGAGCATGGTGATGGCGGGCATGGGCATCTGTTTCATGCCGGAGTTCTCGCCGGTCATGCCGGGCCTGCACACGCGCCGCGTGGTCGAGCCGGAGGTGGT
This sequence comes from Candidatus Acidiferrum sp., assembly GCA_035518775.1. GTDB lineage: Bacteria > Pseudomonadota > Alphaproteobacteria > Dongiales > Dongiaceae > JBGPEQ01. The sequence goes on from DATIXH010000062.1 coordinate 4,222, forward strand.
GCGCGAGGTGTGCCTGGTGACAGTCAGCGGCCGCCGCTTCTCGCCGGCCGTGGTCACGTTCGTGAAGGCGCTGAAGGCCTACAAATGGCCGACCTAGGACGGCAGTGAGCCTGTCAGCAGATCGCGAAAACAGATGACATAGAGCGACGCGGCGACGCCCAGCGCCAGCAGGACAACGAGGATGTCGCGTCGCAGGAGCATGATCTTGTCTCCTGCCCGCTACACAGATCGCAGCGGCATCGTCAGCCGCAGCGCGAGCAGCGACGCGCATGCGAGGGCGACCGCAATACCGCCGACGCAGGCGGCCCATCCCAGCCGGTCGAAGACCTGGCCGAGGATGGCCGTGCCGACGATGCCGCCGAAGAAATAGCAGGCGAGATAGATGCCGCTGGCGGAGCCGCGGTCCGTCGTCGCGGCGCGGCCGACGAAGCCGGTTGCCGCCGCCTGGGCAAAGAACGTGCCGGCGCCGATCAGGGCGAGGCCGGCAAGCACCGCCTCCAGACTCGGGAGCAGCAGCAGGGGCAGGCCCGCGCCGGCGACGGCCAGGGCGCCCCAGAACGTGGGCCGCGTGCCCAGACGCTGCGCCACCTTGCCCGCCAGCGGCGTCGTCAGGATCGAGGGGACGAAGACGAAATAGACAAAGCCCAGCTGCATCGGACTGACGCCGAGGGGATCGGCGACCAGGACGAAATTCACGAACGTGAACGTGCCGATGAAGGCGAACAGGATGAAGAAGCCGATGCCGAAGCTGGCGCGCAGCGGCCCGTTGCGCAGATGCTCCGCCCAGACCGAGAAGGGCGAGCGCGCGGCCGCGCCAACGGCGGGCATCGGCCGGGTCTGCGCCAAGGTGAAATAGACGAGCACCGCGCCAGCGAGATTGAGGCCGGCAAAGACATAGAAGTTCGTCGCCAGTCCCAGATGATCGGCGAGTGCCGCCGACATCAGGCGGCCGAACAGGTTGCTGGCGACGTTGCCGGTAATGTAGGCGGCCGAGGCGGTGGCAGCGTCCTTGGCACTGCACTGTTCCGCCAGATATGTCAGCGTAAGCGTGAAGGCCGACGACATGAAGAGCCCCTGCACGATGCGCAGGACCATGAAGGTGGTGAGATCGGGCGCCACGGCCAACAGGGCCGTCGGGATCGACAGCAGCGCCAGGCTCAACACGATGCCGCGCCGGCGATCGATGCGCCGGCTGAAGAAGGCGACGGTCAGGCCGGCCACGGCCATGCCGATGGTGCTGGCATTGACCGCGAAACCCATGGCCGCCCGGCTGACCTGATAGTGCTTCACCAGTGACGGCAGGATGGCCTGGGTCGCAAAGAGGTCGACGACGGTCAGGAATGCCGTGAGGCCGATCACCAGCGTGCGCAGCAGTGCGCCATTGGTGCCGTGGTCGGCTTCCATGGACGGTGAAGCCGACATGACGCTGGTGTCTGCCATGGTCGTTGAAACCCTTATGGAAATAAGAGTGGGAGCGTGACGCCGGCTCCTATCTGGCGGGCGTCACGCTCGAGAACCGAACACCGTCATCGACGGCCGTCACATCATGTGCTCTTCCATCTTGTCGTGCAGGATGTCGGAGGAGATCAGCACGACCGTCTTCTTGCCGGTGTTCTTCCACCAGTGCGAGCGGCCGGCGTCCACCGACACGTCGCCCGCCTTGTGCAGGATCGGCACGGCGCAGGTGCTGGCATATTCGGTGATCTCGCCTTGCACGACATAGATCAGCGCCGGGCGATCGGCATGGCTGTGCCAGGGAACGATGCCGCCAGGCTGGATCACCAGCCGGCGCATGCGGAACTGGTGGTCGTTGGCGGCGATCATCTCCTTCGACAGATCGATGGAGGCGAGGACGGTATCCGTCACGTCTTTCGGCGCGGTGGCGCCGGGCTTCTGGCCCTGGCCGTCGGCTACGACCTTGTTGGCCGGGCACTCGCCCGCGAGCGACGCCGTGGCGCCAATCGCCATCGCACCGGCGACGATCCCGGCCAGCGACAGCGTCCGCCAGAGCGCCTTGCCATTCATTGTACTTGTGAACATCAAGCTTCTCCTCTTCGATGCTGCAGCGCCGACCGCGTTGGCCGCCGCCCTGGCCTGGAAGATGGCGAAAGCCCGCACCGTCGGGAAATGCCGGTTGCCTCTGGTTTCGATAGCGCACGGCTATGGCCTGCGGGGCTCGCTCGATCGTGACTGCCCACCGCCTGAACTGCGTTGCCGGCGAAGCGGGGGATGGGCTAGACCGATGGCATGACCATGCCGATCCTGTTCGGTGCCTCCTACAGCGTCTATGTCCGGGCGGTCCGACTCGCGCTCGAAGAAAAGCGGGTTCCCTACCGGCAGGTCGAGGTCGACATCTTCGCGCCTGACGGGCCGCCGCCGGACTATCTGCAGCGTCACCCCTTCAAGCGCATTCCCGCTTTCGAGCATGAGGGCTTCCGGCTCTATGAGACCGGCGCGATCACCCGCTACGTCGACGAAGCTTTCCCGGGCCCGCCGCTCATGCCAACGACGCCGCGCGCGAGGGCGCGCGCCAATCAGATCATCAGCATCCTCGACAACTATGGCTATCGCCCGCTGATTTGGGACATCTTCGTCGAGCGGGTTCGCTCGTCAGCCGATGGCCGCAATGCGGACGAAGCGAAGATCGCAGCCGCCTTGCCGCAGGCCCAGAGTTGCCTCCAAGCAATCGAGGCGCTCGCCGATCCGGACGGCCCCTCGCTGACGGGCAGCACAGTGAGCCTGGCCGACCTTCATGCCGCTCCCATGTTCGTCTATTTCTGCATGGCCAAGGAAGGAGCGGAAATGCTCTCGTCGCAGTCGCGCCTGGCCCGATGGTGGCAGTCCATGCGCAACCGCCCGAGCATGACGACAACACGCTCGCCCCTGGAATAGCCTCAACGGCACCCGATGCGCCCGCTGCGCAAGGCGCGGCGGATATCGGCACGCGCAATGCCGATATCCAGCAACTGTTGCGCCGGCGCCTCCCGCAGGATGCGTTCGTCGCGGCGGGCTACCCAGAGCCTCACAGCAGCGATGAACAGCAGCCGCATCCAAGAACCGACCTTGGCGATGGCCGATGATTGGATTTCGTTCGATACCGCTATTGACATTGTCTTCTCCGATTGACCGCCCGGCCGCCAGGCCAGCAAGTAGCGGCCACATGCTGCCGATTCCGGCGCGCGGAAAGATCGCAAAAGCCCCCTGTCGCGTGCGGCAAACTCGCTATGATGCGTGCGGTTGCGACGGATTTGATCGCGAGGGCACCGTGGAGATCGACGAC
>DATIXH010000063.1:0-2756 GCA_035518775.1 Candidatus Acidiferrum sp.
TTCCCGATCTCCACGATCTCGATCAGCTTCGTCGGGTCGCTGTCGAGATCGATCATGTTGCCGGCCTCGCGGGCGGCCATGGTGCCGGTATTCATGGCGACGCCGACATCGGCCTGGGCGAGCGCGGGCGCATCGTTGGTGCCGTCGCCGCACATGGCGATCAGCTTGCCCTGGGCCTGCTCGTCGCGGATGAGCTTCAGCTTCGCCTCCGGCGTCGCCTGGGCCAGGAAGTCGTCGACCCCGGCCTCGGCGGCGATGGCTGCCGCGGTCATCGGGTTGTCGCCGGTGATCATGACCGTACGCATGCCCATCCGCCGCAGCTCGGCAAAGCGTTCCTTGATGCCGCCCTTGACGATGTCCTTGAGGTGGATGACGCCGAGGAGTCGGCCATCCTTGGCCACCGCCAGCGGCGTGCCGCCGGCCTTCGCGATGCGGTCGGAAATGGCGGTCAGCTCCCGCGGCGCCGGCTGCTTGCCCAGCACATACTCGACCACGGAGTCGACCGCACCCTTGCGGATGGAACTGCCGGCGACGTCGACGCCGCTCATGCGGGTCTGGGCCGTGAAGGGGACAAATGTCGCATGCAATGGCGCCATGTCGCGGCCGCGCATGCCGTACTTCTCCTTGGCGAGCACGACGACCGAGCGGCCCTCCGGCGTATCGTCGCTGAGGCTGGCGAGCTGCGCGGCGTCGGCCAGCTCGCGGTCGCTGACGCCCGGCAGCGGGATGAACTCGGTCGCCTGCCGGTTGCCGAGGGTGATCGTGCCGGTCTTGTCCAACAGCAGCGTGTCGACGTCACCGGCGGCCTCCACGGCGCGACCGGACATGGCCATGACATTGAAGCGCACGAGCCGGTCCATGCCGGCGATGCCGATGGCCGAGAGCAATGCGCCGATGGTGGTCGGTATCAATGTCACGAACAAGGCTATGAGAACGACGCCGGAGATCGCGCCGCCGGCATATTTGGCGTAGCTCGGGATCGTCACCACTGCGAACAGGAAGATGATGGTCATGCCCGCCAGCAGGATGTTGAGCGCGATCTCGTTCGGCGTCTTCTGGCGCTGCGCGCCCTCGACGAGGGCGATCATGCGGTCGAGGAAGCTCGAGCCCGGGCTCGCGGTGATGCGGACCTTGATCCAGTCCGACAGGACCGTGGTGCCACCGGTGACGGCCGAGCGGTCGCCGCCGCTCTCGCGGATGACCGGCGCGGACTCACCGGTGATCGCCGACTCGTTCACCGTAGCGACACCCTCGATGATCTCGCCGTCGCCGGGGATGAGATCGCCGGTTTCCACCAGCACCACCTGTCCGGCCTTAAGATCGCTTGCCCGTACCGGCTGGAACGTCGTGGAGGTTGGCTGCGGCAGCACCTTGGCGACCGTGTCCGAGCGCATCTTGCGCAAGGTGGCGGCCTGCGCCTTGCCGCGGCCCTCGGCGACCGCCTCGGAGAAGTTGGCGAACACCACCGTGAACCACAGCCAGGCGCTGATCTGTCCGGTGAAGACGCTTTCGCCGGACCCCGTAAACAGGTCGCGCAGGAACAACAGGGTCGCCGCAGCGGCCACGATCTCGACCGCGAACATCACGGGATTGCGGATCAGAGTCCGCGGGTTCAGCTTGCGGAAGGAATCGCCGATCGCCGGGACGACGATCGACGGCTCCAGCAGCGAAAGCTTCTTGGCTTTGGTCGTCATAGGAATGTCACCTGTTAGAAGAGTGTTCCGGCTTGCATCGCGGCATGCTCGACGATCGGCCCGAGCGCCACGGCCGGGAAATAGGTGAGGCCGCCGACGATCAGGACAACGCCGATGAGCAGGCCGACGAAGAGCGCGCCATGGGTCGGGAAGGTGCCGGCCGAGGGCGGCACCTGCTTCTTGGCCGCCAGCGCGCCCGCCACCGCCACCATGGGCACGATCATGGCGAAGCGGCCGATGAGCATCGCGAGGCCGATGGTCGTGTTGTAGAAGAGCGTGTTGGCGGAGATGCCGGCGAAGGCGCTGCCGTTGTTGCCGGTGCCCGACGTGTACGCGTAGAGGATCTCGCTGAAGCCATGCGGACCCGGGTTCAACGGCCCGGCCAAGCCCGCCGGCACGACAGTGGCAATGGCCGTGAAGCCGAGGATCGACAGCGACAGGCAGAGGATGGCCAGCATGGTCATCTTGACTTCGCGCGCCTCGATCTTCTTGCCGACATATTCCGGGGTGCGCCCCACCATCAGCCCGGCGACGAACACCGCGATGATGGCCATGAGCAGCATGCCGTACATGCCGGCGCCGACACCGCCGATGATGACTTCGCCCAGCAGGATGTTGACCAGCGGTACCATGCCGCCCAGCGGCATGAAGCTGTCATGCATGCTGTTGACGGCGCCGCAGGAGGCGTCGGTCGTCACTGTCGCGAACAGGGCGGAGTTGGCGATGCCGAAGCGAACCTCCTTGCCCTCCATGTTGCCGCCCGCCTGCAACGCACTCGGGGTGCTGTCGACGCCGAGCGATGCGAAAGCCGGATTGCCGCCGCCCTCGGCCCAATAGGCGACGCTGACGCCGATCACCACCATCAGGCCCATGGCGGCGAACACGGCCCAGCCCTGGCGCTGGTCGCCCACCATGCGGCCGAAGACATTCGTGAGGCCGGCGCCAGCCAGGAAGATCAGCAACATCTGCACGAGGTTGCTGAGCGCCGTCGGATTTTCATAGGGATGCGCGGCATTGGCGTTGAAGAACCCGCCGCCATTGGTGCCGAACATCTTCATGGCG
>DATIXH010000064.1:0-2807 GCA_035518775.1 Candidatus Acidiferrum sp.
CGCAGCTCCCGGCGGTCGGCCAGGCAGGCGGCATATTCCAGCATCTCGATGCGGGCGCCCTCGATCGCGAGCGCGCGCAGCCGCTCGTCATGGCCGAACTCGAAGGCCGAGACGATGCCGACGCCAAGCCCGGCCGCCACCGCCTCGCGCACGCCTTCGCGGCTGCCGATCTCCAGCACCTCGCCGATGGCGATCCCGGCGCGCGCAATGGCGGCCTCGAACGCGCGCCGCGTGGTGGAGCCGAGCTCGCGCAGGACCACACGCTCGCGAGCCAGCTCGGCGAGCCCGATGGCGCCACGCGCGGCCCAGGGATGCGCGCGCTCGACGAAAGCGATGAGCCGGTCGCGCCGCAGCGGTCGCCGGAACAGCCGTGGGTCGTCCGCAAGGTCGGCGATGATCGCGACGTCGCTGCGATGGTCGAGCAGCTCGTGCAGCACCGCGTCGGAATTGCCGATCGAGAGGGAGAGCCGCACGCCCGGATAGCGGCGCTGGAAGGCCGCGAGCTCCGCCATCACGTGCTGCGGCGCGTCGGCGCCGACCCGCAGATGCCCGCCCCGCAGGGCGCGGGTTGCCGCCAGCAGCTGCTCGGCCTCGGTCTCCAGACCGAAATAGCGGCGCGTCAGCGCCAGCAGCTGGCGGCCCAGCTCGGTCGGCTCGGTGCGGCGCCCGCGGCGGTCGAACAGCAGGACACCATAGCTCTCCTCCAGCGATTTCACCTGGGCCGAGAGCGTCGGCTGCGTCACGTGCAGCACCTCGGCCGCCCGCGTGAAGCTGGCCTCGCTGGCCACCGCGTGAAAAGCGCGCAGTTGGGCATGTGTTATAGTCATGATCTATTGATTATATAGAAACTAGTGATTTGACTTATGATAGGACCCGATCTCATATGGAAGCAACAAGCTTTTCCAGAGGATCCAGGCCATGCGCGCTGTTGCTCCCCGCTTCTTCGCCTTCGTCGACACCCTCTTTGGCTTCAACGCCCCGGTCGAGAGCCGTGGCGCCTCCTGGAGCGTCTTCTCCGGGGTCATGCTGTTCGGCCCCTGCCGGACCGACCGCTGACAGATGGCCGGCGCGGAGCGCGATCCCTGGCTGCTGACGCCGGGGCCGCTGACAACCTCGGCGACGGTCAAGGCGGCGATGACGCGCGACTGGGGTTCGCGCGACGCCGCATTCATCGCCGTTAACCGGCGCGTGCGCGAGCGGCTAGTCGAGCTGGCCGGCGGCGGCGATACCTATATATCCGTCCCCGTGCAGGGCAGCGGCACCTTCGCGGTCGAGGCCATGATCGGCACGCTGCTGCCGCGCGCCGGCAAGCTGCTCATCCTGATCAACGGCGCCTATGGTAAACGCGCGGCTAAGATCTGCGACTATATGGGCCGCGCCCACGTCGACCTCGAATGGGCCGAGGACCAGGCGGTCGATCCCAAGCGCGTGGACGCTGCGCTGAAGAGCGACCCGGCCATCACCCACGTCTTCGTCGTGCACTGCGAGACCACGTCCGGCGTGCTCAATCCCATCGCGGACGTTGCGAAGGTGGTCGCCGCCGCCGGCCGCCGCCTCCTTATCGACTCCATGAGCGCGTTCGGCGCGCTGCCGCTCGATGCGCGCGAGATCGCCTTCGACGCCGTCGCCGCCTCCTCGAACAAATGCATCGAGGGCGTGCCCGGCGTCGGCTTCGTCATCGTCCGGCGCGCCGCGCTCGAGGCCGCCAAGGGAAACGCCCATTCCCTCAGCCTCGACCTGCACGATCAGTGGACGGCGATGGAGAAGACTGCGCAGTGGCGCTTCACCCCGCCGATCCAGGTAATCGTCGCCTTCGAGCAGGCGCTGCGCGAGCACGCGGAGGAGGGCGGCGTCGCCGGTCGCGGCGCCCGCTACCGCAACAACTGCCGCATCCTGGTCGAGGGCATGCGCGCGCTCGGCTTCGAGACTTTGCTGCCCGACCAGCTGCAGGCGCCGATCATCGTCACCTTCCGCATGCCTGCCGATGCGCGCTTCCGCTTCGAGTCGTTCTACGACCGCCTGCGCGAAAAGGGCTACGTGATCTATCCCGGCAAGCTCACGGTCGCCGACTCCTTCCGCATCGGCTGCATCGGCCGCCTGGGCGAGCCCGAGATGAAGGGCGCGCTCGCGGCGATCAAGGCGACGATGCAGGAGATGGGCGTCACCAGCGGCGCGCCGGCGCCGCTGAAGCGCACGGCCTGATCGACTATTCTAAAGAGGGACAGAGACAGATGACCTTCCGCTATCAGCGCACCTACCGCGGCAAGCTGCAGGCCGTCCTGCTGGACTGGGCCGGCACCACCATGGATTTCGGCTGCATCGCGCCGGCCGTCGTGTTCGTCGAGGTGTTCAAACGCAAGGGCGTGCCGATCACGCTCGAGGAGGCGCGAGCGCCCATGGGCGCCCACAAGCGCGTGCATATCGAGCGCATCACCCAGCTCGAGTCCGTGCGCCGGCGCTGGCAGGAGAAGCACGGCCGTCTGCCGAACGACGCCGACGTCGAGTCCATGTTCAAGGAATTCGTCCCGCTGCAGCTGCAGTGCCTGTCCGACTATTCGCAGATGATTCCGGGCGCGCTCGACATCGTGGAGAAGCTGCGCGGTCGCGGCTACAAGATCGGCTCCACCACCGGCTACAACTCCGAGATGATGAAGATCAACCTGGCCGACGCCAAGAAGCAGGGCTACGAGCCGGACTCGACGGTCTGCGCCTCCGACGTGCCGCACGGCCGGCCCTATCCGTTCATGTGCCTGCAAAATGTGATCAACCTGCAGGTCTCCCCGGTCGAGGCCTGCGTGAAGATCGAC
>DATIXH010000065.1:0-13580 GCA_035518775.1 Candidatus Acidiferrum sp.
CCACGGCCTCGAGTTGATCAAGGACCTGGGTGACGCCACGCGCGTTTCCGGCCAGTATCATCTGCCCGGCTTCATCGGCACCCACGCCATCGGCCACACGCGCATGGCGACGGAATCCGACGTCGACATCCGTTCGGCCCATCCCTACTGGGCCTATCCGTTCGCCGACGTTTCGGTCGTGCATAACGGCCAGCTCACCAACTACTGGAAGGGCCGGCGGGCGCTCGAACATCGCGGCCACCGCTTCATGTCGAACTGCGATTCCGAGCTAATCGCCGTCTACCTCGCCGACAAGATGCAGCAGGGCGCCAAGCTCGAGGACGCCATGAAGGACTCGATCGAGGAACTCGACGGCGTCTTCACCTATGTGGTGGCGACCTCCGACAGCCTCGGAATGGCCAAGGACACGATGGCCGCCAAGCCGATGGTGCTCTACGAGAGCAAGGACTTCATCGCGCTGGCCTCCGAGGAGGTGGCGATCCGCAGCATCTTCCCGCACGAAATCGACACCTTCGATCCCTACGAAGGCGAAGTCCGCGTCTGGAAGGCCTAGGCATCATGGCATTGAAACCGAAATCCTTCGACCTGGGGATGCATACCGAGAAGCTCTCGGGGCGCACCCAGCAGCGTTTCTTCACGCCGGACGAGGAGGAGAACTTCCTCTACCCGACCGCTTACGACGTCGATTTCAACAAGCGCGCGGAGTTCGACGCCGAGAAGTTGTCGGCGACCGAGATCAACCTCAAGCTGCGCGAGCTGATGAGCCAAGGCCACGGCAGCATCGTCATCCACAATCCCGGCGCCAAGCACGGTATTGCCGTCGGCCTCCTCAATCGCCTGAACCTGCGCATCAAGGGCAGCCTCGGCTATTTCGGCTGCGGCCTGGTCGATGGTCCGAACATCGTGGTCGAGGGCCGCGTCGGCTGGTCCTGTGCCGAGAACATGCTGGCGGGCACCGTGATCATCGAGAAGAACGCCGGCTCCACCTTCGGTGCTGCCATCCGCGGCGGTGACCTCGTCTGCAAGGGCGACGTCGGCGCCCGCATGGGCATCGATCAGAAGGGCGGCACGATCATCGTCGGCGGCCGGGCAGGGGCCTTCTGCGGCTTCATGATGCAGCGCGGCCGCATGGTGATCCTCGGCGACGCCGGCAAGAACCTCGGTGACTCCATGTATGACGGCACCATCTATGTCGGCGGCAAGATCGCCGGCCTCGGCGTCGATGCCGTCGAAGGCGAGATGACCGATCTCGACTGCCAGTGGCTGGAGCGGAAGCTGAAAATGTACGGTCTGTCGGCGCCCAAGGGCGTCAAGAATATGACCAAGATCGTCGCCGGCAAGCAGCTCTGGAACTACGACAACCTGGAGCCGGAAGAAAAGAAGCTGGTGCTGTGATGCGTGCGCAAGGAATCACCGCCTCTGTAGGGGCGACCCCATGTGGTCGCCCCTGCCGCCACGTCTTCGCCGGGCGGCCCCGCGGGGCTGCCCCTACATTCGATTTTGTGACGCAAGGGAAATAGTCACATGGCAAGAGAACGCAGAGTGGCGCCGAAGGAGCAGCCGGTCACCAAGAAGTCGGCGCGCAACCGGAGCCTGCTCGGGCAGAGCCAGATCTTCACGCCCGAGGTCATCGACGACATCCACATCAAGGCCGAGCTCGGCCGCTACCGCATGCGCGGCTTCTCGCTGTTCAAGAAGATCCCGCATTGGGACGACCTCACCTTCCTGCCGGGCACGCTTACGCGCTTCGTCATCGAAGGCTATCGCGAGAAGTGCATCACGGAGACGGTGATCGGCCCGAGGGCCAAGCGCCCGCTGGTGCTGGACATTCCCGTGTACATCACCGGCATGAGCTTCGGCGCGCTCTCCTTCGAGGCCAAGATCGCGCTCGCCCGCGGCGCCACCATGGCCGGGACGGCCACCTGTTCGGGCGAGGGCGGCATGATCCCGGACGAGCGCCGCTACTCCTCGAAGTGGTTCTATCAGTGCATCCAGTCGCGCTACGGCTTCAATCCGCATCACCTGCGGCTGGCCGATGCCTGCGAGTTCTTCATCGGCCAGGGCTGCAAGGTCGGCCTCGGCGGCCACCTCATGGGTCAGAAGGTGACGGACCAGGTGGCGGAGATGCGCTCGCTGCCCGCCGGCATCGACCAGCGCTCGCCCGCCCGCCATCCGGACTGGCTGGGCCCCGACGACCTCGCCCTCAAGATCAACGAGATCCGCGAGGCCACCGACGGCCAGATCCCGATCCAGCTGAAGCTCGGCGCCGCCCGCGTCTATGACGACGTGCGCATGGCCATCAAGACCGGGCCGGACTCCATCTACATCGACGGCATGGAAGGCTCGACCGGCGCCGGCCCGCATATCGCCACCGAGGATACCGGTATTCCCGGCATCGCCGCCATCCGCCAGGCCCGCAAGGCGCTCGACGATCTCGGCAAGACCGGCGAGATCAGCCTCGTCTATGCCGGCGGCATCCGCAACGGCGGTGACCTGGCGAAGGCGCTGGCGCTCGGCGCCGATGCCGTCGCCATCGGCCACTCCGCCCTGATGGCGCTGAACTGCAACAAGGACATTCCGGAGGCCGACTATCCGAAGGAGGTCGGCGTGGAGGCCGGCTACTGCTACCACTGCCACACCGGCCGTTGCCCCGTGGGCGTGGCGACCCAGGATCCCGAGTTGCGCAAACGCCTCGATCCGGACAAGGCCGCCGAGCGCGTCTACAACTTCCTGCACACGCTCACGATGGAATGCCAGATGATGGCGCGCGCCTGCGGCAAGACGAACGTGCACAGCCTGGAGCCGGAAGATCTGGCCGCCCTCACTATGGAGGCCTCGGCCATGGCCATGGTGCCGCTTGCCGGCACGCAGCACACCGTCGGCCGCCCCGACATGACCCGCTACTAGGAGACGCGCGATGGCCACGAAGAAGAAGGCGTCCAACGTGACGAAGCTGAAGCCGAAGGCGGCGGCCAAGGGCGGCGGCAAGGACCCGAAGCATATCGATCACTTCCTGAAGACCAAGGGCATCGATACCGCGCGCGAGAAGGAGATCGGCCAGCACATCGGCTACCGCTACGACGTGAACCTGCTGCCCGACTACAAGCGGCTGACGCCGTTCCTGAAGAAATACCTGGAGCTGATGGGCTGGGACGACCTCAACTGGCTCGAGGACGTCCATATGGGCTACGAGGAGGGCAAGGCCGCCGTGTTCGACCGCAACGTCAACGGCTGGGTGGTCGTGCCGCCCTCGATCAAGCTGCCCGACAACCAGCAGGACCGCGACATGATCGCGCGCGAGCTGCTGATCAAGTTCCAGATGTCGCGCAAGCACCCGCTGGTCGACCTGAAGAAGACCTACGCGAAGTTCTGAGGCGATTCGGTATACGCCAATCGAGAGGAGCCCGTCCGCGCTCCCCTCGCGGATTCAGGCACTAGACTAGCGCGCCGCGCGCCGCCGGCGCCCCAGCCATTTCTCGATCTCCACGACGAAGAAGATCGCGGACGACAAGGCGAGGCACAATGCGAGTTCGCCCGCGGCCAGCGGCGCCGTGTGGAAGATCGGATTGAGAAACGGCACGTAGATCGTCGCCAGCTGGAGCAGCACGGTGAGGACGACGGCGCCGAGCAGGGGAAGGTTGGTGAAGACGCCCTGCTGGAACAGCGACAGGCGCTCCGATCGGATGGCCAGGATCTGCGCCATCTGCGAGAGCGTCAGCACCGTGAACACCATCGTCTGCCAGTGGTTCGATCCCGCCCCGATGGCGTAGGCCTGGGTGAACAGCGCGAGCCCGGCCATCACGAGGCCGACCCAGATCGTGTGCTGCCAGAGCCCACCGGCGAAAATGCTCTCCTTCGGCGGGCGCGGCGGCCGCTGCATCACATCCCGCTCGGCCGGCTCCGCTGCCAGCGCCAGTCCCGGGAGCCCGTCGGTCACGAGGTTGATCCAGAGGATGTGGATCGGGAGCAGCGGGATCGGCAGTCCGAGGAACGGCGCCAGGAAGATGGTCCAGATCTCGGCCGAGTTGCAGGTGACGGCGTAGCGCACGAACTTGCGGATGTTGTCGAAGATCCGCCGACCCTCCTGCACGGCCGCGACGATGGTGGCGAAGTCGTCGTCGAGGAGAATCAATCCGGCCGCTTCCCGCGCGACGTCCGTGCCGGTGCGGCCCATGGCGATGCCGATGTCGGCCTTGCGCAACGCCGGTGCGTCGTTCACGCCGTCGCCGGTCATGGCGACGAATTCGCCCTTCGCCTGCAGCGCCTCGACGATGCGGATCTTCTGCGCCGGGTCGACGCGCGCATAGACGCGGACCTGCGCAACGCGGTCGGCCAGCGCCGCGTCCGTCAGTGTCGCGAGCTCGGCGCCGGTCAGCGCCTTCGCGTCCTGTCCCGCGATTCCCGTGCGCCGCGCCACGGCCCGTGCCGTTGCCGGATGATCGCCCGTGATCATGACCGGCGTGATGCCCGCGGCCCGGCAGACGGCCACGGCCTCGATCGCCTCGGGCCGCGGCGCATCGAGCAATCCGACGAAGCCGAGGAACGTCAGGTCGCGTTCGATGACGTCGGCATCGATGCTGTCCGGCAGCCCCGGCCAACGCCGCATGGCGACTGCGAGCACGCGCAACCCGTCGGCCGCCATCTCCTCGGCGGTGGCGAGCAGGTGGGCGTAGGGCAGCGGCACCACGCCGCCGGCGGTCAGCATCGTGCCACAGCGCGGCAGCAGACCCTCCGGCGCGCCCTTGGTGTAGGCGATGAAGCCGCCGACCTGGCGGTGGAACGTCGTCATGCGCTTGCGCTCGGAGTCGAAGGGAAGCTCGGCCGCGCGCGGCGACGACAGGTCCAGCGTCGGTCGATCATAGCCGGCGTCGGCGGCCGAGCGGGCCAGCGCCACCTCCGTCGGGTCGCCCGCCCATTGGCCGTCGCCGCCGGGGCCGGCGTCGTTGCACTGGGCCATGGCCGTGAACAGGGGCGCCCAGGGATCGCCTCGGCCGGCCGCGCCGGGCGGCGCGAAGCTTCCATCGGCGAACAGCGCTTCGGCGCGCATCTCGTTGCGCGTCAGCGTCCCCGTCTTGTCAGCGCAGATATGGGTCACCGCACCGAGCGTCTCGACTGCCGGCAGCCGGCGGACGAGCGCACTGTGCCGCGCCATGCGGCGAGCGCCGAGCGCCAGCAGAATGGTGACGACCGCCGGCAGCGCCTCCGGCACCGCCGCCACCGCGACGGAGAGCGCGGTGAGCAGCATGAGCAGCGGCGGCTCGCCGCGCAGCAGGCCGGCGCCGAAGATGAGGATGCAGATGGCTACCACGGCGAGCGCGAGCCGCCGGCCGAGATCGGCCAGGCGCTTCTGGAGCGGCGTCTTGCCCTCGCCAGCAGCCGCCAGCGTGCCAGCGATCTTGCCCAGCTCGGTGGCCATGCCGGTCGCGATCACGAGGCCGCGTCCGCGCCCATAGGCGACGACGGTGCCCTTGAAGGCCATGTTCGTGCGGTCGCCGAGCGGCAGGGCGGGCTCCGCCAGCGGTTCGGTCCGCTTGTCGACCGGAACGGACTCGCCGGTGAGCGCGGCTTCACCGACTTTGAGTTGCGCGGCCTCGAACAGGCGCAGGTCGGCCGGCACGATGTTGCCGGCCTCGAGCAGCACGACATCGCCCGGAACGAGATCGGCGGCAGGAACCGTCCGCCGCTCGCCGCCGCGCAGCACCGCGGCTGCCGACGCGGCCATCTGCCGGAGGGCTGCGACGGCGCGCTCGGCGCGGTATTCCTGCGCGAACCCGATCCCGGCATTCAGGACGATGATGCCGAGGATCACGAGCGTATCCTTGAGGTCGCCGACGAGCCCCGACACGACGGCCGCGCCGATCAGCAGCAGGATCGTCACGTCCGTGAACTGCCCGATGAGCGCCCGCAGCGGTCCCCGCCGGCCTTGTTCCCGGATGGCATTCGGGCCGTGTTCCGCAAGGCGGCGCCGCGCTTCCTCCGCCGACAGGCCGCGTTCCGGCCGCATCGCGAGGCGATGCGCGACCTCGGGCGTCGGCAGACTGTGCCAGCAGGTCTCAGGAGATTCGGCGAGAGGGGTGCTCAAGGTCCTAGGGCTGCCGCAGCCGCTCGCGCAAATAGATGAACCAGTAGACGCCGCCAACCAGCAGGCCACCGCCGATGATGTTGCCGATCGTGACGGGAACGAGGTTCAACGCGAACCCCGCCCAGGTCAGATCGGCGTAGTCGGACGGCACTGCCCCGATCTGCGACCAGAGGGTGTCGGGCGCTCCCTGTTTTATCATCAGGCCCAGCGGGATCAGGTACATGTTGGCCACGGAGTGCTCGAAGCCGGCGACGACGAACGCGGAGACGGGGAACAGGATGGCCAGGACCTTGTCGCTCGTCGTGCGCGCGCCGTAGGAGAGCCAGACGGCCAGGCACACGAGCACGTTGCAGAGGATCCCCAGGAACAGCGCACGCTCGAACGGCAGCTGCACCTTGCCATGCGCGATGTCGAGCGCGACGCGGGCAACGCTGCCCTTGCCCGCGAGATACTGTCCGGAGAGGAACACGAGCGCAGCCGTGCCGAGGCCGCCCAGGAGATTGCCGACATAGACGATCAGCCAGGCGCGCAGCATCTCGGTGAGCCGCACGCATTGCGATACGCAGGCAATGACCATCAGCGTGTTGCCCGTGAAGAGCTCGGCGCCGCCGACCACGACCAGGATGAGGCCGAGGCAGAACACGAGGCCGGCCAGCAGGCGCGCGACGCCGAATGGCAGATGACCCTCGGCGCCGGCCAGAACGCTCGTGGCGAACATGCCGCCGAGCGCGATGAAGGCGCCGCCGAGGACGGCGAGGGCAAGGAGCGTGATCGCATCGAGACGGGTCTTCTGCACGCCGATCCGCTCCGCCTTCTCGGCGATTTCCACCGGTAACAGGGCGTCGATCCGCAGCGGGGCGTTGTCGGGGGCATTGTCCGGCAGGTTCATGGCGGCGCTCGCCTCCTTCCAATCTGGGCTGTTACTAGCGGGAGCTGGCAAGGGTGGTGTTGACCAGCATCAACGAGTGTGCCGGGAGGATGTCCGATTTCACGATCGGCGCCTCTTGCACTGTGGCATTCCTGTGGTCATGTGACTCTGTGACCATGGTCACTCCCTGAAAATCGAACCGATGCCACAATAGCGCAGATTCCGCTATTGTTCCCGTTGCAAAGGACTAAAGTACTCCTTTATACTCTAATCATGGCGAGACGACCCAGACAGACCGATGCGAGTTGCTCCCTGCGGCTGATGCCGGATGCGGAGCAGGAGGCGGCCCTGGACGAGTTCGCCGCCGCCTACGCCGCCCTGGCCGAATGGCTCGATCGAAACATTCCGCAGGATCATCCGGCGGACCTCGTAGCCCTGCACCGCGGCTGGTACGAGGCGGCGCGGCTCGCGGGCAACCTGCCATCGCAGACCACGACTCTGGCCCTGAAAGACTGGGCGGCCCGGCGTCGCGGCGAGGCGCTGGAGGGCGTGCCCTATGACGACAAGCTCTATGCGGCGCGCGGCGTCGATCAGGTATCGCTCACCACGCTTCGCGGGCGCATCCAGGTGCGGTGTTTCGTGGCGGGCTATTCCGCTGGCGGCCCTGCGCCGGCGCTGGCGCGGCTCGTGCGCACGCCGCTGGGCTGGGAATTCCGCATTGGCGTTCACGGCAGCGTTCTCGGAACGCGTATGAAGGAGATGGCAATGGCAACGGAAGGCGTGGTCGCCCGCGTCGGGCGCGTGATGGCCGGCATGGCCAATTCGGTCGTGGACATGGCCGAGCAGGGGAATCCGGAAGCGATGCTGGCGCAGGCGCTGCGCGAGATCGACGGCGCGATCGACGAAGTGCGCACCGAACTCGGCAAGGCCAGAAGCGAGCAGATCCGCGTGACGGCCCGCATGAAGCAGCTCGAGGCGGAGCGCGGCACGCTCGAGCAGCGCATCGACACCGCGATCAAGAGTGGGCGCGACGACCTGGCCGAGGCGGGCATCGCCCGCCAGCTCGACATCGAGGCGCAGGCCAACCTGCTGGCGCAACTGCGCGCGGAATCGGAGGGCGAGATCCACAAGCTGGAGGCCTCCCTCGATGCCATTCGCGCCAGTCGGCGCGAGGCCGAGGAGCGGCTGCAGGACCTGCGTCACACGACGACGGCTGCGCCCGACGGCGTTCTCATGGGCGGGCGCGACAATCGGGTCGACCGCGCCAACGCCAAGGTCGAGCGGGCGATGAACGCCGCCAGCCGCATCACCGGCGTGCCCAACGGTCCGGCGGTGCAGGATGCCGGCGTGCTGCAGGACCTGGAGGCGCTGCATCGCGACAATCAGATCAAGGAGCGGCTCGCGCAGCTGAAGGCGAAGCGGGGGTGACCCGGCCGGCATGCTCGAGCCAACGGAGGTATGGGCATGTTCCATCAACTGCTGACGCCCAACTATACGCCCTTCACGATCGCGCTCGGCGTTCTCGTCGGGATCGCGGCAATCGAGGGCCTGTCGATGGTGGCGGGCCATTCGGCCTCGCATCTCCTCGAGAGTCTCTTCGGGGGCGATGCGCCTGACGCGCCCGACGCGGATGGCGGGCACGGCCTGGTCGGCGGCGCGCTCGACTGGCTGAACATCGGGCGCGCCCCCTTTCTGGCGCTGCTTGCCACGGCGCTCGGGATATTCGCCGGCTGCGGGTTCATCCTGCAGGGCATCGCCGACGGCATCATCGCGCCGCTGCCGGGGTGGATTGCCGCGGTCCTGGCGGTCATTCCCACCGTGCCCGCGACGCGCTGGGTGAGCCAGGCGATCGGCAAGATCATGCCGCGCGAAGAGACCTACGTCGTCGCCGAGGCTGAATTCGTCGGCCGCACCGGCGTGATCACCGTCGGGCCCGCGCGGCGCGGCGTCGTGGCCCGCATGAAGCTGCAGGACCAGCACGGCAACTGGCACTTTCCGAAGGTCGAGCCGTTCACCGCCGAGGAAGAGATTCCCGAAGGTGCCCTTGTCCTCGTCGTCGAACAGGGCGAAGGCATGCTGCGGGTTGCCAAGGCGGACGGCAAGTTGGTCGAGAATCTCTAACGTGATGCGCGCTCGGCACTAGCCGCGCAGGAGGGAAGGAACCATGGACCTCACAGGCCTCATCATGCTCGTCGTCGTCGTACTGCTGATCTTCTCGGTCATCGGCATCGTTCTCAGCAAGCTCTACCGGCGGGCCGAGAAAGACAGGTCCTATGTGCGCACGGGCGCGGGCGGCCAGAAAGTGATCCTCGACGGCGGCGCGCTCGTCTGGCCGATGTTCCACAATATCGCCTGGGTCAACCTGCAGACCCTGCGGCTCGACGTCCGCCGCGAGGCGGCCGACGCGATGATCACCAAGGATCGCATGCGCGTGGACATCGCCGTCGAGTTCTACGTGCGCGTGAAGCCGGACGAGGCTTCGATCGCCCTTGCGGCTCAGACACTGGGTGATCGCACCAATGACGCCGCTCAGCTGCGCGAGCTGGTCGAGGCCAAGTTCGTCGACGCCCTCCGCAGCGTCGCCGCGACCATGAGCCTCACCGACTTGCAGGAGAAGCGCGCGAATTTCGTGCAGGCCGTGCAGACCGCGGTGGCGCGCGACCTCGAGTTGAACGGCCTCGAGCTGGAGAGCGCCTCGCTCACCAAGCTCGACCAGACCGACACCAAGTACTTCAACCCCAACAACGCCTTCGACGCCGAAGGCCTGACCGCGCTCACGCGCATCACCGAAGCCAAGCGTCAGGAGCGTAACCAGACCGTGCGCAGCGCGGAGGTGGCCATCGCGCAGCAGGATCTGGAGGCGCGCCAGCGCACGCTCGAGATCGAGCGGGCGAAAAAGGAGTCCGAGCTGAGTCAGCAGCGCGACATCATCAACAAGACTGCCGCGACCCGCGCCGAAGCGGCGCTGAAAGAGGCCGAGGCGCGGCGGGCGGAGCAGGAGGCCAGGATCGCCGCCGACCAGGCGATCGCGCAGCGCCAGGCGACCGCCCTGCAGGCCCAGGAGACCGCGCGCATCGCGGCGGAGCTCGCAGTGCAGCAGCAGAAGATCGAGAGCGATCGCACGGCCGAGACTCTTGCCATCGCCAAGCAGCGCGACATCCAGATCGCCGACCAGGACCGCGCCATCGCCATCGCCAACAAGAGCAAGGCGCAGTCCGAGGCCGACGCCCAGGCGCAGCTCGCCAAGGCCGAGGCGACCAAGGCCGAGCAGGCCGTGGTCACCGCCGCCGAAGTGGCGCGCGCCGAGCGCGAGCGTCAGATCGTGGTGATCGCCGCCAAGCAGGACGCCGAGCGCGAGGCGACGAAGGTGACGGTCGCTGCTTCGGCCCAGCACAGCGCCGCCGAAGATCAGGCGGCGGCGCTGCGGACCCAGGCCCAGGCCGAGGCCGACGCCACCCGCATTCGCGCCGAAGCCAAGGCGATCGAGTACAAGGTCGATGCCGACGGGCAGCGGCTGATCAACGAGGCCCGCAACCTCCTCTCCCAGGCCATCATCGACCTCGAGGTCATGAAGGAGCGGTTGCGCGTACTGCCGCAGGCGCTCGCCGAGGCGGTGAAGCCGCTCGAGAAGATCGGCGACGTTCGCATCGTCGACCTCGGCGGACGCGGCCCGCTCGCCGGCGGCGCGACCAACGGCGCCGCCGTCAACGGCGGCGGCAGCGCGACCGACAATCTGCTGGGCGCTCTGCTGCAGTATCGCGCCAACGCCCCCATCATCGACCAGCTGCTGGCCCAGGCCGGCTTCACCGGCAGCAATCCGGTTGAGGCCCTGGTGGGCGCCGTCAAAGCGCCGACTGCCACTGCCGTTCAGCCAGTCACGGCGGCGAGATCCGCCGCCGATGGCGAGTAGCCGCGGAAGGAACGAAGAGAGGGCGCCCATCGGGCGCCCTTTTCCTATGAGGCCGTCAGTCACCCACGCGCCGGTGCGACATTGTGGATAAAAGCGATGTCCGGCATTCGCTGTGCTAAGCAGGATTCTGCTTGATGGTGCCACGGCTCAGGATGAGGGCTTTTCTTCGTGCCACCAAGGTTTTCCCTCATCCTGAGCCTGTCGAAGGACGCACGGCGGCCCCGCAGAAATGTGCGAAATCCGATAGCGCGTAAGCGGGGTGACAAAACAAGTGTGTCGCGAGATACGAGTCCCTGCTTTACGATGCGGCCATGCGCCTGACCCGCGAACTCATAGCCCGCATACCGCGCCGCGATCACGACCCCGGGCCGGCGGCGGGCTATCTCAGCGACGCCGAGCGGGCGGTGTCGCTGGCGGCCACGCTGGCGCATCCGAAGGCGCGCGAGCCCGTTTGGGTCTTCGCCTACGGCTCGCTGATCTGGAAGCGGGGATTCCCGATCGCCGAGCAGCGGGTCGGCACCCTTCACGGCTTCCATCGCCAGTTCTGCCTCACCGTCAAGCGCTTCCGCGGCAGCCCCGATACGCCTGGCCTGATGCTCGGCCTCGAGCGGGGAGGCATCTGCCGCGGCGTCGTCTACCGCCTGGCCGAGCATGAGCGCGACGAGGCGCTGCGCACAATCTGGGCGCGCGAGATCCTGACGGCCGCCTATGTGCCGCACTGGGCCGACGTCCGGACGGCGGAAGGCCCGGTGCGCGCGATCGCCTTCGTCATCAATCGCGCGCACGAGCGCTACACCGGCCGCCTGAACGACGAAGCCGTCGCCGACGCGCTGGCGCGCGCCTGCGGCCATGTCGGCTCCTGCGCCGAATATCTGCTGGAGACCGTGACGCATCTGGAAGAGCTGGGCATCCGTGACCGCCGGCTGTGGCGGCTCCAGGCCATGGTCGCCGCGCGCCTCGGCGCCGAATGACTGTAGGGGCGGCCCACGTGGCCGCCCCTCTGTCGACCTGCCGGACCAAGGCGCAAAAGGGGCGCCCACGCTTGTCCGCGAAAGCGGGGATGGGGCCGCCCTACATCAGTCGCGCTCGACGCGCCAGCCTGCCGCGTGCTTCCAGTCCGGCGCGAATGAGAGCACGCGCACGCCCGGCGGCATGCTCGGATTGAACATGCGGTTGTGCCAGTAGGTCGCCTGGAAAAGGGCGTCGGCGGTCGCGAGCTCGGCGGTCCGGCAGGGCAGGCGATAGGCTTGGGCATATTCCTCGAACTCGAGCACGGCGCCGCCGTGGTTCAGCAGGGCCGCCGCGGCCGCGGAGTCGGCCCCGAACAGCGCGGTCATCACGTCTCCGAAGCTCTGGGGATCCTGGAAGTAGCCGGCGGACAGGATCTCCACCGCCTTCTCGTAGCGCTCTATCGGATCGTTCGTCTTGAGATACTGGTGGCGGAACAATGCCGTGCTGTCGGCGGGGTCTTCTTCGACGATCAGGACGGTGATGGCCGGCGCGAGCTCCTCGCCGGTCGGGCTCAACAGCCGCGGGCGCATGCCGGCGGTCGGTCGCCCGCCGCCCTGCCGCGCCGAGAGCTGGCGGATGCGGCACTGCCACCCCAGGAAGTCGTCGCGCAGGGCGGCCGCGGCCTGCTCGGTCAGCACCACGTTGTGCGGGTCGCCGGTGGACATGCCGCACTCTGTTGGCGCCCCCGTTCGAAGGCAAGCCCCGACGGCAGGGCGCGTGCGAACCGGTCGCGACCATCTCCACGACAATTTCCCTGCTTTTCAAGCGCTTACGCGGCTGCATTCCGGGAAAGAATGTCAACAACCAAGTTGCGGCAGGCACTTAGCAGACGGGGTAGGGGCCGTCGGACACGCCTCGGACACGGCCGGCCGGGTGCCTTGAAAAATCGAGCGTGGCGCACCACTTAGCTGCGTTGGCGTGAGCGGTTGAAGCCAACCCCGGCCGGGGCTTTCCCCGTCACCGGACAGCTATCCTCCTCGGAGGGCCGCTCGCGCCAGGATCGAGCCCAAGCCCCCGCGCCTCTGCCCGTCGATCCGGCTAATCCGCTGCCAGCCACCTCGCACGGCGGCGCGCCCTCAATGGCAGAGGCATTCACTTGGCTACTCGAACCTACTCGACGCCCGCCGGTTGGCTGGATCAGTCCGCCGCGGCGAAGTTCCTCGGTGTCACCGTCGCGACGATCCGGCGGCGCTCGCGCCCCGCGCCCCCGCGTCACGGCAAGGCCGCCGGCCCGACCCGTGTTCCCATCCCGTTCTATCGCATCGGCCACCGCGCGCTTTACCGCGAGCACGACCTGCGAGCATGGCTTGAAGCACAGCGCGTCAATTAGATAACCGTCTAACTGAGCCAATCCTCACCAGCACACTCGCCCCGCCCGGCTGCGAACACGAGGTCGCGGGTCGGCGTGGCGTGGTCGGTCGGGGCGCGCCGACGCGGTGGTGGGGCAGGGCAGGGATCGACCGCGAAGGTGTTGAACTCGCTGCGTGTCCGAGGCGTGTCCGAGCCGGGCCGGACCTCGAATGCCCTGTGCGAAATCGCCTGCATTCATGCGGGTTTGGCGCGCGATGACTGCATTTTCGAGAGGAACGCAGCCTTGAAATCGTTGGGAAATTTCCCCGCCGGATCGGCCGAAAACGCTCCTGCGGACCCCCTGGGGCACCCCCCGAGCGTGGTTCCATCGCACCTCCTCGCGCTGCGCCACCAGCCCC
>DATIXH010000066.1:0-72979 GCA_035518775.1 Candidatus Acidiferrum sp.
GGGCGGCTGCGGCGCGGGATGAAGGCAAGGCTGACCCGCACGGGCAAGACGATCAGCCTGCACACGCCCCAGTTCTTCTTTGCCCAGGACCGCGCCATCGCCGACGAGGCCTTCGCCGGCGACATCGTCGGCATTCCCAACCACGGCACCCTGCGCATCGGCGACACGCTGACCGAGGGCGAGGCCCTGTCGTTCCCGGGCGTGCCGAGCTTCGCGCCGGAGATCATCCGCCGCGTGCGCGTGCAGGACGCCATGCGCGCCAAGAAGCTGCGCGAGGCGTTGAAGCAGATGGCCGAGGAAGGCGTGGTGCAGGTCTTCCTGCCGTTCGACGGCTCGCCGGCGCTGGTCGGGGTGGTCGGGGCCCTGCAGCTCGACGTGCTGAAGCAGCGGCTCGCCGCCGAATACAATCTGCCGATCGATTTCGAGGCTGCGCGCTTCACGGTCTGCCGCTGGGTGAGCGCCGCCAATGCCGCCGATCTCGAGACCTTCACCGACCGTCACCGCGGCGATATGGCGGCAGATCTTGACGGCGCGCCCGTATTCATGGCCTCGTCCGACTTCACCCTCAACTACGAGATCGAGCGGGCGCCCAAGATCGCGTTCTCGGACATCAAGGATTATCAGCGGCACGACGCCGTCGCGGCCTGAGCGATGGCGCCGCCGCTTCTCCTGCTGCAGGACATCGGCCTGACGTTCGGGGGCACGCCCTTGCTCACGGGTGTCCAGCTTTCCGTCGGCCCGGGCGAGCGCCTGTGCCTGGTCGGGCGCAACGGCTCCGGCAAATCGACCCTGCTCAAGATCGCCGCCGGGATGGTCGAACCCGACGCCGGCAGCCGCTTCCTGCAGCCGTCCGTGACCATCCGCTATTTGCCGCAGGAGCCCGATCTCCAGGGTTTCGCCACCACCGGCGCCTTCGTCGAGGCCGGCCTGGCGCCGGGCGACGACGCCCACCGCGCCCGCTATCTCCTGGAGACGCTCGGGCTTACCGGCGCTGAGGATCCGGCGCGCCTGTCCGGCGGCGAGAGCCGGCGGGCGGCGCTCGCGCGAACCTTGGCGCCCGATCCGGACATCCTGCTGCTGGACGAGCCGACCAACCATCTGGATGTCGCGGCCATCGAGGGGCTGGAAGAGGCGCTCGCGAGCATGCGCTCGGCTCTTGTGCTCGTCAGCCACGACCGGCGTTTCCTCGAAACCCTGTCACGGGCGACGGTGTGGCTCGATCGCGGCACGACGCGCCGGCTCGAACAGGGATTCGCGGCGTTCGAGGCCTGGCGCGACAAGATCCTGGAGGAGGAAGAGATCGAGCGTCACAAGCTCGACCGCAAGATCGCGATGGAAGAGCATTGGGTGTGCTACGGCGTCACGGCGCGGCGCAAGCGCAACGAGCGCCGCATGCGGACGCTCCAGGAGCTGCGCACCGCCCGGCAGCGGGCGCGCGCCAATCGGCCGGTCGGCGACGTCGCGCTGGCGGCGCAGGAGGCGCAGCTGTCGGGCAAGCTGGTGATCGAGGCCGACGGCGTCGCCAAGAGCTATGGCGACCGGCCGATCGTACGCGGCCTGACGCTGCGGGTGGAGCGCGGCGACCGCATCGGCATCGTCGGCCCGAACGGCGCCGGCAAGACCACGCTCCTCAATCTCCTGACCGGCGTGATTCCTCCGGATGCCGGCACAGTCCGGCTTGGCACCAATATCGCGGCGGCGACGCTCGACCAGCGCCGCGACAGCCTCGATCCCGAGGCGACGGTGGCGGAGACGCTGACCGGCGGGCGCGGCGAGACCGTTTCCATCAACGGCGAGACTCGCCACGTCGTCGGCTACCTCCGGGACTTCCTGTTCCGGCCGGAGCAGGCCCGCTCGCCCGTGACGTCGCTCTCGGGCGGCGAACGCGGCCGACTGATGCTGGCGCGCTCGCTCGCCCGTCCCTCCAATCTGCTGGTGTTGGACGAGCCGACGAACGACCTCGATCTGGAAACGCTCGACCTGCTGCAGGAGATGCTGGCGGACTATCCGGGCACGCTCCTGATCGTCAGCCACGACCGCGATTTCCTCGATCGCGTCGCCACGTCGGTGATCGCCTTCGAAGGCAACGCCAAGTGGGTCGAGTATGCCGGCGGCTATTCCGACATGGTGGCGCAGCGCGGGTATGGCGTGGGCGCCCTGCAGGCGCCGTCGGCGAAGCCGAAGGCGGCGCCCAAGCCAGCGGCGGCGGCGGCGCCCAAATCGCGGCGGCGCCTCACCTTCGCCGACCAGCACGCCCTCAAGACCTCGCCCGCGCGCATCGAGGCGCTGAGCGCCGAGATCCGCCGCCTTGAGGCCGCCCTCTCCGATCCTGAGTTCTACCGTCGCGATCCGGCAGTTTTCACGGCCACCGGCCGGGCGCTCGAGGCCGCCCGGGCCGAGCTGGCGGCGACGGAGGAGGAGTGGCTAAGGCTGGAGCTGTTGCGCGAGGAACTTGAAGGCGGCTAGCCCAGCCGCGGCGGCGCCTGCACCGACACGGCGGCGCTCGGCCGGCTCTTCGTGCAACGCGCGGCTGGATCGTGCTCTTACACCGTGTGCGGCCGTGGCCGGACTGCAGAAGGATATTGTCGAGAAGTAGGTTGGATCAGGCGCGCCTGGCGTAGGCGCGCAGGAACATCGCGACCGAGCTGGCGACCATCTGCTCGACGGTGATGCCGACCTCGGCGTCGCTGATGTGGAACAGGCGGCGCAGATAGAGGTCGCTGCGGATCATGCCGAAGAACTGCCGGGCGGCGATGTCGGGCTCGCGGACGTCGAGCAGACCGCGATCGGTCAGGCGCTGCAGGTAGTCGGCCAGCCGAGCGATGCCGCGCTTCGGCCCGGTCTCGTAGAGCGTGCGGCCCAGTTCCGGGAAGCGCGGAGTCTCCGCGACCACGATCCGGTAGAGATCGAGCACCTCCGGTGCCAGCACAAGGCTCGCGAAGCTGCGGCCGAGGGCCAGCAGCGCCTCTTCAGGTGTCGCGCGCTCGACGTCCTCGAGTTCCGGTATGGCCGAATGCGCCCGGCAGCGCTCGGCGATGATGGCCGCGAAAAGCTGATCCTTGCCGGCGAAATGGGCATAGACGGTCGCTTTCGACACGCCGGCCGCCTTGGCGATGGCGTCCATGCTGGCCGCGCCGTAACCGTCGGCCATGAAGACCCGCCGGGCGGCGTCCAGGATCTTGGCGGCCTTGCCGCTTTCCTGCGCCTCGGATCGGGCTATTACCGCTGCCTGGGTCATGGCCTCTCTGCTCCCAGATGAAAAACTGAACCGTTCAGTTCTTGACAGAACATAGTCCATCCGCCATATTTGATCAAGACTGAACTGAACGGTTTAGTTTTAATCAAACGCTCTTCCACGGGAATCTCCCCGATTCCCCAGGGCATTAGACAGAGGTGGCATGGCGATGCGCAAGATCATTCTCTCGGTGGTCGCTCTCGTTCTGGTGGTCGCTGCGGGTGGCGGCGGCTGGTACTGGTGGATGACGGGCCGCTTCTTCGAATCGACCGACAATGCCTATGTGCAGGGGGACATCTCCGTCATCAGCCCGAAGGTCGCTGGCTATGTGCGCGAGGTGCGCGTGGTCGACAATGAGCAGGTGCGCGCCGGCGACGTGCTGGCGCTGATCGATGATGAGGATTTCGCCGCCAAGGCCGCCGAAGGCCGGGCGGCCGTGGCTGCCGCCGAGGCCGCGATCGCCGGCATCGACCGCAAGCTCGAGTGGCAGAATGCGATGATCGAGGCGGCCAAGGCCAATGTCGTCAGCGCCCAGGCGGAACTGGCTCGCGCCCAGCCCAACTACGACCGCTACAAGAAGATGGTGGCGACTAACATCGTCGCGAAGAGCGACTATGACGAGGTCGAGGCCGCCCTGCGCAAGGCGCAGGCCGAAGTGACCCGCACGCAGGCCGCGCTCGCGGCGGAGCAGGGGCAGCTCGTCGTGCTGCGCGCCGACCGCAAGCAGGCCGACGCCGAGCTGGCGCAGGCCCAGGCCACCCTCACCATGGCTCAGAACGATCTCGACAACACCGTGATCAAGGCGCCGGTCGACGGCGTGGTCGGCAACAAGGGCGTGCAGGTCGGCCAGTACGTGAAGGTCGGCACGCAGCTGATGGCGGTGGTGCCGCTGCCGCAGGTCTATGTGGTCGCCAACTTCAAGGAGACCCAGCTCGAGAACATGCGCCCAGGCCAGCCGGTGGAGATCGCGGTCGACGCCTATCCGAACCACAAGCTCATCGGCACGGTCGAGAGCTTCGCGCCGGCAAGCGGGGCGGTGTTCAGCCTGCTGCCGCCGGAGAACGCGACCGGCAACTTCACGAAGGTGGTGCAGCGCGTGCCCATCCGGATCGCCGTGCCTAAGGAGAACGCGCTCGCCGGCCTGCTGCGGCCCGGCCTCTCCGTCGAGGTGAGCGTCGACACCCGCGCGGCCGGTACCGGTCCGACCTTCGCCGGCGCGATCTTCGGCGCCGCCCAGGCCGCGATGCGCAACTGATCGCTCGCCGGGAACGCACGCAAGCATGACGCGGCATCGGCCGGCGACGAAGTCTCTCTGCGCCGAGTCCGCAGCGGTACTGCAAGGCGAGGTTATTCGCGCAATGGATGACTCCACCTATCGCCCAGTCGCGGCGGCCGAGGTGTCGGAATCGCCGGCCTTCACGCCGGCTGCGCCGCCCACGCCGCCAGCGGCCGCTCGGCCGGCGGTGACCGGCCGGCAGTTCGCCGGCTTCATGGCGATGGTCGTCGGCATGTTCATGGCGATCCTCGACATCCAGATCGTCTCCAGCTCGATCCGCGAGATCCAGGCGGGTCTGTCGGCCAGCGCTGACGAGATCACCTGGGTGCAGACTGCCTACCTCATCGCCGAAGTCATCATGATCCCGTTCTCGGGATATCTCTCGCGCCTGCTGTCGACGCGCGTCCTGTTCGTGATCTCGGCCGTCGGCTTCACGCTCATGAGCATCGGCTGCGCGCTCGCCACCGATCTCGACGCCATGATCGTGTTCCGGGTGCTGCAGGGATTCATCGGCGGCGCCATGATCCCGACGGTGTTCGCGACCTCCTTTCTTATGTTCCCGGCGGACCGGCGCGCCGGCATCACCGTCCTCATCGGCCTGGTCGCCACCATGGCGCCGACACTGGGGCCGACGATCGGCGGCTATCTCACGCAGACCTATTCCTGGCACTGGATGTTCCTGGTGAACGTGCTGCCGGGGATCGCCGTGGCGCTCGCGGTCTGGGCGTTCGTCGACATCGACAAGCCCGACTGGGGCCTGCTCAGGGGCTTCGACTATCCCGGCTTGCTGCTGATGGCGCTGTTCCTCGGCAGCCTCGAGTACGTGTTCGAGGAGGGCCCGCGCAACGACTGGTTCGAGGACGACGTCATCGCCGGCTTCGCGGTCGTGAGCGTCGTGTCGGCCATCCTGTTCTTCTGGCGCATGTTCACCTACAAGCAGCCGATCGTATGGCTGCGGGCGTTCCACGACCGCAACTTCGCGATCGGCTCGCTCTTCAGCTTCATCCTGGGCATCGGCCTCTACGGCTCCGTATTCCTGCTGCCGGCCTTCCTCGGCCGGGTGCGGGGCTTCAACTCGCTCCAGATCGGCCTGCTGATGATCGTGACCGGCGCCTTCCAGTTCGCGTCGGCGCCGATCGCCGGCGCGCTCTCGAAGAGGCTCGATCTGCGGGTGATGCTGGCGCTCGGCCTCTCGCTGTTCGGCCTCGGCGTCTACCTGCAGTCGTTCCAGACGGCCGAGTGGGGCTTCTGGGAGTTCGCGCTGCCGCAGGCCGTGCGCGGCATCTCCTTGATGATGTGCTTCATCCCCATCAACACGCTCGCGCTCGGCACCCTGCCGCCGCACGAGCTGAAGAACGCCAGCGGCCTCTACAACCTCATGCGCAACCTCGGCGGCGCGATCGGCCTCGGCGCCCTCAACACCGTGCTGATCGACCGGCTGGCGCTGCACTATCAGCGCATCTCCGAGAACATCACGACGGCGCGCTCGGCCGTGGGCGGCTTCCTCGACGGCCTGTCGAGCCGGCTCGGCGACATGGTGCCGGTCGATCCCGATCTCGCCGCCCTGCGCAAGCTCAACGACCTGGTCACGCGCGAGGCGACCGTGCTGACCTTCAACGACGCGCTGCTGCTGATGGCCGGGGTCTTCGCCGTCGCTCTCCTGTTGATGCCGCTCATCCGCAAGCCGCAGGCGGCCGCGGTGGCCGGCGCGCACTGAGCAGCCGGGCGACACCCAGCATCTCCCATTGTCTTTTCCCCGCGCGCCCTTTATCAGGCTGCCCGCCCGTCCCAAACCGGAGAGCCTGATGACCGCTTCCCGCTCTGCCACCAAGAGCGCCGACGCCTCCGCGCTCAACAGCATCGCGCCGGCGATCCTGGCCATGGTCGCCATCGTGGCAGCATCGAACTGGCTTGTGCAGTTCCCTATCAACGACTGGCTGACCTGGGGCGCGTTCACCTACCCGTTCTCCTTTCTGGTCACCGATCTGACCAACCGGCGGTTCGGGCCGGGGGCGGCGCGGCGCGTGATCTATGCCGGTTTCGCCGTGGGCGTCGTGCTGTCGGCCATCCTCGCGACCCCGCGCATCGCCGCCGCCTCGGGCTCCGCCTTCCTGCTGGCCCAGCTGCTGGACGTGACGCTCTTCAACTGGCTGCGCCGGCAGAGCTGGTGGCGGGCGCCGTTCGTGGCCTCAGGCGCGGGGTCGATCGTCGACACTGCGACGTTCTTCGGCATCGCCTTCGTCGGCACCGGGCTGCCCTGGACGACCTGGGCCGTGGGCGATTTGGCCGTGAAGCTGGCCTTCGCGGTCTTCTGCCTGGCGCCCTACCGCCTGCTCATGGATCGGCTCGGGCCGGCTTGGGCGCCGCGGGCGGCCTAGGCTCTCCGGCGGCTTCACCGGCCGTTAACCACCTTCGCTTACGGTCCTAGACCCGGCGGACTCCGCACCCGCGGAGCCGGCCGGGTCGGGCATGCCTGAAAGGGGAGAGAGGGCGTGAGCGCATTGCCGCCACGGCGTTGGCAGCGTGACCTGATCTCTTACGTCGCCGCCGCGGTCGTCACGGTGGCGATCGTCGCCGCGCTCTATTGGGGCGCGGTTGTCGGCGCCGTCGCCGCCGGCTACGGCTTCGGGGCGATGGCGCTCGTCCTGGTGGCGGGGCTTACCTGGTTCGGCGCCCGGTTGCGGCGGCTGGCGCGCGACGCCGGCGACCATCGGCGCCGCTATCTCGAAGCGACGGCGGCACGCGAGCACGACCTGCGGGTGCTGCGGGTCGAAGAGACCAAGTTCCGGACGCTGATCAGCAACATTCCGGGGGTGGCCTATCGTTGCGCCGACGACGCCGACTATACGATGGAGTTCATCAGCGACGCCATCGAGGCGCTCTCCGGCTACCCGGCCTCCGACTTTGTGAACAACTCCGTGCGCACCTACGGCAGCATCATCCATCCGGAGGACGTCGACGCCGTCGCACGCATCGTGGCCGACGGGCTGAAGAACCGGCGGCCCTACGAGATCGAGTACCGCGTGCTGCACAGGGACGGCAGTATGCGCTCCGTGTTCGAGCGCGGGCAGGGCGTCTTCGACGACGCGGGCAAGGCGGTCTATTGCGACGGCGTCATCTTCGACGTCACGGAGCGGCGCCACATCGAAGCGGAGCTGCGCGAGAGCGAGGAGAAATTCCGCACCCTGATCCGCAACGTGCCGGGCGCGTGCTATCGCTGCGCCTACGACAACGCCTACACCATGGAGTTCATCAGCGACGCTATCGCTGACGTCTCAGGCTATCCAGCCGCCGATTTCATCGGCAACGGCGTGCGCACCTACGCCAGCATCATCCATCCGGACGACCTCGCCATGGTTGTGCGGCTGGTCGACGAGGCGCGCACCGCCCGCGCCCAGTCCTCCATCGAGTATCGCATCATCCACCGCGACGGCTCGGTGCGCTGGGTCTACGAGCGCGGCCAGGGCATCTACGGCGACGACGGCAAGATTCTGCACATCGACGGCGCCATCTTCGATATCACCGACCGCAAGCGCCTCGAGGAGGAGGTGGTCAGCCAGAAGCAGATGGCGACCATCGGCCAGGTGGCGGCCACCGTGAGCCACGAGCTGCGTAACCCGCTCGGCGCCATCAGCAACTCGATGGCCTTCCTGCGGCAGATGACAGCCAACCGCGACCTCGGCATCGAGAAGGCGCTCGACCGCGTCGACCGCAACATCGAGCGCTGCAATGTCATCATCACCGATCTTCTGGAATATACCAGCCAGAAGGAGCTCGACCGGACCCAGACCCGGATCGCGAGTTGGCTGGCCGAGCTGCTAGGCGCGCAGGCGATGGCCGCCGACATCCTGCTGGAGCGGGATCTGCAGGCCGACGACGAGGTGACGATCGACCGCGAGAAGTTCGGCCAGGTCGTCCTCAACTTGATCGAGAACGCCGCCCAGGCGCTGCAGGATCCGGCCTGGGACGTACCCGATGGCCGTGAGCTCCGCATCACCGTACGGACGGAGAGCGCCGGGCCGCACGTTCGCATTTCCGTGATCGATACCGGCCCGGGCATCCCCGAGCATGTGCTGCCACGCATCTTCGAGCCGCTGTTCACCACCAAGAGCTTCGGCATCGGCCTCGGTCTGCCCACGGTGCGCCAGATCGTCGAGCAGCATGGCGGCACGCTGCATGTCGAGAGCACCGCCGCCGGCACTACCTTCACGATCTTCCTGTCGCGCCATGGTGACGTGGCGGCGCATGCGACCGAACCGACGGCCCGCAGCGCGGTTGCCTAGCCGCTACTTCACGACCAGATCCGTCGATCGCTTCGACAACGCCTCGCAGCCCCGGTCGGTGACCAGCACGGTATGGCCGTTGGTCATGGCGACGCCGTGCTCGGCATCGAAGATGATGATGTGGATGAAGAACACCATGCCGGGTGCCGCCGGCTCCGGGTTGCCGTGATAGAACATCGGCCAGTCCATCCAATTGGGCGCGAACGTCGTGCCCAGGCTGTAGCCGGTGGCGTTCAGGCGGTGGGCGCGGTGGCCGGCGGCGTCGCAGACGCGCGCATAGGCGTCGAAGACCTCGCCGATGGGGCGGCCGGGCTTCAACGCGACCTTGCAGGCTTCGAGCGCATCGACGCTGACCTTGTGCATCCCGCGCTGTCCCGGGAGCGGCTCTCCGATCGGGATCGTGCGCATCAGGCAGGCGTGGTAGTGGCGATAAGCGCCGGCGAACTCGAGGGTGAGCTGGTCGCGGGCATCGAGCTTGCGGCGGCCGGTGAAATAGCGGCAGAGCAGGGCATCCTGGCCGGAGCCGATGATGTATTCGTTGGCAGGATCGTCGCCGCCACCCCGGAACACGGCGCCCTGCATTGCCGCGATGATGTCGCCCTCGAAGGCGCCAGGGCCGGCCAAGCGGTGCGCCTCGTCGAGCGCGAGGTCGGCGAGCTCCGCCGCCCTGCGCACATAGGCTATCTCGGCGGCGCTCTTCACGACGCGCAGGCGGCTGACGAGGTCGGAGGCGTCATCGAGCTTGCAGAAACCGTCGAGGGCGTTGTTGAGGCGCAGAGCGTTGCGCCCGGTCAGGCCATAGGCCTCGTACTCGACGCCGAGCTTCCTGCCGCCGCAGCCAAGGCTGCGCAAGTAGTCCTTCAGTTGCACGGCTGGTTGCGCTTCAGGGCCGTCGATCCAGATGCGGATGTCCTCGATGACCGAGGTATGCTTGGCCTGCAGCAGATCGGGCGCCCGCGTCAGCAGCATGAGCCGCCCGTCGGCGCCGAGATAGAGGCACTGGAAGAACACGTAGCCGAACGTGTCGTAGCCGGTCAGGTAGAACATGCTCTCCTGCCGGAATATGAGCAGCCCGTCGAGGCCGCGCTTCTGCATCAGCTCGATCGCGCGCCTGCGGCGCTCGGCCAGTTCCTCGCGGGTGAAGTGAAGGGCCATTCGTTTTCTCCTTGATACGCGGAGTAACAGGCCGCTCACCCTGACCCTCTCCGGCAAAGAGGGAGAGGGGACACGGTCAGAGCAGTTGCCCGATCGTGTCCCCTCGCCACGCAGTGGGAGAGGGGCTAGGGTGAGGGCCTAGGACTCCGCCAATGCAATCACCGACAACCCGCGGCCATAGTCTTTCTCGCCAGCGAGGGTCGTACGGCGATAGCTGAAGAACAGGTCGGCTTCGGCGCAGGTGTCGCGAGCGACGGAGGCGGCAGCGCCGATGCCGAGGCGCTGCAGGCGGCTCACGACATAGCCTGGCAGGTCGAACATGAAATGCCCGGTGCGCTTGCTCGGCATGAAGAAACGGCGATTCTCCGGATCCTGCTGCAGGAAAGGCTGTGGGAACTCCGGCCCCACTTCGTAGGAGGCCTGGGCGATGCAGGGACCGACGGCGGCGCGCATGCGCGCGGGCTCTGCGCCGCGCTCGACCATGGCACGAACGACGGCCTCGACCACGCCGTTCACGGCGCCGCGCCAGCCGGCATGAGCGGCGCCGATGACGCCGGCCGCGGGATCGGCGAGCAGCACCGGCGCGCAGTCGGCGGTGGCGATGCCGAGGGCGATGCCCGACCGTGTCGTCACCATGGCGTCGACGCGCGGCCGCGCCTCGAGCGGCCAGGGCTTCGTCACCTCGACCACGTCGGCGCTGTGGATCTGATAGGTCGTCGCGAGCGCCCCTGCCGGCAAGCCGATCAGGGCGAGGGCCCGGCGGCGGTTCTCCGTGACATTGGCCGGCTGGTCGCTCGAGCCATAGCCGCAGTTGAGCGAGGCGTAGATGCCGCCGCTGACACCGCCTTGACGAGTGAAGAAGCCGTGGCGGACGCGCGGGCAGTCTCTCAGGGTCTCGGCTTGGATCATGCGGCAGGCGGCTGGTCGAACCCGGGCGGCGTGGGTGGCGGCGGCGCGGCGATCGCGAGCGCCTTGAACAGGGTGCCCATTTGCTCGAGATGGAGCAAGCGTTCGGTGGCCGTGCGGATGTCGGCGGCCTGTGCCGGCGTGGCGTTGCGCTCGAGCATAGCGGCGCGCAGCTTGATGCCGAGGCGCTCGAGCAACGTGTTCTGGGCAATGGGGCCATACACCGCGGCGCCCGCCTCGCGCGCGGCCCGCGCCAGCGCGCCGAAATCGACGTGTGCGGCCAGATCGGCCGTGCCGGGCTCCGTCAGAACACCATGCTTTCTGTGCCGGCGCACGGCCTGCAGGCTGTCGCCGCTGCCAGTGCCGTCATGGCCGTAGTCGACGATCAGCGCCGCGCCGCCATGCGCCGCGACCCGGCGGCCGATCGCGGCCGCCAGCGCGATCCCGGCCGGACAGGTCTCGACGACCAAGCCCTGACGCGCCGGCTGCGGCGGTGCCATCAGGGCGAATGCGGCGCCGGGAGGACGAAGTGCGAAGGCGAGGCCGCCGCTGCCGTCGACGTCGATGACACGTTCGAGCCAACGCCCGCCCTGGAACTCGAACTGGTGAATCGGGAGCGCGTCGAACAACTCGTTGGTGACGAGGAGGAGCGGGCCGTCAGGCACCTGGTCGAAGGTGTCGTGCCAGTACGGCACGATCGCCGGCGCAGCCTGCCGCAGCGTCTCCGCCTGCCGTCCGCGCAGATAGGGGCTCGTCTCGACCATGTGCAGGTCGACGGCGGCGTGGAAGCCCGGGACGTTGCGGGTGCCGCGGAGGGCATCGGCCATCAGCGTGCCGCGGCCTGGTCCCAGTTCGACCAGACGCACCGCGGGCCGCCCGATCGCCTGCCAGGCAGTGGCGCACCAGGCGCCCAGCAACTCGCCGAACACCTGGCTGATCTCCGGCGCGGTGATGAAGTCGCCGGCCAGGCCGAAGGGATCGCCCTGTTTATAGTAGCCATATTGCGGGTGGCCGAGCGCCTCCGCCATGTACTCGGCGACGGTGATGGGGCCGGCGATGCGGATGCGCCGGGCCAGCAGCTCCCCCAGCGGACTCATCGCGACGATCTCACTTGGTCGCTTGCGGCGCGACGCGCAGCGCACGCCAGATGAAGAAGCCGCCGGCGATCAGCATCGGCAGCGACAGCCACTGGCCCATGGTCGTGCCGGCGGCGATGAAGCCGAGGAACGCGTCGGGCTCGCGGAAGATCTCGGCGACGATGCGGGCGAGCGCGTAGCCGGCGAGGAAGGTGCCCGTCACCAGGCCGTGGCGGCGGCGCACGGATTCGTTCTGCATCAATACGAACAGGACGATGAAGAGGACGATGCCTTCGAGGCCGGCCTCGTAGAGCTGGCTCGGATGGCGCGGGAGCTGCGCCGGATCGGTCGGAAACACCATCGCCCAGGGCACGTCGGCCGGGCGGCCGTAGAGTTCCGCGTTCACGAAATTGGCGAGCCGGCCGAGGAAGAGGCCGATCGGCACGGCCGCCGTTACGATGTCGCACAGGGCAAGGAACGGAATCTTATGGCGGCGCGCGAACAGGATCAGCGCCAGGATGACGCCGACGGTGCCGCCATGGAACGACATGCCGCCGTGCCAGAGCTGGAGGATCGTGGCGGGATCCGCGAAATACTGGCTCGGCTGATAGAACAGCACATAGCCGAGGCGCCCGCCCAGAATGACGCCGACGATAGCCCAGACTAGGAAGTCGTCGAGCTGGAGCGTGGTGACGGTGACTGGGCGCTTCTTCGCCAGCCAGACGCAGT
Organism: Candidatus Acidiferrum sp.; assembly: GCA_035518775.1. GTDB lineage: Bacteria > Pseudomonadota > Alphaproteobacteria > Dongiales > Dongiaceae > JBGPEQ01. The sequence goes on from DATIXH010000066.1 coordinate 12,661, forward strand.
AGCGCCAGCCGATCACGAGCCCGACGATGTAGGCCAGCGCGTACCAGCGTAGCGCGAACGGCCCCAGCGTCAGGCCGAAGATCTCGAACGGCCCGATCGGGGGAAAAACGTTCGGCCCGATGTTGGGGAAGGTCAGGGTGATGAACATGCGGGCAGCCCTTATAGAGAGCCGTGTCGATCCGTACAAGCTGGGTAGCCGCCGCCAGGATTGCACCGCCTGCAGCGGCCGCCGATAATCGGCCAGGCGATGCAAGAGGAGCAGCCATGCAGACGCAGAACCCGTTTCTCGACGACCTCGCCAAGGTGGCGGCCGGGGCGGTCGGCGGACTTTCCGGCATCAAGCACGAGGTGGAGACGCGGCTGCGCGAGCAGTTCGAGCGCATCCTCGGCCGGATGGACCTGGTGACGCGCGAGGAGTTCGAGGTGGTCAAGGCCATGGCCGCGAAGGCGCGGGCCGAGCAGGAGACGATGGCCGCGCGCCTGGCGGCGCTCGAAGCCAAGCTGGGTGAAACCGCACATCAGCCCTGAGCGCCACTTTTTTCGGTGGATAACTCAACAGGACTCTTGCGCGCGAATCGCAGTTTTGGCACCCTACTAATGGTGGGTAGTGATTTGCCGGTGGCCATATGTCGGGGTCCGGCTCACCCACCCCGGAGGGGAACCCCGAGCTGGCGGTCACCGAGTGGGGGCGGGATGGCCGTTGTTTCCGCAGGCCGACCAGAAAGCGCCAGCAATCCGATCGATCTCCTGGAGGAATTCGTCAGCGCGAACGACTGGCGCTTCGACCGCACGACTGACGCCGAGATGGTGGTGGAACTGCGCGGGAGCTGGTGCGATTACCGGCTCTACTTCGTGTGGCAGGAGGACCTCGGAGCCGTCTATTTCTCCTGCCTGTTCGACGTGCGCATACCGCCCAACAAGCGGACGAGCGCCTGCGCCCTGCTGGCGCTGATCAACGAGAAGCTCTGGCTCGGGCATTTCGACTTGTGCTCAGAAGACCTGGTGCCGATGTTCCGCCACACGCTGCTCGTGCGCGGCACCGGACGGGTCTCGGCCGAGCAGTTCGAGGACGTCGTCGACATCGCCTTCAGTGAATGCGAGCGCTTCTTTCCGGCCTTTCAGTTCGTGCTCTGGGGCGGTAAGAGTCCGGAAGAGGCATTGGCAGCGGCCATGCTGGAGACCGTCGGCGAGGCCTGAGTTCCATGACAATCAGCGGGCATCTGCTGCTCGTCGGCTGCGGCAAGATGGGCGGGGCCATGCTGCGCGGCTGGCTCCAGCGCGGCGTGCGGCCGGACGACATCACGGTGGTCGAGCCGAACGCGGCCGCGGCCGCCGATCTGGCCGCCGCGGGCGTTCGCATCGTCATGGACGCGGCGAAGCTTCCGGCCGACCTGAAGCCGGCCGTCGTCCTGATCGCGGTGAAGCCGCAGATGACCGACGGCGCGGTGCCGGCCTACCGGCGCTTCACCGGGGCGGGCACGGTCTTTCTCTCCATCGCCGCAGGGCGCACGATCGCCTATTTTGAGCGCCACCTGGGCGCACAGGCTGCGATCGTGCGGGCCATGCCGAACACGCCGGCGGCGGTCGGACGGGGCATCACTGTCGCCTGCGCCAATCAGCGGGTGACCTCCGGCCAACGTAGCCTGTGCGATGCGCTGCTGGCGGCCGTGGGCGAGGTGGCCTGGGTGCCGGACGAGGGCCTGCTCGATGCCGTCACAGCGGTCAGCGGGGGCGGTCCGGCGTATGTGTTTCTGCTCATCGAGTGCTTGGCGGAGGCCGCCGTCGCCGCCGGGCTCCCGGCCGACCTCGCTATGCGGCTGGCGCGGGTCACCGTCTCCGGCGCTGGTGAGCTGGCACGGTTGTCGGACGAGCCCGCCTCCGTCCTGCGCCAGAACGTGACCAGTCCGGCCGGCACGACGCTCGAGGCGCTGAAGATCCTGATGGCGGCCGATGGGCTGCAGCCGCTCATGACCAAGGCCATCGCCGCGGCGACGCGCCGCTCGCGCGAGCTCGCGGGTTAGCTCGTCGCCATGGCCGAGCTCCGCACCAGCGCCGAGCGCGTGCGTCAGGCTCTGGCCGCGCTCGGCCACACAGCGGAAATCAAGGAATTCGCCGAGACCACGCGCACCTCGGCGGATGCCGCCGCGGCGATCGGTTGCACTGTGGCTCAGATCGCGAAGTCGCTGGTGTTCCGCGCCATCGCCTCGGGCCGGGCCGTGCTGGTGATCGCCAGCGGGGCCAATCGCGTCGATGAGAAGCTGCTCGCCGCCGCTCTGGACGACCGCATCGCCAAGGCGGATGCCACCTTCGTGCGCGACAAGACCGGCTTTGCCATCGGCGGCGTCGCGCCCGTCGGCCATACCGAGAAGCCGATCACGTTCATCGATGAAGATCTACTCCAGCACGCGGAGATCTGGGCCGCCGCCGGCACGCCGAATGCGGTCTTTCGTCTGACACCGCAGGCGCTCGTCGCCATGACGGGCGGGCGGGTGATCGCGATCAAATAGCCGCGCCTCTTCTGCGCGCCGCCGACCACTCCCATTTTAGAGGGCAGGGTCGTAGAGTACCTTCCGAACAGGAGCGACCATGGCGAAGAAGGCGGAAACCAAACAGGCTGACCCCTCGAAGTCCGTGATTGCAGCGGCGCTCCGTCTGGCGGCCGAGCGCGGCTGGGCGGCCCTCGCGCTGGCCGATATTGCTGCTGCGGCGAAGCTGTCGTTGGCGGAGCTCTACGCTACCTATCCCTCGAAGACGGCGATCCTGATCGCGTTGAGCCGCGAGGTCGACCGCCAGGTGTTGGCCGGCCTTGAAGAGGGAGGGGAGGAATCGACGCGCGACCGGCTGTTCGATCTCATCATGAAGCGCTTCGATGCCTTGGCGCCCTATCGGGAAGGCCTCTCCGCCGTCGCCCGCGATGCCGGGCGCGATCCGGTGGCCGCACTCTGCGGCATGGGCCAACTCGCTCGCTCGATGGGCCTGATGCTGGAGGCCGCCGGCGTGTCCTCCTCCGGGCTGGTCGGCGCGCTCAGGACGAAGGCCCTCGGGGCGATCTACTTGGCGACCATGCGGGACTGGTTCCGCGACGACAGCACCGACAAGGCCCGGACCATGGCCGCCCTCGACGGCCGGCTGCGCCGCGCCGAGGGCTGGGCCCGCCGATTCGACCGCCAAGGAGTGGCCAAGAACCCCGCCTGAATTAATTTGCATTAACTAAAAATTGCTGCACTGCAAAAAGTACTTGACGCAGGTGCAGCATGCCTACATATTAGGCTTATCGTTGTGCAGTGCAGCATATTTTCCGCAACCCTAATCCTGAGAGGGAGTTCCGCCCCATGGCCAAGGCCAACCCACTGTTCGATACCGAAGGTTTCAAAGTCCCCGATTTCACGAAGTTCTACGGCGACTTCAACAAGGCTGCGGCCGATTTCGGCAAGCTGTTCGTGAACGGTAAGACGCCGTTCGACTTCGAGGCCGCCATCGCCCTGCAGCGCAAGAACGTCGAGGCCTTCACGGCCGCCAACCGCATTGCGGTCGAGGGCACCCAGGCCGTCCTGCGCCGTCAGGCCGAGTTGGTCCGCGAGGCGATCGAGGAGCTGTCGACGGTCTCCAAGGAGTTCACCGCCGCCGGCACCGCCGAGGACAAGCTCGCGAAGCAGACCGAACTCGCCAAGGCCGCGTTCGAGTCGGCGCTCGCCAACGTGCGCGAGCTGTCGGGCCTGGTGCAGAAGGCCAGCGACGAGGCCGTGTCGGTCATCAGCAAGCGCGTCGTCGACAACTTCGACGAGATGAAGAGCGCGCTGCAGCCGAAGGCCGCCGCCGCGAAAAAGTAAGCTTCGGTCTCCCCCTGACCGAAGACCAGCGTGGGCCGTTCCGCCGCTAGGCGGAATGGCCCTTTGCTTTTGCGGACACCCCGCGATAGCGTCCGCCGCCGATTGCACAGGGGGCTTCCGTGGCAGAGCAGGGCGGCGACGAGTCGGCGATCGGACAGACGATCTCCTACGATGATTTCCGCAAAGTCGACATCCGCGTCGGCACGATCGTGGGCGTCGAGCCGTTTCCGGAGGCGCGGCGGCCGGCGCTCAAGCTGACGATCGATTTCGGGCCGGCCATCGGGCAGCGGCGCTCCTCCGCGCAGATCGTCACGCACTATAAGGCAGACCAGCTGGTCGGCCGTCAGGTCGCCGCGGTCGTCAATTTTCCGAAGAAGCAGATCGGCCGGTTCATGTCGGAGGTGCTGGTGCTCGGCTTTCCCGACGGCGCCGGCGAGGTCGTGATGATCGCGCCGGACAAGCTGGTGCCGAACGGCGGCCGGCTCTATTAGGACGCCGTCATCGTCCGCAGCCGGGTCAAGAGGGCCAGAGTGGGGAAGCCGTCGGGCACCTCGCCGATCTCGCGCTGAAACTGGCGGATCGCGACCCGTGTCTTCGGGCCGATGACGCCGTCGTTGTCGCCGGCGTCATAGCCGCGCTGGCTCAGCAGGTTCTGCAGGTCCTGCTTGTCGGTGCGGGAGAGCGGCGGCTCCTCGCGCGGCCACTGCGCCACGAATTCCGGCTTGCCCGTGATGACGTCCGCCAAGTGGGCGACCGCGAGCGCGTAGCTGACCGAGTTGTTGTAGGCCAGGATGGTGCGGAAGTTGTTGAACACGATGAAGGCCGGGCCGCGATGGCCGGCCGGCGCGATGATCGAGGCCGGCGAATCGACCTTGGGGAGCGGCTTGCCGTCGGCGCGCTTGACGCCGAGTTTGCGCCACTCGGCCACCGTCTTCGTGGTGTCCATCTCCGCCAGCTCCCAGTCGAACTTGGCGGGCAGGCGGACCTCGGCACCCCAGGGTTGGCCGGCCTTCCAGCCGTGGGCGGCGAGGTAGCCGGCGGTCGAGGCGAACACGTCCGGCAGGCTGCGCCAGATGTCGCGCTTGCCGTCGCCGTCGCCGTCGACGGCGTACTGGCGGTAGGCGGTCGGCATGAACTGGGTCTGCCCCATGGCGCCGGCCCAGGAGCCCTGCATGTCCTCGGGCGTGATGTCGCCATGCTCGAGGATGAGCAGGGCGTCGATGAGGTTCTCGCGGAACACGTCGGGCCGCCGGCTGCCATAGGCCATGGTGGCCAGCGCCTCGATCACGCTGTAGCCGCCGCTGTTCTCGCCGTAGCGGCTCTCGATGCCCCAGATGGCGACGACGATCTGCGGATCGACGCCGTAGGGCTTCGTGGTCTTGCGGAGCACGGCCTTGTTGTCGGCCAGCTGCTGGCGGCCGGCGGCGACGCGGTCGGGCGACACGGCCGTGTCCAGATAGGACCAGATCGGGCGGACGTATTCCGGCTGCTCCTCGTCTTTGGCGAGGATGTCGAAGTTGGGCAGCACGCCGTCGAAGGCGCGGTCGAAGGTGGTGGCGGAGACGCCGGCGGCCAGGGCCTCCGGCTTGAAGGCATCGCGCCAGGCGACGAAGTTGGGCCGCGCCGGCTCGGCAGGAGTGGCAGTGGTGGCGCTCGGCTGGGCCGGATCGACCGTGCCGGCGGCCGGCTGCGCCTGCTCCGGGCTGGTCGCGGTCTGCCCGTGGGACGACTGGCAGGCCAGCAGCAAGATGGCGGGCAGCAGGAGGACGGCGCGCAAGTTCACGGGGTCACCTCGTCGTCGAGCAGTCGATCCGGGGCACCTGGAGTATACCCGTTTGCCTAGATCATCTCCAAGGCTTGCGGACCTATCGGCGGCGGAAACAGGCGGTCGAGCTCGGCCAATTGAGATTCGTTAAGAGGGCGCTCGAGGGCGCCTAGGTTTTCCTTCAGGCGGTCGCGCCGGCCGGTCTTGGGGATGACGATGACGCCATCCTTGGCGAGCAACCAGGCGAGGGCGGCCTGGGTGGGCGTCATCCCGTGGCGGCCCGCGAACTCGGTCAGCTTGGCGTTGCGCGCCAGCCGGGACTGCTCGATCGGCGAGTAGGCCATGAGCGGGACGCGATGCTTCCGGCACCAGGGCAGCAGCTCCGGCTCGGCGTTGCGGCGAGCGAGGTTGTAGAGCACCTGATTGGTGGCGGTGGCCGGTCCGCCCGCCACCTTCCACAGCTCCTGCATGTCGCCGGCATCGAAGTTGCTGACGCCGTAGTGGCGGATCTTGCCGGCCTTCTGCAGGCCGACGAAGGCCTCGATGGTCTCGGCCAGGGGGATGCTGCCGCGCCAGTGCAGCAGGTAGAGATCGAGGCGGTCGGTCTGGAGCCGTTTCAGGCTGCGCTCGCAGGCGGCGACCGTGCCCTGGCGCGAGGCGTTGTGCGGGTAAACCTTGCTGACCAAGAAGGCCTCGTCGCGGCGGCCGGCAAGGGCTTCGGCGATCAGCTCCTCGACCGCGCCCTCGCCATACATCTCGGCGGTGTCGATCAGGGTGAGGCCGAGATCGAGGCCGAGCCGGAGGGTGGCGATCTCCTCGGCTCGCCGGCTGCGGTCACCCGCCATCTGCCAGGTGCCTTGGCCGAGGGCGGGCACGGTCTCGCCCGAGGGCAGGGTGACGGTCTTCATGGCCGGCTGTACCCTCTGGCACCTTGCAACCGCGGTGTCGAAGTACACCCATCCCGCCGTATGTGGCCCAACCATGGTTCTCTCCCGCGTAAGAAAGTGAGCGCGAGGACAGTGGGATGGGGACGGCATTCCGTCAATGACCACAACTGACGCCGCGGCGCCGGATCCTTCACCCCGCGGGTGCTTGCTCGCGCATCAGGTTGCGAAGAACTCCTGACGCGATCATCATTCCCGTACTGCGCCGGCTTGGCGCCGCCTCTTCTCATCATTGGACAGAATCTTCAGGCATTCGGATCACGGACACCCATGAGCGAATTCCATCTCTACATCGGCAACAAGTGCTTCTCCTCCTGGTCGCTGCGGCCGTGGATCGCGCTGCGGCAGTGCGGGATCCCGTTCGAGGAGACGCTGATCCGGCTGCGCACGCCGGAGACGGCGGCGAACCTGGCCAAGGTGTCGCCGACCGGCCTCGTGCCGGTGCTGATGCGCGGCGAGACCGCGATCTGGGAGACGCTGGCGATCCTGGAATATCTCGCCGAGCTCTACCCCGACCGCCGGCTATGGCCGGCGGACCGCGAGGCGCGGCGGCTGGCGCGCTGCGTGGCGACGGAGATGCATAGCGGGTTCCTGGAGCTGCGCTACGGCTGGCCGATGAACCTGCGCCGGCCGAAGAAGCACAAGCCGCTCGAGGGCGTGGCCGCCGAGCATGAGCGGCGCATCAAGGCGCTCTGGCGCCAGTGCCGCGCTGCCCACGGCGCCGGCGGGCCGTTCCTGTTCGGCCACTTCACGGCGGCCGATGCCATGTACGCGCCGGTGGTGACGCGCTTCGACACCTACGGCGGCAAGCTCGACGACGACATCCGCGCCTATGTCGACGCCGTGCTCGCCACGCCGGCGATGAAGCAATGGTACGCCGAAGCGGCGCAGGAGCCGTGGCCGGAGCCGGGGCCGGACGAGTGAGGCCGCGTCCGGCTCCCGACTCGGCCGACGATGAGCCTAGCCCAGGCAGAGTCCGTCTGCCGTGTTGTTGCCTTCGTTCGACTCGTTGACCTGTCCAGCCGAGTCGACGGTGATCTTGAAACTGCAATCCGGCTGGAAACACCCGTTGGGAAACGGTACCGGAAGAACGGTCGGAGTGCCGGCCGCGAGTGCGGGCGTATTCACCACGGCGGGAGCCCCGGCGCTGATCTTCACCATCGTCTGCGACCCCCCTGCGGGCGCGGCGCCCTGGTTCCTGACCGTAACCAGCAAGCGCCCCTGCTGGTCGCGCTTGCAGAAGCCGTTCGGCCCGGCCGCCGGATTCGGGTTCACGGGCACAAGGTCAGGCAGGCCGGCTTGCTGCGGCCGGCGCGGCGGAACACGCTCGAGGAAGAGCGTCTCGACAGCGCCGGTCGAACCGGCTGCGGTGTAGACGGCGACGACGTCGAGTTCCACGGGCGTCTCGATGACGACGAAGCCCTTGAGGAAATCCTTTGCGTCGGCGTGCTTGAGAATGTCCGGGCAATCGATCTCCATGGCCTGGTCGCTCTTGAGAGCGGCGGGGAAGAACTGAGTGACGCGCCCCGCCTCCTCGCCGGGCAACGCGATGGCGATCTTCTTCCGGAATTTCACCGTCTGGGGCGTCGGGTTGTGCACGTTGATCGCCGTGAAGTAGGCGCCCGGGGCGACGACCGGCGTCGGCGGTTTGCCGCAGACGAACTTCACGGCGTACTGGAAGAATTGCGGGTTGGCGGCCTCTTGCCCGGCGGCGGGCTGCGACGCCGCCGCAATGAACGAAAGCAGGAATGCGGGGAGAAACAATCTGCTCATGGCGATATCTCCTCTGCCAAATACGCCCGGCAGGCCGGCAGATGTTCGTCCGTTGCCGCCCGTTCGCCCAGCACACGCTTCGCCGCGCGCGACCGCGCGTCGCTCCGGCGTCCGTGGAGAATCCAGCAAGCGCCGCTGAAGTCTCTCGGCGCAAGAAGGCGGCAATCCGTTGCTTCAAAGTGCCGGCCCATCACCGACCGGGCCATTCCTTCTCGCGCGCACCCCGTCTGCGGCATGCGCGCCAATCGTCTCGCGACGACGAGGATCGGGGTCAGAGTCACGGACGCCGACCCTGCATCGACACTCGATCGAGTCTGTCTGGCTCCGGCGATAGGGCAGCGACCGCGACATTGGTACGATCGCTCGCCGCTGCGACGAACTGGGGAGCCAGCGAGCGTTGCAACGCTACGCCTTAAGCGCGAAGTTCACACCTCCCATATGGGAGGGTCTGCATACATTTTTCGTGCGCGCGCGGCTTCGTCCAACGACGGGCAGGCGGGACGCAGTCATCTTCCATGATAGGGTTCTCCGTGCTTCGAGGAGACCGTGCGATGCATCGGATTCGGATGGCGGGCCTGCTGGCTTTGACGGTCGGCCTGTGGCAAGCGCCGCTCTCGGCAGCGCCGCCGGAGTTGCCGACGGTGTGGGAGGCGCCGCCGGTCGATCGGCTCGAGGAGGAGACCGCGGGGTTCGCGAAGATCCTGTGCTCGGCGATCTTCATCACGGGGCGCGATCTCGAGACCGCGGCGGACGAGGACGGCTTCTTCGTGGCGCCGCGCGAGAGTCGGAGCAAGGTCGTCAAGACGGTCGTCGATCGCGACGCGCATGAGGTACGGCTGACGCTGGCGAACGGCGTTGCGCGCAGCGCTCGGCTGGTCGGCGATCAGGGTTGCGTGACGCTGCCGCGCGGCGCGGAGAACGTGTTCTTCACGCCCGTGGCAGTGACGTCGGCGCTGCCCGATGCGGCGACGCAGGACTGGCCGATGGGCGACCGGCTGCCGGACGCGCCGCTGCCGCCCGAGATCGACAAGGCGAAGCTGGAGGCCGCGGTCGCGGCGGCCTTCGATCCGCCGGCGGCGCTCACGGCGGCGTTCGTGGTGGTCTACAAGGGGCGGCTCGTCGCCGAGCGCTATGGGCCGGGGATCGATGCGCGCACGCGGCTACCCAGCTGGTCGATGGGCAAGAGCATCACGGCGACGCTGATGGGCCAGCTCATCGGGGAGGGCGTGTACGAGCTATGGCAGCCGGCGCCGGTGCCGGAGTGGCAGGGCGCAGACGACCCGCGGCGCGGCATCCGCATCGCCGACCTGCTGCGCATGTCGAGCGGGTTGCGCTTCGTGGCGCCGCAAGACCCCGACTATGACCCCGGGCGCGGCTATCCCGACCATCTCTATGTCTATACCGGCGCCATCGACGCCTATCGCTGGTCGATCACGCGGCCGCCGCAATGGCCGCGCAACACCGTCGGACGCTACCGCAACTCTGACCCCCTGACCATCAACTATCTGATCAAGCAGGCGGTGATGGCGCGCGGCGAGGAGTATCTCTCCTATCCGCAGCGCCGTCTGTTCGACAAGCTCGGCATCCGGCGGATGCTGCTGGAGACCGATCCGTATGGCAACTTCCTGCTTAACGGTTACGAGTTGGGGACGGGACGCGACTGGGCGCGGCTCGGCCAGCTCTACCTCCAGGACGGCGTATGGAACGGCGAGCGCATCCTGCCGGAGGGATTCGTCGACTTCGTGCGCACGCCGGCGCCGGCCTGGTCGGAGCCGATCTATGGCGGCTTCTTCTGGCTGAACCGGACGGGTTGGTGGCCGGTGCCGCCGGACGCCTTCTTCATGGCGGGCTCCGGTTCGCAATACACGCTGATCATCCCCACGCACGATCTCGTGGTCGTGCGGCTCGGCCACTACAAGGGCGAAGAGGCCGGTGGCCGCGCCCTGTGGAATGCGCTGCAGGTCTTGTTGCAGGCCGTGCCGCAGGCGCGCACTCCTTGGCAGCCACCGCCGCGCTAGCGTTCGATCCGCGGCGCAGGTCCTATCCTGCGCGATTTCCTTTCCAGCGGCGGTTGCAAATAGTGTCAGAGTGAGGCGCGAGTCGCGCAACCGATGCGCTCGTGATTGCCGTCACAGAATGGGGCAGTGGCCTCCGTGTTTAGGTGGGCGATGCGCCGTCGCGCCCACAGAGGAGACTCGAGATGCCCTATCAGTTTTGCCACAACGGACTCCTGCGGGAGTTTCGCCTGTATATGCCGATCGGCTGGCCCTATTGGGTCGAGCGGGCCTTCAGCGAGGGCGGCCGCAACGGCCTGCCGCTCGTGATCGCGCTGCATGGCGGCGCGGAAGACCCGGAGACCTTCTCCGACGACTGGCCGTTCCACACGCTCATCAACTCCCCGAGCAACGCCAACTGGGAGGACCGCTTCTTCGTGCTCTATCCGCACGGCTTCGCGGCGACCACCCTGGCCAACGAGCCGGTGCGCGGTTGGAACACGGGCTTTGCCGGCGAGGTGGCGCCGGGCCAGAACGACGTGGGATTCATCCGGCAGGCGGTCGCGGCGGTCGAGGAGATGCTGCGGGCCGAGCTCGCGCAGGTCGGCATCGCGCATGGCCCGATCGACGCCGACCGCCGGTTCCTCTTCGGCTATTCCATGGGCGGGATGATGGCCTACAAGCTGGCCCACGAGTTGCCCGATCATTTCGCGGCGCTGTGGGCGATGTCGGGCGCCTATGGCGGGCGCTCGCATGAGGGACTGACGCCGACGATCACCAACGATCCGGAGGGCAGCTTCGGCCTGTCGCTGTTCGCCCACCACGGCGAGGCCGACGTCGTCGTGCCGCCGGGGCCGCGCAACGACCAGACCGGTCGGACCACGAGCGCGTTCAACCGCGCCCTCTATATCGCCGCCGGGCTGCAGCCCGCCGATGCCGACGCCTATGCCGGCTCGTTCCGCACGCTCCATGCGGCGGTGGAGGAGTTCAAGCTCTACAACGACTGCGAGCCCGGCGCGGCCTCGAGCTCGACGGTCGAGGCGGACATCGGCGGCGGCAACGGGGCGCTGAAGTTCGTGTTCCAGCGGCGCGGCAATCCCAGCAATCCCGAGGTGGTCGTCTACCGCGATCCCGCGATGGCGCATACCGGCTTCACGGCGAGCCCGAACCGGTACTTCGATGCCGCCGACGTGTGGGACTGGTTCAAGCTGCACCCGCAGGTTTGAGGAACGGCCGAGGGCGGCCGTGGGCTCGCAGCGCGATAGCGAAGATAGGCGTAGGGGCGACCGGCAGGTCGCCCGTGCCGAGGACGAATCGGGCTGATGTGGCGAATCACAGCACTACGGAGAGGCGGGCGACCTGCCGGTCGCCCCTACAAGGATCGGATCGCCTACAGCGTGACGCGGGGGATGACGCCGAGCTGGCGGATGGCGGCGGTCAGCTCGTCGATGCCCTGCAGGCGGGCGCCGCCCGCGCAGTGCGCGACGCCGGCGTCGTAGAGGGCCGAGGCCTGCGCCAGCTGCTGCGACGGCGCGAACTCTGCCCGGGCGCGCTCGAACTGGTTGCTGAGATCGGTGCAGCGGCGGATGTAGTTGGCCATCACGGTGTCGTAGTGCTCGCCGCGGCTCGAATGGAAAAACCTGCGGGAGCCGGCCTCGACGTCGCCCATCTGCGCCAGTATGGCGGCGGCGGTGGCAATTGTCAGGACGAGGACTTTCGGCGTGGACATGAGGGGTTCCTGCTGTTGACGACGCCATCCTGATATTGGCCCGGTCCGGTCCGGGCCATGTGACGGCGGTCACGCGGCGGTAGGAAATATGGCCGTATTCTGCGCGGCCGCGGCGTTGGCCGCCGGGTTAACGGCTGGCGCCAGCGCGCAGGACGAGCCGGGAACGTTCGGTCGCGCTACTGGGCGCCGCCGCCGGTGCTGTCGGCGGACTGGGCGTTCTTGGCGCGGAGCGCGTCGAGCAGGCCGGCGACGCTGCCGCGGCTCTGGATCACCGAGGCGAACTCCGAGCGCTGGGTCACCGCCATGCTCACGCCTTCGACGACGATGTCGACGATGGCGAAGCTGTTGCCGGCGGAGCGCAGGTGCCAGTCCACGCGGACGTCTTCCGCCGACGGCATGTCGATCTTGGTGTGCACCACGGTCGTGCCGCCTTCGACGTTGTTCGAGCCGGTGACGATGAAGCCCTGGCCGTGATACTCGGAGAAGCGGGCCGAATAGGACTGCACGATGAAGTCCTCGAACAGCTTGCGGAACTCGTCGCGCTGCTCGTCGGTGGCCGTGCGCCAGTAGCGGCCGAGGGTGAACTTGGCGATCGCGGGCATGTCGAAATGCTCGTCGAGCAGCGCGCGGAAGCGCGTCTGCCGCTCGGCCTGCGGCACGGCCGGGTCGGTCAGTTCCTTGATGGCCTTGCTGCCCAGCGACTGCATGAAGGTGGAGGCGGCCGCGTTGTCGTCGGCGCCGGCCGGCGCGGCGACAAAGGCCAGGGTGACAGCGATGAGGAGGATACGGATCACACGCATGGTAGTCATGGCTCGAGTGTCGCCGGGTTCGTTCCCGGGGCCTCCTTTATGATGAAGAACGGTAAAGCCTTCGCTAACGGGTCCCGGCGGGGCACCAGCGGCGTGGCGACGGCCGGGATCTGGGCGACCGGCACCAAGATCAAGGGCTTAGCGCTCTGGCTGTCGCCGGTGAGACCGGGACCGGCGCCGCCCTCCGGGGTCTTGCCGTTGTTGATCTCGTCGTTCCGGTGCTGGCGGTAGAGGCTGCGAATCGTCGCGTAATAGTCGAGCGATCCCTTGCGGATCTCGTCCAGCGTCTTGAGGTTGCGCGCGCGCGTATCCATACCATCCGCCACGGCGGCCATGAGGCCGATGTTATCCACGCCGCCGAAGATGCCTATGTATGTAAGCGGGTCGAACGCCATGTCCACCACCCGGCCGATGGCATCGCGCGGATTTGATGGGCCGAGCAGCGGTAACATCAGGTAAGGACCCTCGCCGACGCCGTGGACGGCCAGGGTCTGACCAAAATCCTCGTCGTGATATTCGAGGCCCATGCGGGACGCGACGTCGAACAGGCCGCCGAGGCCCATGGTGGAGTTAACCAAGAAGCGGCTGATGGTGACGCCGGCGCGGTCGGTTTCGCCCTGGAACAGATCGTTGGCCAGCACCACGGGCGAGTGCACGTTGCGCAGCACGTTGCGCACGCCGTCCTGCGCGAAATTCGGCAAGGCCACGTAGTACCAGCCGGCCAGCGGCTTGAAGAGCAGCTCGTCGGCGGCGTAGTTGAGCTCGAAGAAATAGCGGTTCATCGGCTCGAGCGGGTCGTTCGCCTCCTTGTAGGCCTCGAGCGCGTCCGGATCGCTGGCCGGCGGCGGCGTCGCGCAGCCGGCGAGCAGGACGAGGCCCATCAGGCCGGCGGCCCAGGCCGCCACGCGATGGATACGCGCGAGGCCGCCGCGAGGTTGCAGGGCGGCCTTCCGCAGAGCCGGCGAATGAAGCACGCGTTGTCCCCTCGTAGTGTCGCAAACCCGGCGCTCCTCCCGCGACCGCGACGCCGAGCTGCTTGATCAGCAGATTAACTAAGCTTGCAAAAACTGCTTAACGCTTGATTACCCAAGTTTCCCGGCGGCGCGACTTTTCCCCTCGCCGTTAACGTCCCTTAACACAGCGACCGGAATAACGCGAGTCGGGGCGGGTGGCAAACATCGGGCGCGGCGGCGCGCCGCATGCCGTCAACCTATTGATTCGGCGTGGTGACAGGCCACCAGCCGGCCATCGAGCGGGCGCAGCTCCGGGACGGCGGTGGCGCAGACCGACGTCGCATGCGGGCAGCGGCGGTGGAAGGCGCAGCCCGGCGGCGGATCGAGCGGCGACGGCAGCTCGCCCTTGACGGAGATGCGCTGGCGCCGGTTGACGGCATCGACGGTGGGCGTGCTGGCCATCAGCGCGCGTGTGTAGGGATGGCGCGCGCGCTCGAAGATGACCGGCTTCGGCCCATGCTCGACCGTGCGGCCGAGATACATGACCATGACCTCGTCGGCGATGTGGCGGACGACGCTGAGATCGTGGGAGATGAAGAGGTAGGCGAGGTCGAACTCGTCCTGCAGGTCCATCAACAGGTTGAGCACCTGGGCGCGGATCGAGACGTCGAGCGCCGACACCGGCTCGTCGGCGACCACGATCTTCGGCCGCAGCATGAGCGCGCGGGCGATGGCGATGCGCTGGCGCTGGCCGCCCGAGAACATGTGGGGATAGCGGCCGTAGTGCTCTGGCCGCAGGCCGACCTTCGCCATCATGTCGCGCGCGGCGTGGCCGCGCTCGTCCGCGCCGCGGGCCGTGTTGATCTCGAGCGGCTCCTCCAGGATGGCGCCGACCTGCTTGCGCGGGTTCAGCGAACCATAGGGATCCTGGAACACCATCTGCACCTTCGGACGCAGCGCCCGCAGCGTCTCCGCCGTGGCGCCGACGACCTCCTGCCCGTCGATCGTCAGCTGGCCGCTGGTCGGGCGCTCGATCATCGCGATCAGGCGCGCGAGCGTGGATTTGCCGCAACCGGACTCGCCGACGATGGCCAGCGTCTTGGCGTGCGCCAGCTTGAAGCTGGTGCCGGAGACGGCCTTCAGCGTCGCCGGCCCGCGGAAGAGGCCACGCCCCACCTGGTAGTAGCGGTGGAGGTCGACCGCCTGCAGGGAGAGCGCCTCGCTCATTGCGCGGCCGCGCCCTTGAGCGGGCCGGGATGGCCGACCGGCTGGCCGTCGCTGAGCGGGTAGTGGCAGCGGGCAACCCAGCCGTCGCGGCCGGCGAGCGCCGGCCGCTCGGACCGGCAGCGCTCGGTGGCGAAGCCGCAGCGCGGATTGAACACGCAGCCGGCGGGGCGGTCGGCGATGCCAGGCACGACGCCCTCGATCGTCTTCAGCCGGTGCTTGCCCGTGCTGCGTTCCGGCAGGGCCTCGAGCAGGGCCGAGGTATAGGGGTGGCGCGGCTGCACGAACAGCCGATCGGCCGGCTGGCCCTCGACCTGCTGGCTCGCATACATGACCATGATGCGCTGGGCGGTCTCCGCGACCACGCCCATGTCGTGGGTGATCAGCACGAGCGCCATGCCGCGGTCGCGCTGCAGCGCCACCAGGAGATCGAGGATCTGCGCCTGGATCGTGACGTCGAGGGCGGTGGTCGGCTCGTCGGCGATCAGCAGGCGCGGGTTGCAGGCGATGGCCATGGCGATCATGACGCGCTGGTTCATGCCGCCGGACATCTGGTGCGGAAAGGCGGAGAGCCGGGTCTCCGGCGCGGGGATGCCGACTTGGTCGAGCAGCTCGATCGTGCGCCGCCGCCGCTCCGCGCGCGTCCCGCCCTCATGCACCTTCAGCGTCTCCATGATCTGGAAGCCGACGGTGAAGCAGGGATTGAGGCTGGTCATCGGCTCCTGGAAGATCATGGCGATGTCCTTGCCGATGATCTTCCGCCGGGCGCGCGCCGAGAGGCCGAGCAGATCGATGCCCGCGAACACCAGCCGGTCGGCCGTGACGCGGCCGGGCCAGGCGATGAGGCCCATGACGGCGAGCATGCTGACGCTTTTGCCCGAGCCGGATTCGCCGACGATGCCGACGATCTCGCCGGCATCGAGGGTGATGTCGACGCCCTCGACCGCGCGGAACGGGCCGCGATGGGTCTGGAACTCGACCGAGAGATTGCTGATCTCGAGCAACGCCATGGCCGTTCTCAGCGCTTCAGCTTGGGATCGAGCGCGTCGCGCAGCCCGTCGCCCAGCAGGTTGAAGGCGAGCACGGTGATCAGGATGGCGACGCCGGGGAATGTCACCGCCCAATAGGCGCGCTCGATGTACTGCCGCGAATCCGCCAGCATCGTGCCCCATTCGGGCGTCGGAGGCTGGGCGCCGAGGCCGAGGAACCCGAGCGCCGCCGCGTCGAGCACCGCCGAGGAGATGCCGAGCGTCGACTGCACGATCAGGGGCGCCAGGCAGTTCGGCAGGACAGTCTTGAACATCAGCCGGAAGGTGCCGGCGCCGGCGACGCGGGACGCCACGACATAGTCCTTGGTCAGCTCGTTCAGGACCGCGGCCCGGGTGAGGCGGGCGTAGTGCGGGATGTTGGTGATGGCGACCGCGATCATGGCGTTGCGCAGGCCCGGCCCGAGCAGCACCACGATGACGATCGCGAGCAGCAGGCTCGGCAGCGCGAGGACGATGTCCATCAGGCGCATGATCAGGGTATCGACCGCACCGCGATAGAAGCCCGAGAGCAGGCCGAGCAGCACGCCGACGGTCAGCGACAACGTCACGACGATGCAACCGATCAGCAGCGAAAGCTGCGACCCGTAGATGATCCGCGACAGGATGCAGCGGCCGATCGAATCGGTGCCGAGCGGAAACTGCCAGACGCCGCCGTCGTCCCAAGCGGGCGGCAGTAGCGCGCGGTCCACGTCCTGGGCCGTGGGATCGTTCGGCGCGATCAGCGGCGCGATGATTGCACAGAGGACCAGCAGCAGGATGATGGTCAGCGCCGCCATCGCCCCACGGTTGGAGCGGAGCGACAGCCAGATCTCACGCCGCGGCGTCAGCACGGGTCCGGCGGCGACAGCCCCGGCAGTGGCGGTTGCGTTCGTCATCGGCGCCCCCGGATCCGTGGGTTCAGCAGGCCGTAGACCAGGTCGACCGAGAGGTTGACCAGGATCACGAAGCTCGCGATCAGCAGCACGCCGCCCTGCACCGAGGGATAGTCGCGCTGATAGATCGAGGTTACCAGCCAGGAACCGACGCCCGGCCAGGAGAAGATGTTCTCGGTAAGGATGGCGCCCGCCATGAGCGTCCCGACCTGCAGGCCGATCACGGTGACGACGGGTATGAGCGCGTTGCGCAGCGCGTGGACGCCGACCACGCGGAAGTGGCTCAGCCCCTTGGCGCGCGCGGTCCGCACATAGTCCTCGCCGAGCACCTCGAGCATCGCCGAGCGGGTCATCCGCGCGATCACCGCGAGCGGGATGGTGCCGAGCACGATCGACGGCAGGATGAGATGGCTGACCGCGGAGGCGAAGGCACCCTCCTGGTCGGAGACCAGCGAGTCGTAGAGCATGAACCCGGTCGCGTCGTCGAAGTAGTAGTCGAGATCGATGCGGCCGGAGACCGGCGTCCAGCCGAGAAAGATCGAGAACAGCAGGATCAGCAGCAGGCCCCACCAGAAGATCGGCATCGAATAGCCGGTGAGCGCGGCGCCCATCAGCGCATGATCGTAGACCGAGCCGCGCTTCTCGGCCGCGAACACGCCCGCCGGAATGGCGAAGACGACGGCGAACACCATGGCGCATGAGGCGAGCTCCAGGGTCGCTGGAAACAGCGTGAAGAAATCGACCAGCACCGGGTTCTTGGTCACGATCGATTTTCCAAGATCGCCCTGCAGGACGTGCCAGATGTAGTCGAAGAACTGAACGTAGAGCGGCCGATCGAGGCCGAGCTGGTGCAGCAGCGCGGCATATCGGACCGGATCGATCACATGCTCGCCCAGCATCAGCTGAACGGGATCGCCGGGGATGACGTGTATGAGCGTGAAGGTGAGCAGGGCCGCGCCCAGGAAGGTCGGGATGATCAGCAGCAGGCGCTGGAGAGCGAAGCGCAGCATGGGGACGCGCCCGTCCTAAAACGCGCGCACCGGCGAAGGCAAGGCCTCCGCCGGTGCAAACGCTCACATCATTGGGGCGTTACTTCTTCGAGACGCCCTCGAAGTTGTGGAAGCCGAGGGGATCCATGACGTAACCCTCGACATTCTTGTTCATCGCCATGTAGACGACCGAGTGGACGATCGGCACGACCGCCGCTTCGTCGTGGATCAGCTGCTGCGCCTTTTCGTACAGCTCGGTGCGCTTCGCGACGTCGGCGGTCTCTTTCGCCTCTTTCAGCAGGGCGTCGTAGTCGTTATTGCACCACTTCTCGTTGTTCTGGCCGGGCGCTTGGCCGGTGCCGCCGCAGCCATGCAGATAGAGGAAGTTGTCGGGATCGCCGATATCGCCGGTCCAGCCGATCTGCGCCATCGGCGCCTCGCCGGCGTGCAGCCGCTTCAGGTACTCGCCCCAGTCGAAAGTCACGAGGTTGGCCTTGATGCCGACCTTGGCGAGATCGGCCTGCATCAGTTCGCCCATCTTCTTGCCGTCGAGGTTGTAGGGGCGCGACACCGGCTGGTACCAGAGATCGACCGCGAGGTCCTTCACGCCGGCGCCTTCCAGCATCGATTTCGCCTTGTCCGGATCGTAGGCATAGGCCTCGACCTTGTCGTTGTAGCCCCAGATCGTCGGCGGCATCGGATTCTTCGCGGCCACCGCACCACCCATGTACTCGGCCTTGATGATCGCGTCCTTGTTGATCGCCATGTTGATCGCCTGGCGCACGACCTTGTTGTCGAACGGCTTCATCGTGGCGTTCATGGTGAGGTAGGCGATGTTGAGGCCCTTCTGCTCCTCGACCCTGAGCTTCGGATCGGCCTTCAGCGCCTCGATATCGGCGGCGGCGGGATACGGAATGATGTCGCATTCGCCTTTGACGAGCTTCGCCTTGCGGACCGCCGGATCCTTGGTGATCGCGAAGACGAGGTCGGTGAGCTTCTGCTTGCCGCGCCAGTAGTCGGGGTTGGCCTTGTAGCGAATCACCGCGTCCTTCTGGTAGTCGACGAACACGAAGGGGCCGGTGCCGACCGGAATCTGATCGATCTGCTCCTTCTTTCCGGCCTTCTCGAGGTGGTCGGCGTATTCCTTGGAAAGGATCGAAGCCCATTCCATCGCGACTTCCGAGATGAACGGCGCTTCCGGATGGGTCAGCGTCACCTTCACCGTCATGTCGTCGACCTTCTCGACGCTCTTGATGGTGTTGGGCATGTCCATGCCTTCGAAGTACGCGTAGGAGCCGCCGTTCACGTCGTGGTACGGGTTGCTCTTGTCGAGCATCCGGTTGAAGCTGAACACGACGTCGTCGGCATTCAGCGTGCGCGTCGGCTTGAAGACCTTCGTGTTCTGGAACTTCACGCCCGACCGCAGATGGAACGTATAGGTGAGTCCGTCGTCGGAGATGTCCCACTTCTCTGCCAGGCTCGGCATGGGATCGGTGGTGCCGAACTTGATCTCGACCAGCCGATTGAACACCGGCCGCACGACGTCCAGGGTCGTGCCCGAGTCATACAGCTGCGGACCGAACCCTTCCGGGCTGCCCTCCGAGCAATAAACGAGCGTGCTCTTCGCCTCGGCCGCAAAGCTCAGGCAGAGAGCGACAGCCGAAACGGCCATTGCTCCCAGAATATGTCGTTTCATTTGGATGCCTCCGAAGATTCTCTTTTGTCGGCGGCCGATCAGGCACTTGAGGCCCGCCCACCGCCACTGGCGCGACCCTAGGCCCGGCTGCCAAATGCTGTCAATGGCGGTGTTTTTTGCGGACGCTGCAAAGCGCCGCGGCGCGGGGTTGCGCGGCTCTGACGGCCGGCTATGGTGCGGCAACAATCCTGCAGGGCGCTGGCGATGGACAGGCTGGATCTTTCAAGAATCCGCGCTCCCTTCGAAACGGATCGCGTGAGCGTGCGGCCGCAGTGGATCGACTACAACGGCCACATGAATGTTGCCTATTACATCAAGGCGTTCGACCTGGCTTTTGACGAACTCTACTTGGTCATGGGGGTCGACGGGGAGGCCGTCCGGCAAACCGGGATATCGACCTTCACCGCCGAGATGCACATCACCTATCAGCGCGAAGTACGCGAGGGTGACCGGCTCCGCATCACCACCCAGCTGGTGGATTTCGACGCCAAGCGCATGCACTTCATCCAGTGCATGTACCATGCCGGGCAGGGCTTCCTGGCGGCCACCGACGAGTGGCTGATCATGTGCGTCGATCTCCGCCAGCGGAAGGCCGTCGCCTTCCCGGAGCCGCTGCGTGAGTTCCTGGCCGCGACCAAGCGCGCGCACGCCGCCCTGCCGCTCCCGCCCGAGGCCGGGAGGCGCATCAACCTGGCGAACGCGCGGCCGCGCTGAGGCGTGCGGCGCCCTACTGCAGCGCGGCTTGCGCCCGCGCTCCCTCGGCGATGCGTACCAGCTGCACGAACTCCGCCCGGTAGCCGTACTCGTCCGTGCCGCGCGCCGTCTGGGCGAGGGCGAGCACGTCGTCGTAGCGATACTGACTGAGGTAGGGATCGCCGCGCAGCAGTTCGCCGAAGGCGGCGACAGCGACGGCAAAGCGGGCCTCCGCTGGGGCGCGATCGATGCCGGCATACTCGTCGGACCGGGTCACGGGCCGTTCGATCAGGCGACTCGCCTGCTCGCCCGGCAGCTTGTAGCGCAGCCGTAGGAACGCATACTCGCTGCCGCGGTCGGCCGCGGCCGGAGCGGTCTGCGTGCCATAGCGCAAGGGATCGTCGAGGCGCGCCGGACTGCCGACCGGCGTGATCTCGTAGAGCGCGGTCACCTCGTGGCCGCTGCCGATCTCGCCGGCGTCGACCTGATCGTTGTTGAAGTCCTCGCGCCGGAGAGCGCGCGTCTCGTAGCCGATGAGGCGGTATTCGGCGACCACGGCCGGGTTGAACTCGACCTGGATCTTCACGTCGTTGGCGATCGGGAAGAGCGTGGAGGAGGCCTCGTCGATCAGCACCTTGTGGCCCTCCATCAGGCTGTCGATATAGGCGGCGTTGCCGTTGCCGCTCTGTGCGAGCTTCTGCCAGAGCAGATCGTTGATGTTGCCGGTGCCGAAGCCGAGCACCGAGAGATAGATGCCGGTCTCGCGCTTGCGGGCGACGAAATCCTCGAGTGCCTGGGGATCGATGATGCCGACGTTGAAGTCGCCGTCGGTGGCCAAGATGACGCGATTGACGGCGGCCTTGTCGAAATTGCGCTCGGCCAGTTCATAGGCTTGGCGGATGCCCTCGCCGCCGGCGGTCGAGCCGCCGGCCTCGAGGCCGTCGATGGCAGCGAGAATGCGGGCTTGGTTGCTGGCCGGCGTCGGCTCCAGCACCGTGCCGACGTTGCCGGCATAGACGACGATGGCGACGCGGTCGCGTTCGTCGAGATGGCGCACGAAGTCGCTCACGGTCTGCTTCACCAGCGGCAGCTTGTCCGGGCTCTGCATGGAGCCGGAGACGTCGATCAGAAAGACAAGGTTGGCGCGCGGCCGCTCGGTGCGCGCCATGTCGTAGCCCTTGATGCCGATATGCAGCAGCTTCGTGCCGGGGTTCCAGGGCGTGGGCATGACCGCGACCGACGCGGCGAAGGGCGCCGTGCGCTCCTTCGGCAGGTCGTAGGCGTAGTCGAAATAGTTCACCATCTCCTCGATGCGCACCGTATCGCGTGGCGGCAGCGTGCCCTCATGCAGGAAGCGCCGCACGTTGCTGTAAGAGGCGCTGTCGACGTCGATGGAAAAGGTCGAGACCGGCTCCTCGGCCGCGATCTTCACCGGATTGGGAGCGACGTCCTGGTAGCGCTCGTTGTTGACGGGCGGCTGGGTCCACGTTCCGCCACCCCCGATCACGAGGTTCTGTCCCGCCAAGGCCCCGGCGGCGCCCTGCGCGATCGACTTCTGCTGCTTGGTGTCGACGGTTGGATGCGCCTCGGCGGCTTGGGGCACGCTGATCGGCGGCCCCATCGCAACAGTGCCGGTCGAGCTCGCGGGCGCATAGGCTCGGCCGCAGGCCGCAAGGGCGAGCAGGGCGGCGGCGCACAACGCAGGGCCGCAGGGCTTGCGGTGATTCGATCGGATCGTTGTCATGGCAGTGGTTCCCCTCGAGAGGCGGTGACGGCCGCGTCCGGTCGACCCACTGCGCGCGGCGCGGCAGGCTGGGTTGCTATCGCCGCAATGTGGAGCGATATTGGTGGGACTGTGGCGAAGTGGGGGCGTCTCGCGCGGCCGTGAGGTTCAGGCGGTATCGTTATAGGGGCGGCCCCACGTCGCCGCCCGCTCAGCGCGCATCTGGATGGATAGGCGCTGAACAACGGCGACCACATGGGGTCGCCCCTACAAGGTCCATGCGGCGCGCTCAGTCTTCCAGCAGGTCGCCCGTGCGGCTCGGCAGCGGCTTCGTGCCGACGACCTTGGCGAGGGAATCGCCGGGGCGCACCAGCTTGTCGATGCGGCGCGACAGCAGCAGGCCGTCGGCGACTGTGCGGACGGGAGTGCGGGCGGCGCGCGGGTCGGCCGCGGTGGGATCGACGATCTCGGCGATCACGGTGCCGGCCGTCACGGTCGCGCCGAGCGGCTGCTTATAGGCCACGATGCCGGCGGCCGGCGTGCGCACGACATCGCAGGCGTCGAGACGCGTGGCCTCGCACTGCCGCTGCGGCAGCGGACCGGGATCGCCGGCCACCAGGCCGCGGCGCTGCAGGAAGCGGAACAGGGCGCGGCCATCCGGCTCGGCCCACTCGTCGCCGACCTCGGCCTGGCCGCGATACTCGACCGTCGCCGACAGGCAGGCGGCGGGAACGGGCTTGTCCGGGATCGCGCGCGCGAGGCGGGTCCAGGGCGTGCTGAAGGTCTCGTCGAAGGCGTGGCCGCCGGAATCCTCCGAGACCAGCGTGGCGCGGCTACCGATCTCGGCGGACAGATCGGCCGCCGACGGCCAGTGGGCGGGGACTAGGAACAGGTGCAGCAGGGATTCGCTGTCGCAGTGGCAATCGAGCACGATGTCGGCATCGACGGCCAGGCGCGCCAGCGCCAGCCGCAGGCTGGCGAACTCGCTGCCGGGCGTGCGGGCCGCGAGGTCCGCGACCATGGCGGCGCGGACGGTCGTGACGTTGCGGGCGGCATCGTCGGTCAGGCGGTCGCGCACGCGGTCGGCGAGGCCGATGAACAGATCGGGCCAGTTGCGATTGAAGTTGCCGCCGCCGGCCAGCTCGTAGCGGCCGACGTGGCGCGCGTTGACGACCTGCGACATGCCGATCGGGTTGGCCATCGGTACGACCACGATCTCGCCCTTGATCGCGCCGGCGCGGTCGGCCTCGTCCAGCAGCCGCACGAGATGGTGCAGCACCAGCATGGCCGGGACCTCGTCGGCATGCAGCGAGGCGTGCAGATAGGCCTTGGGCCGCGCCCCGGGCGTCCCATAACGGTGGACGGTGAGCTGGCGCGCGGCATCCAGGCCGTAGGGCAGCAAAGGAATGCGATCGATCGTCTTTGTCATGATTGGCGGGTAGAAAGAGGCAGCGGGTGCGTGCGGCAACCGCGGCCGATGAACTATGATGGCAGCCGATGAGAGAACCAGCGGAGCATCTTGCCGTCTTTCTCGCCGATCTGGCCCGCCTTGTCGAGGGGGCGGCGGCGCGCGACGGGAGCGCAGCGGCCGATTTCCGGCGCTTCGGCGAGCTTCTGCAGGAGCTCCGGGACGCGGCCATGCATGCGCCGGAGGCGGCCGCGCCCTTTGCTCTGCCGGTCTGCCGGTTCTGGGCGCCGGCCTTCGAGATGTCCGGGGCGCCGGAGCCGCTGGCCGGCATCCGCCGGGCGCTGCGGGCGCTGGGCCCGTGGCTGGCGTGGGTGCAGAATCCGAACTACCGCCGCTCGCCGCCGTCAGCCGATTTCCTGGATCGCTATGGCTATGCCGTGATCGCGGGCCCGGCGGATGGCGCCCCAGCCCTCGTCGGCCACGCCGCCCTCGCGCTCGGCGTGTTGCTGCTCGGGCCGCATACCCACTATCCGCAGCACCACCACCCGGCGGTCGAGCTCTATGTGCCGCTCAATGCCGGCGACTGGTGGCGCGGCGACGGTCCCTGGCGTCGCGAGCCGGCGGGCGCCGTCATCCACCATGGCTCGGAGGTGGCGCACGCCACTCGCGCAGGCGACGCGCCGCTGCTCGCGATCTATCTCTGGTCGGGCGACCTCGGCACGCATGCGCGGCTGACCGGCACCGGGTCGTAGACGGCGATGGCGGATCAATCCTCGTCCGGAGCGGCGCAGGGGCAGGCGAAACCCGATCCGCTCCTGCAGGCGGCACGGATCCGCAACCTGCTGGAACGGGCGCAGCAGCTGCTCGCCGAAGGGGCCATGCGCCCGGACGGTGAGGACCACTTCCAGATTCCCGATCCCGCCGTCATCGCCGGCGCCTTCGCCGAGTTCGCGGGGCGCGCCGCGGCCAATCCCGGCCGCCTGGCGGCGGCGCAGTTCGAGCTGTGGCGCGAGCATGTGTCGCTGTGGAGCGCGTTCGCGCGCAAGCTCGACGGCGAGGTCGTGGAGCCGCTGGCGGCGCCGGCGCGCGACGACCGCCGCTTCGCCGACGCCGCCTGGAGCGAGCATCCGGCCTATGACTATCTGAAGCAGGCCTATCTGCTGAACGCGCGTTGGATGCAATCGGCCGTGCGCGAGGTGGAGGACCTGGACGAGGAGACGCGGCGCAAGGTCGAGTTCTATACGCGCCAGCTCATCGACGCCTGCGCGCCCACCAACTTCGTCGTCACGAACCCGAAGGTGCTGCGCGAGACGCTCGACAGCGGCGGCGAGAACCTGGTGCGCGGCCTCGAGCACCTGATCCAGGACCTGCAGCGCGGGCGCGGCCGGCTCTCGATCGCCATGACCGACGAGCGCGCCTTCAAGCTGGGCGAGAACGTGGCGACGACGCCCGGCAAGGTCGTGTTCCAGAACGACCTCATGCAGCTGATCCAGTACGCGCCGTCGACGCCGGAGGTGCAGCGGCGGCCGCTGCTGATCATCCCGCCCTGGATCAACAAGTTCTATATCCTCGACCTGAAGCCGCAGAACTCCTTCATCACGTGGGCGGTTGACCAGGGCCACACGCTGTTCGTGATCTCCTGGGTCAATCCGGACGAGCGCTTGGCGCAGAAGCGCTTCGACGACTACATGCTGGAGGGGCCGCTGGCGGCGCTCGACGCCATCGAGCGGGCGACCGGCGAGCGCGAGGCCAACGTCATCGGCTACTGCATCGGCGGCACGCTGCTGGCCTGCACTTTGGCGTGGATGGCGAAACGCGGCGACAGGCGCGTGGCCAGCGCCACCTTCTTTACCGCCCTCACCGATTTCGCCGAGGCCGGCGAACTGAAGGTGTTCATCGACGACGCGCAGATCCGCCTGCTCGAGGAGCATGTGGCCAGGAAGGGCTATCTCGAAGGCCGGCACATGGCGACGGTGTTCAACCTTCTACGCGCCAACGACCTCATCTGGTCGTTCGTGGTGAACAACTACCTGCTGGGGCGCGAGCCGCTGCCCTTCGATCTCCTGTACTGGAACGCCGATTCCACGCGCATGCCCGCGGCCATGCACAGCTTCTATCTGCGCAACATGTACCTTGAGAACCGGCTGGTGCGGCCCGGTGGTATCACGCTGGCGGGCGAGACGCTCGACCTGCGCGACGTCGACCTGCCGATCTACCAGCTCTCGACCGAGAGCGACCACATCGCGCCCTGGAAGGCGACCTACGCGCTCAGCCAGTTGGCGCGCGGCCCCTATCGCTTCGTGCTCTCCGGCTCTGGCCACATCGCCGGCGTGATCAACCCGCCCGCGGCCAACAAATACCACTACCTGACGAACGCGCAGAACTCGCCCGCGGCCGACGACTGGCTGGCCGGCGCCCAGCGCCACGCCGGCTCCTGGTGGACCGACTGGGCAGCCTGGGTCGCGCAGTATGGCGGCGGGATGGTGCCGGCGCGTGATCCTGGCGCAGGCGCGCTGCCGGCGATCGAGGATGCGCCGGGCAGCTACGTGCGCATGCGGGCCGGTGACTGAGAGACTGGCCGAGCCGCGGCTCTATCGCGGCAACCCTTCCAGTCCCGCGAGTTCCGCGGCGCTGGCGCCGGGGATCCGCATTTCGAAGATCTCATCGACGACCGTGTAGTCGTAATAGCCCAGCCTTGCGATCGGCCGGAGGCGCTTCACGTCGATCTTGCCGTCGGCACCGATCGCATCGTCCCGGATATGGATGCGCTCGACGCGGGCGAAGACGACGTCGACCGTGCCTCCGGGCTGTTGCCCCGAAGGCGGTGCGTGCTCAGATAGCGGCACTGAAATGGATCGGCGATTC
This sequence comes from Candidatus Acidiferrum sp., assembly GCA_035518775.1. GTDB lineage: Bacteria > Pseudomonadota > Alphaproteobacteria > Dongiales > Dongiaceae > JBGPEQ01. The sequence goes on from DATIXH010000066.1 coordinate 38,977, forward strand.
CGCGACTCGCGGACAAGGCGCATCGACGCAGGGCGCCTTCGTCACGCCGGCCAAGTCGAACTCGTCCACGTCCGACGGTACGGCGCTGGCGCTGGCGTGACGGCTTCACGCAGTTCGTAGACCGCCATGTTCCAGGCGAACCAGCCGGTCAACTCGGCATTCAGAACCGTGTCCTTGCGGCGCCCATCCGGATACTGGTTGGCGGCAAACATCACCATGGGAGGATCGAAGGTCAGGTTCTGCCACTGGCTATACGGGGCCAGATTGGCAACGCCCGTAGGGCTGACGCTGGACAGCCAGCCGATCGGCCGCGGCACGGTGCAGCTCTTGAACGGATTGAATTTGAGACCGTGGTGGTCAGTCGCCGGATTATGGTGCACGCGCCCTCGCTCGGATGAATCCCAGCCGAGCTTAAGGGCGCTGCACCTGGTCCCCAACCGGAAACGTCAGACCCGCAGCCCGCCGCTGGCGTCGATCACTTGGCCGGTGACCCAGCCGGCGTCGGGTGAGGCGAGGAAGGCGACGGTGGCGGCGATGTCGGCCGGCTGGCCGACGCGGCCGAGCGGCGTCTTGGCGACCGCCTCATCGAGGAACTTCGGATCCCGGATCAGCATGTCGGTATCGGTGGTGCCGGGCGCCACGGCGTTGACGGTAATGCCGCGCGGGCCGAGCTCGGCGGCGAAGCTGCGCGTGAGGGCGTCGACTGCAGCCTTGCTGGCGACGTAGGCGCCGAGGCCGGGGATGGCTGCGCGGGCGCCGATCGACGAGGTGTTGATGACGCGACCGCCCTGGTCGGGCAGATGGGGCGCCGCCGCCCGCGTCATCGCCGCGAGGCCGAAGACGTTGACGGCGAAGACCTTCTCGAAATGCTCCGGTGTCGCCTCGTCGAGGGTTGCGATATCCAGCACGCCAGCGTTGTTGACGAGGATGTCGATGCGGCCGAAGGCGTCGCGCGCGGCGGCCGCGATCCTGGCGGGGCCGTCCTTCGCGCCGACGTCGCCGGGCGCCAGCGCGGCCTCGCCGCCTTCTTCCTTGATGCTCCGCACGACCGCCTCGGCGGCCTGCTTCGAAGAGGAATAGTTGACGGCGACCTTGGCGCCGTCCCGCGCCAGCCGGCGCGCGATAGCGGCCCCGATGCCGCGGGAGCCGCCGGTGACGAGTGCAACCTTGCCTTCCAATGGCTTGGACATGAGCGACCTCATATGTTTGATGATTAGATAATCGTCTAACTAATGAACCGATCGCCCCGTTTCAAGCCCGGCGGCGCTTCGCCGGTGCGCCCAGGCGGCGGCCGAGTTCGTCGCGATAGGCGGCGAAGGTCTCCACGCGCAGCGTGAGGTAGCCGCACTTGCCCTCGCGCCGCATCTCCACGAGGTCGGCGCCGCCCAGTTCCTTCAGGTGGTGCGACATGGTGGCGGGCGTGACGTCGAATTCCTCGATCAGCCGCTGGCAGGCGACGTCGGGCTCGGCCGCGATCCGTTCCAGGATCGAGAACCGCGTGGGGTCTGCGAGCGCCTTGGCGATGCGCATGAAGCGGCGGCTGTCCATTGCCATCAATATATCGGTGCGGCGAGGCGCCGGGCAAAGGGGGCGGCGGAGCATTGGGCGGAGTGCGCTGCCGGCCCGAATTTCCCGGCTGAGACATCGCCGACTCGGTGCTATACAGCCGCAATGACGGAACTGGCTCACTCCTCGCACCAGCGGCCCGCGCCACCGCCGCGAGCCTATGTCGAGTCGCTGAACGAGTCGCAGCGGGCCGCGGTCGAGGCTATCGACGGGCCGGTGCTCGTGCTGGCCGGCGCCGGCACGGGCAAGACTCGTGTGCTCACGACGCGGCTGGCGCATATCCTGACGTCCAACCGCGCCTATCCCTCGCAGATCCTCGCCGTCACCTTCACCAACAAGGCCGCCAACGAGATGAAGATGCGGGTGAGCGCGCTCATCGGCCGGCCCGTGGAAGGATGGTGGCTCGGCACCTTCCATTCGCTGGCGGCGCGGCTGCTGCGCCGGCATGCGGAACTCGTCGGCCTGAAGGCCAACTTCACGATCCTCGATACCGACGATCAGATCCGCCTGCTGAAGCAGCTGATCCAGGCCGCCGACATCGACGAGAAGAAATGGCCGGCGCGGGCCCTGCTCGGCGTGATCGAGCGCTGGAAGGATCGCGGCCTCACGCCCGACAAGGTGACGAGCGCCGAACAGGGCGACTTCGCCCACGGCCGCGCGCTCGAGCTCTACCGCCAATATCAGGAGCGGCTGAAGACGCTGAACGCCTGCGACTTTGGCGATCTGCTGCTGCACAACCTTTCGCTCTTCACCGCCCATCCCGACGTGCTGCAGAAGTACCAGCAGCAGTTCCGGTACATCCTGGTCGACGAGTACCAGGACACCAACGTGGCGCAGTATCTGTGGCTGCGGCTGCTGGCGCAGCAGCATCGCAACCTCTGCTGCGTGGGCGACGACGACCAGTCGATCTACGGCTGGCGCGGCGCCGAGGTCGGCAACATCCTGCGCTTCGAGAGCGACTTCCCGGGCGCCCGCATCATCCGGCTGGAGCGCAACTACCGCTCGACCCACCACATCCTTGGCGCCGCCTCCGGCCTCATCGCCCACAACAAGGGCCGCCTCGGCAAGACGCTGTGGACCGAGTCGAGCGAGGGCGAGAAGGTCAGGGTGCAGGGCCTGTGGGACGGCGAGGAGGAGGCGCGCTTCGTCGGCGACGAGGTCGAGGCGCTGCAGCGCAAGGGCGTGAAGCTCGGCGACATCGCCATCCTCGTGCGCGCCGGCTTCCAGACCCGCGAGTTCGAGGAGCGCTTCATCACGCTCGGCGTGCCCTATCGTGTCATCGGCGGGCCGCGCTTCTACGAGCGGCTGGAGATCCGCGACGCCCTCGCCTATCTGCGCGTCATCCACCAGTCCGACGACGATCTCGCCTTCGAGCGCATCATCAACACGCCGCGCCGCGGCATCGGCGATTCGACGATCCGCGCCATCCACAACCTCGCCCGCCGGCAGGGTGTGGCCATGAGCGAAGCGGCGGCGCGTCTGACCGAGACCGACGAGCTGAAGCCGGCGGCGCGCAAGGCGATCGGCACGCTGCTGCGTGACTTCGAACGCTGGCGCAATCTGAGCGCGGGCATGCCGCAGGGCGAGTTGGCGGAGATCGTGCTCGACGAGTCCGGCTACACCGCCATGTGGCAGGCGGACAAATCCGCGGAGGCGCCAGGCCGGCTCGAGAACCTGAAGGAGCTGATCACGGCCATGGACGAGTTCGAGAACCTCGCCGGCTTTCTCGAGCATGTCAGCCTAGTGATGGAGAACGCCGAGGGCAACCCCGGCGAGATGGTCAGCGTCATGACCCTGCACAGCGCGAAGGGGCTGGAGTTCGACGTCGTGTTCCTGCCGGGCTGGGAGGAGGGGCTGTTCCCCAACCAGCGCGCGCTCGACGAATCCGGCGCCGTGGGACTCGAGGAGGAGCGGCGGCTGGCCTATGTGGGCCTGACCCGTGCCAAGCGGCGGGCCATCGTCAGCTACGTCGCCAATCGGCGCATCCACAACATGTGGCAGAGCGCCATGCCCTCGCGCTTCGTCGCGGAGCTGCCGCGCGAGCATGTCGAGCGGTCCTCCGATGTGGTCGGCTTCGAAGCCGGCAGGTCCTCGCCCTCGCGGTTTGCCGAGACGACGCCCGAGTTCGGCGCGCTGGGGCGGCGCACGCGGCCGTGGAGTGCGCGCGTCGTCGACGTGCCGATCCGGCCGACGGGGCGCAGCGGCGTGGTCTACCGGCGGGGCGAGCGGATCTTTCACCAGAAGTTCGGCTATGGCGAGATCATCGCGGTCGACGGCGACAAGCTCGACATCGATTTCGACAAGGCCGGCAGCAAGAAGGTGATGGCGAGCTTCGTCGTGCCCGCGGAGCAGGCGGGCTGACCGGTCATCCGTGAAGACGATCCCGAAGTCGGCGCGCGGCCTGTGGGCGATCCGCGTCCTGTTGCCGGCGGAGCGTCCGCCGGAGTTGGCCGCCGCCGTCGAAGCCGTGCTCGAGCCGCTGGGCGTGGCGCTGTCGAGCTTCGAGGGCGAGGGCGGCAAGGGCTGGAGCGTCGAGGTGCTGTGCGAGCAGCGGCCGCGTGCGGCCGTGGTACGCCCGGCCCTGAAGGCGGCCGGGGCGCCGCCGGCCGTCATCGCCTATGTGCCGCCGAAGAACTGGGTGGCGGAGACGCAGCGGCTGCTGGCGCCGCTGCGCATCGGCCGCTTCTTCATCCACGGCGCCCATTTCGAGGGGCGGCCGCCGCGCGGCGCGATCCCGCTGCAGATCGATGCCAGCATCGCCTTCGGCACCGGCCGGCACGAGACCACGCGCGGCTGCCTGCTGGCGCTCGACCGTTTGGCGCGGAGCGGGCGGCGCATCCGCCGGCCGCTCGATCTCGGCTGCGGCAGCGGCATCCTGGCGCTGGCCATCGCGCATCTGTGGGCGGTGCCGGTGCTGGCGATCGACACCGATCTCAACTCGGTGACGGTGGCGCGCGAGAATCTGCGCATCAACCGGGCAGCGGATCGCGTGCGGGTGGTCCGGGGTCACGGCTTCGGGGCGCCGGCGGTGCGACGGGCGGGCCCGTTCGATCTCATCGTCGCCAACATCCTGGCCGGGCCGCTGTGCCGGCTGGCGCGCGGCTTCGGCCGGCATCTGGCGCCGGGCGGTGTCGCGATCCTGTCGGGACTGATGAACGATCAGGAGCCGCAGGTGATCGCGGCCCAGGAGCGCCACGGGCTCAGGCTGCGGCGCCGCTGGCGGTCCGACGACTGGTCGGTGCTGGAATTCGGGAAGGCTGCGCAGCAAAAACGGCGGCCCCCACGAAGGGGACGCCGTCCTTGACCATGGACGCCTGTTGGTTAGGCGACTTGAGACGCCTGATTGGTGTTGGCCGGACGCAGCGAGCGGACGGCCAGCTCTTCGGCCACCCAGTCGATATCGCCGCGCACCATGCCGATGTCGTCAAGCGTGCGGTTGTCGAGCCCGTTCAAGTCCTGCGCCGCGGCGCGGCTGCGAGCCCAGCGACGGACCGCCTCGAGCGGATCCGTGTTGTCGGCATGGCCGGCGGCGGTCATCCCGGCCACAACGGCCGGGATGTCAGCGCGGGTGATGCCGATGTCGCTCAGCATGCGGTCATCGAGCGCATTCAGTTCGCGGAGGGCCGCCCGGCGCTCGCTCCAAGCGATGGTCTTCCCGGCGACCAGGGCGAGCAGACTGCCAAGGGCCGCACCAACCGTTGGCGCCTGACGGGCCGTGGCGGCATCGGCGATAGCGCCGATCTCGAAGCGCTGAACCCCGATATCCTGGAGCATCCGTTCATCGAGCCGCTCCAACCGGTCCGCGATGGCCCGCCGGCGCACCGGGCGCAGGATAGCCGCGGCCAGGGCGCTCAGGGCGCCGCCGACGGTCTCCGACGCAAGGGCCTGGGTGATGGCGGCCGGCGCCATCGCGCGGCCCAGCATCACCTTTTCGCTAGCAGTCAACCGGGTCATGATATTCCCCTTCCGATACAATTCTCTGGCCGGCGACCACCGCCGGCATTACCTATGGCTGATGGGAGGAATATAAGCGGCTCAGGGGGTGCCAGTCAGAGGGGGTTGTGCATTGCAGCAATGCGCGCGTCGCATGCATTGGAAAGTCTAAAAAATTCCTTAATTTCAATACATTATTGCCATTGTTTCAGACGCGATTCGGAGCAGAAATATGGCGGAATTTCGCACTGCATACCAGGGCGATGAGGCGGTCGAAAAGCTGCTGCGGACGGCCGGCTCGCGCTATGGCGCGGCCGATCTCCCGGGGCTTTTGGCGGGCGTCGCGGGGGCGCCCGAGCCGGCGGATCCCGACGGCTGGATCGACCTCGTCGCCAGCAACCCCAGCGCGGCGCTGAAGGCCCAGCTGCAGGCCTATCGGGCCGAAAAGGTCTCGAAGGCGGCTGCCGCTGCCGGAAGGCCGGCGGATGCGGCCGCCCGGGTTGCCGCTCTGCGCGACGAACTGGAGCGGCGCGGGTTGAGCGGTTTCATCGTACCGCGCGCCGATGAGCACCAGGGCGAATACGTGCCGCCGCGGGCCGAGCGGCTCGCGTGGCTGACAGGCTTCACGGGCTCGGCGGGGCTGGCGATCGTCTTGCGGCAGGCCGCCGCCATCTTCGTCGACGGGCGCTACACCCTGCAGGTGACCCAGCAGGTCGATGGCGCGTTGTTCGTCGCCCGCCACGTGACGGATCAGCCGCCCGAAGCCTGGATCACCGAGACCCTGCCGGCGGGCGGGAAGCTCGGCTATGACCCCTGGCTGCACACGCCGGACGGGCTCGAGTCGCTGCGGCGGGCGGCGGCGCGCGCCGGCGGCGAGTTGGTGGCCTGCGCCGACAATCCGCTCGACGCGGTCTGGCCGGACCAGCCGGCGCCCCCGATTGCACCGGTGCGCCCCCACGAGCTGCGCTACACCGGTCGCGAGTCGGTCGAGAAGCGGACGACCCTGGGGGCCAAGCTGGCGGCGGACAAGGTGGACGCGGCCGTGCTGACGGGGCCGGACTCGCTGGCTTGGCTGCTCAACATCCGCGGCGGCGACGTGCCGCGGACGCCGCTGCCCCTGGGCTTCGCCGTCCTGCACGCCGACGGCGCCGTCGACCTTTTCATGGACCGGCGCAAATTCATGCCCGGCCTGGAAGCGCATCTGGGCAATGCCGTGCGCGTTCACGCACCCGATCAACTTGGGGCGGCGCTCGACCGGCTCGGGCAAGAGAAGCGGCGCGTGCTGGCCGATCCGACCAGCGCCGCCGCCTGGATCTTCGACCGGCTGGGCGCGGCGGGGGCGGAGATCGTGCGCGCCAGCGATCCGTGCGCGCTCCCCAAGGCTTGCAAGAACATGGTCGAGATCGAGGGTGCGCGGGCGGCCCATCGGCGCGACGGTGCGGCCGTGACCCGTTTCCTCGCGTGGCTGTCGGAGCATGCGGTCTCCGGCAAGCTCACGGAGATTGAGGCCGCCGACCAGCTGGCGCACTTCCGGCGCGCCAACGAGCTGTTCCGCGATTTCAGCTTCGACACCATCTCCGGCGCCGGCCCCAACGGCGCCATCGTGCACTACCGCGTGACGCCGGCCACCAACCGCCGCATCCAGCCGGGTGAGCTGTATCTCGTCGATTCCGGCGCGCAGTACCTCGACGGGACGACCGACATCACGCGCACGGTGGCCATCGGCCAGCCGACGGCGGAGATGCGCGACCATTTCACGCGCGTGCTCAAGGGGCATATCGCACTCGGCGCCGCGCGCTTTCCGCGCGGCACGACCGGCAGTCAGCTCGATGCCTTGGCGCGGATGGCGCTCTGGGCGGGTGGCCTCGACTACGATCACGGCACCGGCCATGGCGTCGGGAGCTATCTCGGCGTGCATGAAGGGCCGCACCGGATCTCCAAGGTTCCGAACCGGGTGCCGCTCGAAGTGGGCATGATCGTTTCCAACGAGCCGGGGTTCTACAAGACCGGTGGCTACGGCATCCGGATCGAGAACCTGGTGACGGTGGTGGAGGCCCCGGTCGCGGGTGCCGACCGGCCCATGCTGGGATTCGAGACCCTGACCCTGGCGCCGATCGACCGGAACCTCGTGGACCCGGGTCTCCTGGCCCCGGCCGAGGTTGCCTGGCTGGACGCCTACCACGCCCGGGTGGCCGCCACGATCGCGCCCCTGGTCGATGCCGGGACGGCCGAATGGCTGGCGGCGGCGACCCGGCGGCTTGCCCCCTGACAAGCGGCGGGAACCGGTGTAAGCTTGACAAATTAGTAAGGGACCCACGGTCAACTAGCGGTCCGGGTTGGATTTGTCTATTGTCACCCGTGTGGGCGATGGAAAAGGGGAACCGAGCCATGCGTGCAATGCTGAGTATGATGGTCGCTGTGGGTGTGCTGGCGCTCTCCGGTTGCACCAACCGGGCGCTCTCGCTGATGGATACCGATCCGCTCTACGGCAACACCCATCCGCATCTCGTCTGGAAGGACAATCAGGTCCAGTACCAGGGCGAAGTCGACTGAGCCCTCCAACCAGCATTCGGACCTCCCGGAACATCAGCCTGAGGCGCAGCCGCTTGGCGTAGGCGGCTGCGCGGCGCTCCTGGTCGTAAGGCCGAGCGCGGGGCTTCACGATTCCGCGAGCATCTCCCCGCCTGCATCCGAGGGCGGGAATGGGCCGTAGCAGTGCTGTCCATTCCTTCACACTCGTCAGGGGAGGCTTCCCATGAGTTTTGTTTCCTTGCGGACGCTGCGGCTCGGCGGCGCGCTGGTGCTCGGTCTGTCGCTGGCAGCCTGCGCCGAGAACAAGATGCACGAGCAGAGCCTGTACACCCGCCTGGGCGGCAAGCCCGCGATCACAGCGGTCGTCGATCAGTTCGTCGCCAACGTCGCCGACGACAAGCGCATCAACAGCTTCTTCGCCAACGCCGACATTCCCGGCCTGAAGGGCAAGCTGGTCGACCTGATCTGCCACGGCACCGGCGGCCCCTGCACCTACACCGGCAAGGACATGAAGGCCGCCCATGAGGGCATGGGCGTGAAGGAGGCCGACTTCAACGCGCTGGTCGAGGACCTGGTGGCCGCGCTCGACAAGTTCAAGGTGCCGGAGAAGGAGAAGGGCGAGTTGCTGGGGATCCTGGGTCCGATGAAGAACGCCATCGTCGAGGGCTGAGGTCCTCATGCAGGGGCGGTCGCATCAGGCCGCCCCTAAGACTGTCCGATGAGATCCAGCCACTCCTGCTCGGTGAGCATGGTGACGCCGAGCTCCTTGGCCTTGGCCGCCTTCGAGCCGGCGTCGGCGCCGGCGATGACGTAGTCGGTCTTCTTCGAGACGGAACTGGCGACCTTGGCGCCGAGGGACTCGGCGCGCGCCTTGGCCTCGTTGCGGGTCATGGCGACGAGCTCGCCGGTGAAGACCACGGTCTTGCCGGCGATGGGGGAGCCGCTGGCCTTGGGCTGCACGAAGTCCTGCACTTTGAGCTCGCGCTCGAGGTCGTCCAGCACCTTCAGGTTATGGGCCTCGCCGAAGAAGGCGATGATGTCCGTCGCGACTGAGGGGCCGATGCCCTCGATGTTGTCGAGCTCGTGATAGGCCGGGCTCTCGGGATCCTGGGCGGCGATCATGGCCGCGCGCCAGGCGGCGAGCGAGCCGTAGTTGCGTGCGAGGAGGCGCGCGGTGGCCTCGCCGACCTGCGGTATGCCGAGAGCGTAGATGAAGCGCTCGAACGCGATACTGCGGCGCGCCTCGATGGCGTTCATCAGCTTCGCCGCCGACTGCTGGCCCCAGCCCTCGCGCTCCTCCAGCGCCGCCCTGCGCTTGCTCAGACGGAAGATATCGGCCGGAGTCTTCAGCCAGTCTTCCTGCCAGAACTCCTCGATGGTCTTGTTGCCGAGGCCGTCGATGTCGAAGGCGTTGCGGCTGACGAAATGCTTCAGGCGCTCGACCGCCTGCGCCGCGCAGATGAGGCCGCCGGTGCAGCGGCGCACGGCCATGCCCTCCTCGCGCACGGCGTGGCTGTTGCAGACCGGGCAGCGGTCCGGGAACTTGTAGGGCTTGCTGCCGCGTGGGCGCTTCTCCGGCACCACTGCGACCACCTGCGGGATGACGTCGCCGGCGCGCTGGATGATGACATGGTCGCCCTCGCGGATGTCCTTGCGGGCGATCTCGTCCTCGTTGTGCAGGGTGGCGCGGCTCACGACCACGCCGCCGACCGTGATCGGCTCCAGCTCGGCGACCGGCGTGAGCGCGCCGGTGCGGCCGACCTGGATGCGAATGGCGCGCAGGATGGTCTGCGCCTGCTCGGCCGGGAACTTGTGGGCGAGGGCCCAGCGCGGGGCGCGGCTCACCATGCCCAGGCGGTTCTGCCAGTCGAAGCGGTTCACCTTGTAGACGACGCCGTCGATGTCGTAGGGCAGTTCGGCGCGCTGGGCCGCGATCTCCGCGTGGAAGGCGAGCGCCTCGTCGATGTCCTTGCAGCGCTTGGCCAGCGGGTTCACGGCGAAGCCCCAGGCCTTCAGATGCTGCAGGAAATCCCAGTGCGTCTCGGCCACCGGCTCGCTCACCTCGCCCCAGGCATAGGCGAAGAAGCGCAGGGGCCGCGAGGCCGTGACCTTCGGGTCGATCTGGCGGACGGTGCCGGCGGCGAAGTTGCGCGGGTTGGCGAACACGGGCTCGCCGGCCTTAGCGCGCTCGGCATTGAGCTTCTGGAAATCGGCGTGGCGCATGTAGACCTCGCCGCGCACCTCCAGGACCTTCGGGACGCGCTTGCCCTGCAGCCGCCTAGGCAGGTCGGTGATGGTGCGGAGATTGGCGGTGACGTCCTCGCCGACCGTGCCGTCGCCGCGCGTCGCGCCCTGCACGAAGGCGCCGTTCTCGTAGCGCAGCGAGGCTGAAAGGCCGTCGATCTTGGGCTCGGCCACGAGTTCGACGGCGGTATCCTCCTTGAGCCCGAGGAAGCGGCGGATGCGGGCGACGAACTCACGCGCGTCCTCCTCGCTGAAGCCGTTGTCGAGCGACAGCATGGGGCGCGCATGCGTGACCTTGGCGAAGCCGGTGGCCGGCGCGGCGCCGACGCGCAGGCTCGGGCTGTCGGGGCGGCGCAGCGCGGGAAAGCGCGCCTCGATGGCGTCGTTGCGCTGGCGCAGCAGGTCGTAGTCGGCGTCGGAGATCTCGGGCGCGTCCTTCTGGTGATAGAGCTCGTCGTGGTACGCGATCTCCTTGGCGAGGCGCGAGAGCTCCTCCTCGGCCTGCTCGGCCGTCAGCTTGTCGACCGGCGTGGGTGTATTCGCTTTCATCGGCGAGCTTGGCGCGGCGCGGGCGCCGCCGCCATCAGGCGGTCGGCGGCGGCGCGGGCTTCGTCGGTGATGCTGGCGCCGGAGAGCATGCGGGCGATCTCCTCGCGGCGGCCCTTGGCGTCGAGCACATTGAGGCGGGTGACGGCGCTCTTGCCGGCGGCTCCTTTCTCGACGCGCCAGTGCTGCTCGGTGCGGGCGGCCACCTGCGGCGAGTGGGTGACGACCAGGACCTGCAGCTTGCGGCCGAGCCGGGCCAGGCGCTCGCCGACCGCCGCGGCGGTGGCGCCGCCGACGCCGCTGTCGACCTCGTCGAAGACGAGCGTCGGCACCGGATCGGCCTCGGCCAGCACGACCTTGAGGGCGAGCAGGAAGCGCGAGAGCTCGCCGCCGGAGGCGATCTTGCTGAGCGGTCCCGGCGGCATGCCGGGGTTGGTGGTGATCTCGAAGACGACGCGCTCGCGGCCGTGCTCGCCCCAGTCGTCGTCGGGGAGCAGCTCGAGGCGGGTGGCGAAGCGGGCCTTGTCGAGCTTGAGCGGGGGGAGCTCGGTGTTGACGGCGGCGTCCAGACGGCGGGCCGCCTTGGCGCGCGCCTTGCTGAGCGCATCGGCGTCGGTCACGTAGGCTTGGCGCGCCGCGGTCTCCTCCTGCGCCAGGCGGGCGAGGCGGCCGCTCTGGTCGTCGAGGGCGGCGAGCTGGGCGGCCAGCCTGGCGCCGTGCTCGGCGAGGGCGTCGACGGGCACGCCGTGCTTGCGGGCGAGGTCGCGCAAGGCGAACAGGCGCTCCTCGATCTGGGCCAGGCGATGGGGCGCCAGCTCGGGATCGTTGACCAGGCGGCGCAGGCGGTCGGCGGCGTCGGCCAGCTCGGCGGCGGCGCGGTCGAGGGCGGCGGTGATCGGCGCGGTCAGGTCGCCGGCCTTGTCGGCGATGCGATCGAGCCGGCGCTGGGCCGCCATGATGCGGCCGTCGGCCCCGCGCTCGCCGGTCAGCTCGTCGAAGGCGGCGTGGGCGGCCTCCAGCAGCTTCTCGCGATTGGAGAGCAGGCGGCGGGTCTCGGCCAGCTCGGCCTCCTCGCCGGGCTTCGGGTCCATGTCCTTCAGCTCGGCGACGGCGTGGCGGAGATACTCCTCGTCGCGGCGCGCCTGCGCCAGGGCCGCCTCGGCCTCGGCGCGCGCGGTAGCGGCTGCGCGCCAGTGCCGCCAGCCGTCGCGCACTTTGGCGGCCTGGTCGGCGAGAGTGCCGAAGGCGTCGAGCATGGCGCGGTGGTTGGCGCTGTCGAGCAGGCGCTGCTGCTCGAACTGGCCCTCGATCTCCACCAGCGATTCGCCGATGCGGCGCAACAGGGCGACGCCGACCGGCTCGTCGTTGACGAAGGCGCGGCTGCGGCCGTCGGCGCCGAGCTGGCGTCGCAGGATGATGTTGCCGTCGTTGGGCAGGCCCTGCTCCTCGAGCAGGGAGCGCACGGCATGTTCCGCGTCGACGGCGAACTCGGCGCTGACGCCGGCCTGCTTGGCGCCGGGGCGGAGCAGCTGCGCGTCGGCGCGACCGCCGAGGGCGAGGCCGAGGGCATCCAGCAGGATCGACTTGCCGGCGCCGGTCTCGCCGGTCAGCACGGTGAGGCCGGGATCGATCTCGAGATCCAGGCGGTCGATGAGGACGACGTCGCGGATCGAGAGGTTCAGCAGCATCGCCGCGCGACGCCCGGCATCAGAACACGGCGCTGAGCCAGGAGCCTTCCTTCTTCATCGGCTGCAGGTTCTCGTTGGTCAGGAGGCTGTAGCTGTCCTGGTACCAGTCGCTGCCGGGATAGTTGTAGCCGAGCACGGCGGCGGCGTTCTGTGCCTCGTCCTTGATGCCGAGCGCCAGGTAGCACTCGGTCAGGCGCTCCAGCGCCTCCGGCACGTGGGTCGTGGTCTGGTAGTTCTCGATGACGCGGCGGAAGCGGTTGATGGCCGCCAGATACTGCTTGCGCTCCAGGTAGAAGCGGCCGACCTCCATCTCCTTGCCGGCCAAGTGGTCGCGGGCGAGGTCGAGCTTGAGGGCGGCGTCGCGCGCATAGTCGGTGTTGGGGAAGCGGGTGACGACGTCGTTGAGCGCGTCGTAGGCCTGCTGGGTGTTCTTCTGGTCGCGGCCGACGTCGACGATCTGCTCGTAGTAGCAGATGGCCTTGAGATAGTAGGCGTAGGCCGCGCTCTTGTTGCCGGGGTGCAGGTCGATGAAGCGGCCGAGCGAGATCAGGGCGTCGTCGTACTTGTCCTGCAGGTAGTTGGCGTAGGCCGACATCAGCTGCGCCCGCGTCGCCCATTCGGAGTAGGGGTGCTGCCGGTCGACCTCGTCGAAGGCCTTGGCGGCCTTGTTGTATTCGCCTTCCGCCATGAAGCTCTGGCCGGTGGCGTAGAGTTCCTCCGGCGGCCGCTCGACATATTCGTCCTCCTTGCTGCTGAACAGGCCGCAGCCCGCCAGCAGGAGGAGGGCGGCCGAGGCCGCGGCAATGCGGAGGAGGCGGCCGGCGCCTGGGCTCATGATGGTCATCTCGTGCGTGTCCCCATGCTTCGTCTTGGCGGGCAGCGACGCCGTGCGGCCGTGGTTCCGGGCCGATCCTCCCGCGCGTGCGGACTATAGGCGCGCCGCCCGGCCGCCTCAAGCGCGCCTGGACCGGCGCCGGGCGGGCCGCGGGTGCGGGTCGCGACATCATAGGGCAGAGTCGCTGACCCGATTTCCGAAACTCGCGGAACAAAGCTGTCGTAAATTGCGTAACATCCGAAACAGCGCATGCCTTCCGGATGTTCTCCAAGCGGGGCACAGTCGCATAATAGGCAATCGAGGGGCTGATCATCGGCTGTTGTTTGCACGGTGCAGTCGGCAACGAAAGCGCGTTGACATGTCGATGTAATATACCGTATGTTCTTGGAATGTTCAAGAGCTATGTGCGGCAAACCGAGCAGTCGAGGACGCGCATGGACGTAGGGCGAGAAGAGGGTACAGCCGACGCGCCGGCGACCGCCGCGCATTGTGGAGCCCGCCTGCGTCGCGGGGGCTGCTGTCCGTTGCCGCCGAGCCCGGGCAAGCGCCGCTGCTTCCAGCACGGCGGCGCGCGCGGCATCGGGGCGCCCAAGGGCAACGACAACGCGCGCAAGCACGGCCTGTTCAGCCAAGTGGAGATGGCGGAGCGCCGCCGCATCAACGCCGTCATCCGCGAGTGCAACACGCTGTTGCTGAGGGTGGACGCAGAGATGAGGGCGGCGCCGGACTGGGAGCTATATCGGGCTACGCGGCGACTGCGGCCGTGATGGTGGAACGGACGAGTCTGATCAAGAAAGGTGATTCACGCTGCGGCATGCGGAGCCGTGGAGAGTGGAGATTCTTGTAGGGGCGACCGGAAGGTCGCCCACCTCTCTGGCACATCGCGAGTCCCCACATCAATCCGGCTCGCTGCGCGGCGGGCGACCTGCCGGTCGCCCCTACGTGCATCTCCGCGACTCCTCGTCCTTGCGTGTTTCAGTCCGGCACCACGCGCACCGCGCCTTTGGCGGCGCTGGTGACGAAGGCGGCGTAGGCCTTGAGGGCGGTGGTCACGTGGCGCTTGCGCGGTTCGGACGGCTTCCAGCCGGACGCGTCCTGGGCGGCGCGGCGGCGCGCGAGCTCGGTGTCGGCGACTGCCAGATGGACGCGGCGATCCGGGATGTCGATCTCGATGATGTCGCCTTCGCGCACGAGGCCGATCGTGCCGCCGTCGGCGGCCTCCGGCGAGACGTGGCCGAGCGACAGGCCGGAGGTGCCGCCGGAGAAGCGGCCGTCGGTGATCAGCGCGCAGGCCTTGCCGAGGCCTTTCGATTTCAGATAGCTCGTCGGGTACAGCATCTCCTGCATGCCGGGGCCGCCGCGCGGGCCTTCGTAGCGGATGACCACGACGTCGCCGGCTTTCACTTTGTTGGAGAGGATCGCCTGCACGGCGGCGTCCTGGCTTTCGAACACGCGCGCCGGGCCGGAGAACTTCAGGATGCTCTCGTCGACACCGGCGGTCTTCAGGATGCAGCCGTCGACGGCGAGATTCCCCTTGAGCACGGCTAGGCCGCCGTCGCGGGCGAAGGGATGCGCGGCGTCGCGGATGACGCCGGCTTCGCGGTCGAGGTCGAGCTCGGGCCAGCGGCGGTCCTGGCTGAAGGCGACCTGGGTCGGCACACCGCCGGGCGCGGCGCGGTAGAAGTCGCGCACCTTGTCGCTCTTGCTGCGCTTCACGTCCCAGCGGTCGATCGCCTCGCCGAGCGTCGCCGCGTGCACGGTCGAGACAGAGCGCTCGATGAGTCCGGCGCGATCGAGCTCGCCGAGGATGCCCATGATGCCGCCGGCGCGGTGCACGTCCTCGATATGGACGTCCGACTTCGCCGGCGCGACCTTGCACAGCACGGGCGCGCGGCGCGACAGGCGGTCGATATCCGCCATGGTGAAATCGAGCTCGGCCTCGTGGGCGGCGGCCAGCAGGTGCAGCACCGTGTTGGTGGAGCCGCCCATGGCGATGTCGAGGGTCATAGCGTTCTCGAAGGCGGGAAAGCTCGCGACCCGCCGCGGCAGCACGCTCTCGTCCTCCTGCTCGTAGTAGCGGCGGGCGAGGTCGACGACCAGGTGGCCGGCCTCGAGGAACAGGCCCTTGCGGTCGGCGTGGGTCGCGAGCACCGTGCCATTGCCCGGCAGCGCCAGGCCGAGCGCCTCGGTCAGGCAGTTCATCGAGTTGGCGGTGAACATGCCGGAGCAGGAGCCGCAGGTGGGGCAGGCCGAGCGCTCCATCACCGTGACGTCGGCGTCGCTCACGCGCTCGTCGGCGGCCGCGACCATGGCGTCGACGAGGTCGACGGCCTTGGCCTTCCCGGCCAGCACGACCTTGCCGGCCTCCATCGGCCCGCCGGAGACGAACACGGCGGGGATGTTCAGCCGGAGCGCGGCCATCAGCATGCCCGGCGTGATCTTGTCGCAATTGGAGATGCAGACCATGGCGTCGGCGCAGTGCGCGTTGACCATGTACTCGACGGAATCGGCGATCAGCTCGCGCGAGGGCAGCGAATAGAGCATGCCGTCGTGGCCCATGGCGATGCCGTCGTCGACGGCGATGGTGTTGAACTCCTTGGCCACGCCGCCGGCCGCCTCGACCTCGCGCGCGACAAGCTGGCCGAGATCCTTCAGATGGACATGGCCGGGCACGAACTGCACGAAGGAGTTGACGACGGCGATGATGGGCTTGCCGAAGTCGCCGTCCTTCATGCCGGTGGCGCGCCAGAGGCCGCGGGCGCCGGCCATGTTGCGGCCGTGCGTGGAGGTGCGGGAGCGGTATGCGGGCATCTGAAGTCTCCAGAAGCGGGATGGTGTCGCAAACGACCGTGCCCTTGTGGCGACAAGCACACCGGCACGGCCGGCCGATGATAGCGCGCGGTGGCCGGAGCCGAACAGGGGCGGCGGCTATGCGTTTGCGGAGGATTAGGGTTGCCTTTTTTCCTGTTAGAATGCGGCCCGAACGCGGACGGAAGGATTCATGCAACAACTGGTGAATGATCCCTGGCAGCTGGTTCAAGAACATCGCTACGCAGATGCCTTGGCAGCGTATGACGCCGCACTGGCGGCGGGAGATCAGCAACGCGCCCCGTGGATCGCGAACCGCGGCATCGTCCTGCTCTGCCTTGGCCGATGGCAGGAGGCCTTCGACGCATTCGCTCACGCCAACGAGATCAAGAATCGAAAGACGCCAAGCGCGCAACCCTATCTGACAAAGATGGCGACGGCCCAGTGGCTGATGGGCGGAAGAGGGGAGGCGATCGGAACGCTTCGGCGTGCCGTGGACGGCGTTGCGTCGGGCCAGATCGGCTACGCAGACTCGGCTGGCGGCGTATCCCAGGGCCTGCTGCTCTGGTACGCGGGTGCAACTGTGCCGGATGAGGCGGCCCGTGATCATGCTCTGGCGTATCTGTCGCGGCTGTCGGACGGGAGGCGAATCCAGTTCTGGCCTGGTCCTCTCGCACTCTATGTCCTCGGACGAATGCCTTTTGAGGAGACATTGAGACTGATGGCGAGTAGCTCGGCCGACCTCGCGAAGGCGGAGGTATCGAAGCGTCGGCGGCTATGCCAAGCTCTCTTCTACGCCGCTGTCGCGAAGCGCCATGAGGGCGAGGAGTCCGCCTGCATGAACGGTATGCGTCAATGCTACGCGCTGGAGAACCCCTTGCTGGAGGAAGAGTGGTATCTGGCGCGAGCGGAAGTGGGGGCATAGACGGCTTAAGAGTCGAGAACTGCGACCTCCATGATTGGCTGCCATGCGCTTTCATCGGGGTGACAGCGGGGGAGCGATCTGCGAGGCTGCATTTTCGTGACGAATCGCGGATTCGGTGCGACGGGCCCGATGCGGCGGCTTGAATCGGGAGAGTTCGGGTGAGCGAGACGACGGCGACGGGGCAGCGGATTTCGGCTGGCGGCACGGTGCTGGCCGTGATCGGCGCGCTCAGCTTCTGCCACATGCTGAACGACATGATGCAGTCGCTGCTGCCGGCGATCTATCCGATGCTGAAGACCTCGTTGAACCTCGATTTCGGGCAGATCGGGCTGGTGACGCTGGCGTTCCAGCTGACGGCCTCGCTGCTGCAGCCCGCTGTCGGCGCCTATACGGATGCGCGGCCGCAGCCCTTCTCCCTGGCGGTCGGCATGAGCTTCACCCTCGCCGGGCTGCTGCTGCTGGCGAGCGCTTCCAGTTTCCCGGTGCTGCTGGTGGCGGCGTCGCTGGTCGGCATGGGCTCGTCGGTGTTCCATCCGGAGGCCTCGCGCGTGGCCCGCTTCGCCTCGGGCGGGCGGCACGGGCTGGCGCAGTCGCTGTTCCAGGTCGGCGGCAATCTCGGCTCGGCCACGGGGCCGCTGCTGGCGGCCTTCATCGTGCTGCAGCGCGGCCAGGGGAGCGTGGCCTGGTTCTCGCTCGCGGCGCTGCTCGGCATCATCGTGCTGTTCAATGTCGGGCGCTGGTATCAGCGCAGCGGGGCGGCGCGGCCGCGCTCGCGCGCCGTGCCGATCGGGCATCATCCGGAGCTGTCGCGGCGGCGCGTGGCCGGCGCGTTCACGATCCTGATGCTGCTGATCTTCTCGAAGTACTTCTACGTGGCGAGCCTCACCAACTACTACACCTTCTACCTGATCGACCGCTTCGGGGTCTCCGTGCAGAGCGCGCAGATCCATCTCTTCGTATTCCTCGGCGCCTATGCCTTCGGCACGGTCGCGGGCGGTCCGATCGGCGACCGCATCGGCCGCAAATACGTGATCTGGGTCTCGATCCTCGGCGTGCTGCCGTTCACGCTGCTGCTGCCGCACGCCAACCTGTTCTGGACGGAGGTGCTGAGCATCGTGATCGCGCTCGTTCTGTCCTCGGCGTTCGCGGCGATCCTGGTCTACGCGCAGGAGCTGCTGCCGGGACGGGTGGGCATGGTGGCCGGCATGTTCTTCGGCTTCGCCTTCGGCATGGGCGGCATCGGCGCGGCGCTGCTGGGCGAGCTCGCGGACCGCACGAGCATCACCTTCGTCTATCAGGTGTGCGCGTTCCTGCCGGCGCTCGGGCTGCTCACGGTGTTCCTGCCGGACCTCGAGGGCGGGCGGGTGCGGAAGAAAGGGTAGGGGCGACCGGCAGGTCGCCCGCGGCGCCGTGCGACGGAGAGACGGGCGACCTGCCGGTCGTCCCTACAGTGACCCCAATTATTGCGGGCCTTCCAGCGGGAGGCAGATGTCGGTCAGCCATTGCTCGGGCGGCAGGGCGCGGGGGTTGTTGAGATACTCCTCGAAGATCGGCCGATCGGCGCACTGCTCGCCGCTCTGCGGCAGCCACTCGCGATAGAGCCAGCGGTAGGCCTTGTTGAGCTCGGCGTAGGGACCCTGGTGATGCAGCACGGCGTAGCGGCCTCCGGAAACCTCGAGGAGACGCAAGCCGTTTTCGAGCGCGACCTCGGGACCGACGCTGATGCCGGCATCCGAGCGGAGCGCGGCGGCCGGCGCGCCGTCGGGATCGTCGTAGTAGACGCCGATCGCGCGCGTCTGCTGACTCATGAGGCCGCGGCCCGCGGCCCAGGCGAACAGCCGCTCGAAGGTGGCGCCGATCTCCTGGTAGGAGCCGGCATGGCGCAGGGCGGCGAGGCGCACCGGCTGCAGGTCGCGGATGCTGACGTCGTACATGGCGGTCTCCGTTGCGGTCGCGAGGGGCGAGGGCGGCACCAGGCGGCCCTGCTTGCGATAGGCGGCGGGCGGGACGCCGTAGCCGGCGCGGAAGGCGCGGGCGAAGGCGGCGACGCTGCCATAGCCGGCGCGGCGGGCGATGCGCTCGATGGCCGGATGGCCCTCTACCAGCTCGCCGGCGGCACGGTGCAGGCGCAGGCGCCGCAGCGTGTCGGCCGCCGTCTCGCCTGTCATGGCGCGATAGATGCGATGGAAGTGATAGGGCGAGAAGCAGGCCACGGCGGCCAGCCGCTCGAGATCGAGCGGCTCGTCGAGATGCGCGCCGATGTGATCCATGACGCGCTCGAGGCGGCGGCTGTAGTCGAGGGTGGTGAGCGGTTTCGTCATGGCTCCACTGTACGCGAAGCGGCTTGATCGCGATTGCGAAATTCAGCCTAGTTGCCGCCAGCCGAGCGGAGCGTCCTCATGCGTGATCGCGTACTTCTCGTCGCCAGCCTGGTTCTGGTGGCGCTCAATCTGCGGCCGGCCCTCTCGAGCGTGGCGCCGGTGCTGCCGGAGATCATGCGCGACACCGGACTCTCCTCGGCCGGCGCCAGCCTGCTGACGACGGCGCCCGTGCTGTGCCTCGGCCTGTTCGGGCCGCTGGCGCCGGTGGCGGCGCGGTGGATGCGCAGCGAGCGCGTGGTGTTCCTGTTCATGGCCGTGCTGGTGCTGGGCCTGCTCATGCGGGGTGCCGGCACCGTGCCGGCGCTGCTGAGCGGCTCTGTACTGATCGGCATCGGCATCGGCATCGTCAACGTGCTGCTGCCGGCGCTCATCAAGAAGGACTTCCCGCGCTCGGCGGCCCTGATGACGGGCGTCTACACGATGGCGCTGTCGACCGGCGCGGCCCTGGCGTCGGGCCTGACCGTTCCGCTCAGCAAACTCCTCGCGGGGTCATGGGCCTGGGCGCTCGCCGCCTGGGTGCTCCCGGTGCTGGCGGCGATGGTCGCGTGGCTGCCCCGCCTGCGCGATACGCCGGAGGCGGGCGTCGGCCGGCGGGTGGACTTGCGCGGGATCTGGACGAGTGCGCTGGCTTGGCAGGTGACGCTGTTCATGGGGCTGCAGTCCGCGCTCGCCTACTGCGTGTTCGGCTGGCTGGCGCCGATCCTGCGCGACCGCGGCATGAGCGACGTGGGCGCCGGCGCGCTGGTGTCGGTCTCGATCGTCGCACAGGTCGCCGCGGCCCTGCTCACGCCGGTGGCGGCGACGCGCGGGCGCGATCAGCGGCCGGCGGTCGTGATCTCTATGGCGCTCAACATGGCGGGGCTGCTCGGCTGCGTCTTCGGGCCGCTGTCGCTCGCGCTGCTGTGGGCGATCGTGCTCGGCGCCGGCCAGGGCGCCTCGTTCGCGCTGGCGCTGACCCTGATCGTGCTGCGCGCGCCCGACGCGCGGACGGCCGGCCAGCTCTCGAGCATGGCGCAGGGCGTGGGCTATTGCCTGGCGGCGGCCGGTCCGCTGCTGGTCGGCCTGCTCCACGGCTGGACCGGCAGCTGGTCCACGCTCGGGATCCTGTTCCTCGTGATCGGCACGGGCGCGCTGCTCGCCGGCCTCGGCGCCGGCAGGAACCGCCATCTCGATCTGACGTAGATCAATGAGGGCGAAGGGAGAGATTGCAGGGGCGCGCTGCGCGCGCCAGCCTCGCTGCGGCGCGATGTGAAGACGGGCGCGCGCAGGGCGCCCCTTCATGATGGCATTTTGTTTGCTGCGCCCCGACTATTGGCGCGCGGTCTTGCTGTCCTGGCGATCGATCCAGCGGCGGACCGATTCGGCGAGACCGTCGAGATCGGCGGCGAGCGCGCCATCGATGTGATTCTCCGCCTTGCCCTGAGCCTCCAACTCTGCCAGTCGCCGCTGCAGCTCGCCGTGGCGGGCCGCGAGGTCAGTGACCTCATCGGCCGCGCGACGGTCAGCCGCCGCTTCCTGCGCCCTGATCGTCTCGATGTCGTGGCCGAGCCGCTCGACGCGGCCACGCATGCTGCGACTATCTGACGGCTTGGCCATGGCCCATGCGTCCTCCCGCTGCGGTTCTCTGGCCTAACGTCCCGGCCGCGCGGTTAGTTCCGCGTCGGGCTGATGAGTCGCACGCCGGCCAGGATGGCCAGTGTGAACAGGCCGGGGACCAGCGCCAGCCAGCTGCCGGCGGCGGCGACGGCGCCGGTGGCGGCCCAGCCGATCGACGATAGCGCTTCCGCGAAGGTGGCGACGCGGGAGGAGGTCTGGCGGCGGCGGAAATGGCTGCGCTTGGCCTGGCTACGGAACCACAGCTGGATGGCGGTGGCGGAGGCCGTCGCCGCGACGATGCCGAGCGCGGAGACGAAGGCGCCGAAGGGCGCGGCGAACGCCAGCGCGAGGACGAAGGGGGCGAAGGCGAGGGCGATGCCGCCCAGCACTGCCTCGATCTTGGCGCGCAGCACCTGGCGGGCGGAGACGGGCGCGGAGGCGATGAGATCGGGCGCGTCCTCGCCGGAGATGGCGAGCCAGGCGAGGCCGCCCGCGAGCTGCCCGGCCGCCATGATCAGCACCGGCGACAGCAGCACCAGCGAATTGGCGCCGCCCGAGAAGTTGCGCCACAGCAGCAGGGCCGGCGGGAGCAGGTAGAGCACCTGCATGAGCGTCTGCGACAGCAGCCAGGGATCGCGCCGCAGCAGCGCCCATTCCTTGCGGCGCAGCGTCGCCGCCGGCGCGGCGGCGCGGAAGCGCGCGCGGTCGCGGCGCCGGCGTGCCGGGCTCTGGGCGATGCTGGCGGCGGCGATGGCGTGATGGGCGAAGCGCGGCGCGAACGCCAGGATCGCGCCGGCGAGCAGGGCGAGGCTCGAGGCCAGCACGCCGAGCAGGGCGCCGACATCGCCGAGGATGGCGCGCGCCGGCCACCAGGCCACGCTGTCGACGGCGGGCGCGAGCGCGGCCACCGCGTCCGATTCCAGGAACGCGACGCGCGACAGGGTGCCGTAGGAGAGGATGGCGCCGGCCTGCAAACCGATGACGAAGATGGCGCCGATCACGGCGGCCACGATCTGCGCGATCAGCCGCGTGCGCCTGGGGCCGATGGCGTGGAAGAGCGCGACCGTGAGGCCGACCGCCAGCGCGGTCGCCGTCGCGCCCATGGCGGCGACGACGCCGTAGGCGCCGAGCCAGCGCCAGCCGCCGCGCAGGATCAGGGCATTGATGAAGGGTGCGGCCAGCAGCATGGCCATGACGATGGTCGAGAGCGCCATGGCGGCGATGCGCACCGAGAACACGCGGCGCGCGGCGACCGGCGAGGACAGGATGAGGTCGAGGTCGGCGCGGGCATAGAAGGCGCGCGTCACCGACTCCATGGCCTGCGAGAGCATCAGCGCCCAGGACAGCAACGCGCTGCCGGTGACGACGACCAGGATCAGCTTGTCGGGCGTGCCGACCTGCGCGTAGCGGCCGACCATGCCGAGCGCGATCAGATGCATGAAGGCGGCGAACAGGACGAGGGCGACCGCCACCGTGCGGACGCGGCGGCGCCGGCCGGCCGTCATCATCGACAGCCAATCGCGCCAGGCCAGGCGGCACTCGTGCTGCGCGAACCAGGCGAGACTGCCGGCGCTGCTCACGCGGCGGCGCTTTGCTGCGCCACGAGGGCGAGGAAGGTGTCTTCGAGGGTGGTGCCGCTGCGGCCGGTCTGGCGGCGCAGGTCTTCGAGCGTGCCCTCGGCGATGAGGCGGCCGCCGGCGATGACGCCGATGCGGTCGGCCATGCGCTCGGCGACCTCGAGGATGTGCGTGGTCATGATGACGGTGCTGCCGGCGGACACGCGCTCGCGCAGCACGGTCTTCACCTGGCGCGCGGCGCCGGCGTCGAGGCCGGTGAGCGGCTCGTCGAGGATGATGAGCCTGGGATCGTGCACGAGGGCGCCGGCGAGCGCCACCTTCTGCCGCATGCCCTTGGAGAAGCCCTCGCAGCGGTCATGGGCATGGGGGGCGAGTCCGAGCCAGTCGATGAGCTCGCGGGCGCGGGCTTCGGCCATCGTGGCGTCGACGCCCCACAGCCCGGCCACGAACTCCAGATATTCGAACGGCGTCAGCTTGTCGTAGATCATGGGCTCGTCGGAGAGCCAGGCCATGATGCGCTTGGCAGCCGTCGGATCGGCGAGGGCATCGATGCCGAACACGGAAATGGAACCGGAGTCGGGCCGCAGCAGCCCCGTCACCATGCGCAGCGTCGTGGTCTTGCCGGCCCCGTTGGGCCCCAGCAGCGTATAGAACTCGCCGGCGCGGACGACGAGGTCCAGGCCGTCGACCGCGGGGCGGTCGAAGCTCTTGACCAGGTCATGGATCTCGAGCGCGAGGGGCGGACCCATGGCGCTGCTGCCTCCGCTAATGACCGCGGCCACCTTAGTTAAGAGAGGTTGAGGGATGGTGAATGGTTGGTTGATGGCGGGGAGACTGGGATACTCACCGTGCGTCCTTCGACAAGCTCAGGATGAGGGGCATTCTTTGTGCCACCAAGGCTTTCCCTCATCCTAAGCTTGTCGAAGGACGCAAAATCCGTCTTGCAGCCAAAGAAAAGGGCGGCCGCGGGTGCGGCCGCCCAGTCGATTGGAGGTTGGCCTAGGGGGCCGACTAGTTCGCCTGCCGGCGCAGGAAGGCCGGGATGTCCAGCATGTCCTCTTCGCTCGGCCGCGCCGTGAGGCGGTCGGTCGGGTCGAGGGCGAGCCGGGCCTGCGCGGCCGGCTGCGGCGCCGGCGCCGCGGGTTGCGGGGCCGGGGCGCGCATGACCGGCTCAGGCTTGGCGATCCGGTTCATCATCGAGGACGGCGTCGCCTCGCGCAGGTCGGCGCTGGTCTGCCGTGCCAGGTCGAGCGCCTTGGTGGCGGCCCGGCTGAAGAGGCCGGGGGCGCGCCGCTTCTCCAGGACGGGCTGCGCGGCCGGCTCGGGCGCGGCCGGCATGGGCGCCGGGGCTTCCATCATCGCGTGCTCCGCCCGCGGCGGCTCGACGTAGGCCGGCTCCGCGCGCACCGGTTCGGTGCGCATCGGCTCCGGTGCCGGCTCGGGCATCGGCGCCGCGGCGAGCGGAAGCTCGACCGACGGCGGCATCGGCCGCGGCTCGACGCGTGGCGCGGGCCGCTCCAGCATGCTGGCGCGGGCCAGCGCCGCGGTGTCGATGCGCGGCGCCGGGGCGGGCTGCGGCGGCGTCATGCGCGGGGCCGGCGCATAGCCGCCGCCGACGGCGGCCTGCAGCGGCGCCTGCTGGTAGGCCTGCGCCTGCATGACCGGCATGGCCTGCTGCGCCACGATTTCCGGCACCCGCTCGTCGCGGATGCGGGTCATGCCGGCGTAGGCTGCGGCCTGCTGGGCGGGCACCTCCACCGGCGCGCTGGCCGGCGCGCTCATCACGCGGCCGCCCTTGGCGACGAGGGTGAGGGCCGGCCGCGGCTGGCTCACCGCCTCGGCGTCGATACCGGTGGCGACGACGGAGATGCGGACCTTGCCGTCCAGCTGCTTGTCGAAGGTCGAGCCGAAGATGATGTTGGCCTCGGGATCGACCTCGTCGCGGATGCGGTTGGCCGCCTCGTCGACCTCGAACAGGGTCATGTCGAAGCCGCCGGTGATGTTGATGAGGACGCCGCGCGCGCCCTTCATCGAGACGTCGTCGAGCAGTGGGTTGGAAATCGCGGCTTCGGCGGCGGCGACGGCGCGGTTCTCGCCCTCGGCCTCGCCGGTGCCCATCATGGCCTTGCCCATCTCGCTCATGACGGCGCGGATGTCCGCGAAGTCGAGGTTGATGAGGCCGGGCATGACCATCAGGTCGGTGACGCCGCGCACGCCCGAGTACAGCACTTGGTCCGCCATGGCGAAGGCGTCGGCGAAGGTGGTCTTCTCGTTCGCCACCCGGAACAGGTTCTGGTTCGGGATGATGATGAGGGTATCGACGAACGACTGCAGCTCGTTGATGCCGCTCTCGGCGATCTTCATGCGGTGGGTGCCCTCGAAGTGGAAGGGCTTGGTGACCACGCCGACGGTGAGGATACCGTGCTCCCGCGCGGCGCGGGCGATGACCGGTGCGGCGCCGGTGCCGGTGCCGCCGCCCATGCCGGCGGTGATGAACACCATGTTGCTGCCGTCGAGCTCGGCCATCATCTGGTCGATGACCTCCTCGGCGGCCGCGCGGCCGATGTCGGGGCGCGAGCCGGCCCCCAGGCCTTGCGTGATGTTGAGGCCGAGCTGCAGGCGGCGATCGCAGATCGACTGGGCCAAGGCCTGCGCATCGGTGTTGCAGACGATGAACTCGACGCCCTCGAGGTTCGAGCGGATCATGTTGTTGACGGCATTTCCCCCAGCGCCGCCGACACCGACGACGGTGATCCGCGGCTTGATTTCGTAGTTTTGGTGATGACTCTTGGGCATCGACAGATTCAGCGTCATTTACAGCCTCCAATCTTGCTCATTCGACGTTTGGGCATGGAGACGCGGTCTTCACTTTGTCCCCCATTTCAGAAGTTCTCACGGAACCAGTGACCGATGCGGCCGATCAGGCCGTTCGGCTCCTCGCGGATGACGCGGCTCGGCCGCGGCAGTTCGGCATCCACGGAGATGGCGTAGGCGAGCAGGCCGGCGGCGGTGGCGAAGGCCGGCCCGCCCGTGGCCTCGGCGAGGCCGCCGACGCGCAGCGGCCGGCCCATGCGCACCTGCTTATCCAGCACGAGCGACGCCAATTCGCGCACGCCCGAGAGCTGGCTGGCGCCGCCGGTCAGCACGACGCGGCGGCCGGCGATCTTGTCGAAGCCGCCCTGCTCGAGGCGGGCGCGCACGATCTCGAAGGTCTCCTCCAGGCGCGGCTGGACGATGCCGACCAGGATGGACTTCGGGATGGTGGTGGAATTGGCGGGGTCTTCCTCGCCGACCTGCGGCACGCTGATCACCTCGCGCTCATCGGCGGGCGAAGGGATGCAGTTGCCGTAGAGGGTCTTCATGCGCTCGGCATGCGCGACCGGCGTGGAAAGGCCGCGGGCGATGTCGTTGGTGACATGGCCGCCGCCGATTCCGATGCTGTCGGTGTAGATCACATGGCCGTCGAAGAAGACGGCGATGGTCGTGGTGCCGCCGCCCATGTCGATCACGGTGACGCCGAGGTCGACCTCGTCCTCGACCAGGGTCGCCAGGCCGGAGGCGTAGGGCGCGATGACAAGCGACTGGATGTCGAGATGGCAGCGCGCGACGCAGGTCTGCAGGTTGCGCAGCGGCCCGGCCGCCGCGGTGATCAGATGCATGTCGACGCCGAGGCGGTCGCCGTACATGCCGCGCGGGTCGCGGATGCCGCGGCTCCCGTCGATCGTGTAGCCGATGGGTATCGAGTGGATGAGCCGGCGGTCCTCGCCGTCGTTCACCTGGGTGCCCCGGTCGAGGGCGCGGCGCAGGTCGGTGTCGCCGACCTCGTGGCCCGCGATGTCCACGACGACGGGCACGGTGTGCGAGGCCGGGTGGCCGCCGGAGACGTTCACGACCACCTCGCGGATGGTCTCGCCGGCCATCTGCTCGGCGGCGTGCACGGTCGAGAGGATGGCGCGCTCGGCCGCCTCCATGTCGACGATGGCGCCGCTCTTGAGGCCGTGGGAAATCTGGTGGCCGATGCCGATGACCTGCGGATGGCCTTCGTCGCCGACGCGGGCGATGAAGCAGCACATCTTGGACGTGCCGACGTCGAGGCCGGCGACGACGCCGCCGCGCGGCACATGTCTCGCCTTTCTCATCCTGCTCCACCCGTTGACCAGTTGGACTCCGCCGGAGTCATGCGTGGTTCCGTTCTTCATCCGCTGCGCGTCGCTCACGTGTCGTCACCCTTGGCCTTCTGGCGGGCGACGGCCGTCGGCGCCAGCTGCACCTGAAGCTGGTTGGGAAGGCGCAGATCGATGACGGTGAGATCGCGCCCGAGGATGCCGTAGTCGCGCTCGAGCCGGCCCAGCTCTGCCCAGGCCGCGGCGCCGTTCTGCTCCGGCAGCTTCACGTCGATGCCGTTGTCGATGCGCAGGTTCCAGCGCCGGCCGCCGATGCGGACGGCGGCGGTGACGCGGCGGCGCAGCTCCGGCTGGGTCGCCATCATGTCCAGAAGCTCGCCGGCATGCTCGGGCGCATCCGGACCGACGACGACCAGCAGGTCGGCGAAGCGCTCGATCGGCGCATCGGCGATGACCCGGCCGTCGCCGCCCAGGAGGTGCAGCTTCTGCTGCTGCTGCCAGAGGGCGAGCGGCGTGGTCTCGGTGATGCGTACATATAAGGTGTCCGGCAGGCGGCGCTCGATGGTCGCCGTCGCCACCCAGGGGAGCGTCAGCAGCCGCGCCCGCGCGGCCTCGAGATCGACGGAGAAGATCGGCTCGCCCAGCTGCACGCCGACGGCCGAGAGCACCTGCGAGGAGGTCGTCTCGTTGCGGCCGTCGGCCAGCACGCGGTCGACCGTGAAGCCGAGCTGGGCCGAGGTCGCGACGAAGCCGCGGTCCAGGCTCGCGACCTGTCGGTCGACCCAGCCGTCGCGAACCAGCCAAGCCACGCCCGTGGCCGCGAGCGCGAGCGCCGCGGCGGCGCTGCCCCAGATCATCGCGAGGCGGCTGGTGCGCGTCCAGGGCTTGCGGCGCGTGAGCTTGCGCCCGCCGCCCTTCGGCGCGGGCGTGCGCGTCACCATCGAACGGATCGCGGCGGTCAGGCGTCGCATCGCGCGTTCTCCACCATCCAACCCACGAGCTCGGGAAACGAGATGCCGCAATACTTGGCCTGCTCGGGCACCAGCGACAGCGGCGTCATGCCGGGCTGCGTATTCACTTCGAGCAGATAAAGATGATTCGGTCCGCCGTCTGCCGTGTCGTCGTAGCGGAAGTCGGAACGGCTCACGCCGCGGCAGCCAAGGATGTCGTGCGCCGCCTTCGCCATGCGCAGTGCCTCGTCATAGACCGGCTGCGGGATCGGCGCGGGGATCAGGTGATCGGTGCGGCCCTCGGTGTACTTGGCCTCGTAGTCGTAGAAGGCCGTGTGCGAGACCAGCTCGGTGACGGCGAGCGCGCGGTCGCCCATCACGGCGACCGTCAGCTCCTTGCCGGGCACGAAGCGCTCGACGACCACGCGCGGATCGAACTTCCAGTCGGCGGCGCGCACGGGCTGATTGTCGCCGGCGCGCACGATGCGCACGCCGACGCTGGAGCCCTCGTTGGCGGGCTTGACGACGTAGGGCCGCGCGACGGGATCGCCGCGCTCGACGGTGCGGATGTCCGTGACGACGCCGTCGGGGCAGCGCAGACCGGCGGCCGCGAACAGCTTCTTGGCCATCGGCTTGTCCATGGCCAACGCCGAGGCCAGCAGCCCGGAGTGCGTATAGGGGATGCTCAGGAACTCGAGCACGCCCTGCACGCAGCCGTCCTCGCCGAAGCGGCCGTGGAGCGCGTTGAAGACGGCGTCGGGGCGCGGATCGAGGGCGCGCACGAGGGCCACGACGTCGTGGGTCACGTCGATTGTGTAGGCGTCGTAGCCGGCCTGGCGCAGACCGAGTGCGCATTCGCGGCCGCTCACCAGCGACACCTCGCGCTCGGCGGACGGACCGCCCATGAGGACTGCCACGCGCTTCATGCCGAGGCCTCCTTCACGCCGCCCGCGGGCACGCCGATGCGGCGGATCTCCCACTCCAGCGCGACGCCGAACTGCTCGAACACGCGGCGGCGGACCTCCTCGCCCAGGCCTTCGAGGTCGGCGGCGGTGGCGTTGCCGGTGTTGATCAGGAAGTTGCAGTGCTTCTCCGAGACGATGGCGCCGCCGCGCGTGAGGCCGCGGCAACCGGCGCCGTCGATCAACTCCCAGGCGCGACGGCCCTGCGCCTCCGGGCTGCGGGGATTCGCGAAGGTGCTCCCGCCGGTCCGCGTACGGATCGGCTGGGTGTCTTCGCGTTTGGTCTGGATCTCCTGCATGCGGGCGGCGATCGCCTGCGGCGCATCGCTGGCACCCGCGAGTTCTGCCGACAGGAAGATCCAGTCTTCGGCCACGCCGCAGTGGCGATAGGTGAAGCCAAGCTCGGCGAGGCTCAAACGGTGCACGCGACCGGCAGGGTCGAGGGCCTCGGCGCTGACGGTCACGTCCTTCATCTCCTTGCCATAGGCGCCGCCGTTCATGCGCAGGGCGCCGCCGATGGTGCCGGGAATGCCCGACAGGAATTCGAGGCCGGCGACGCCGGCATCGCGCGCGCTGAGCGCGACGTTGAGGTCGAGGGTGGCGGCACCGGCGCGCACGGTCGTGCCGTCGATGGCGACCTCGGCGAAGCCGCGTCCCAGGCGGATGACCACGCCGGGCACGCCGCCGTCGCGCACCAGCAGGTTGGAGCCGACGCCGATGACGGTCACCGGCACGTCAACCGGCCTGTTGGCGATGAACGCGGCGAGGTCGTCGCGGTCGGCCGGGCGGAACATGACCTCGGCCGGTCCGCCGACGCGGAACCAGGTGATGCCGGCGAGCGGCGCATTCTCCGTCATGCGGCCGCGCACGGCGGGCAGACGCTCGATCAGTCGCTGAGGTCGCATCGCCGCCGCCATCATTGCAACTTCCTCTCGGCGTAGATCTTCGCGAGTTCCTCCGGCAGGGCGTGCGCCCAGTTCGTGATGCTGCCGGCGCCGAGGCAGACCACGAGGTCGCCGGGCTCGGCATGTTCGGCCACCATGCCGGCGAGGGCGGAGGGATCGGGCAGCGCCAGCACGTGGCGGTGGCCGCGGGTCTTCAGGCCGGCGGCGAAGGAGTCGCGGTCGATGCCTTCGATCGGCGCCTCGCCGGCCGGATAGACGTCGGCGACGATGACGATGTCGGCGTTGTTGGCGCAGGTGCAGAATTCCTCGAACAGGTTGGCGAGGCGCGTGTAGCGGTGCGGCTGGATCACCGCGATCACCTTCCCCTTGGCGGCGGCGCGGGCGGCGCGCAGCACGGCGGCGATCTCCACGGGATGATGGCCGTAGTCGTCGATGACCGTGACGCCATTGGCCTCGCCGGTGCGGGTGAAGCGGCGCTTCACGCCGGCGAAGCTCGCGAGGCCGCGGCGCACGATGTTGTCGTGGATGCCCATCTCGTTGGCGACGGCGATGGCCGCCAGCGAGTTCTGCACGTTGTGCCAGCCAAGCATGGGCAGCTTGAAGCCGGCGAGGGTGCGGCTGGCGTCGTGCTGGCGGTCGGCGATGACGACGTCATAGGTCGTGGCGCCGGTGCCGACGTTGATGTTCACGGCGCGCACGTCGGCCTGCGGGCTCATTCCGTAGGTCACGATGCGGCGGTCGGAGAGGCGCGGGATCATCGTCTGCACTACCGGGTGGTCGATGCAGAGCACCGCGAAGCCGTAGAACGGGATGTTTTTGACGAAGTCCTCGTAGGCCCGGTTCATCGCCTCGACCGTGCCGTAGTGATCGAGGTGCTCCGGGTCCATGTTGGTGACGACGGCGATGGTGGCCGGCAGCTTCAGGAAGGTGCCGTCGGATTCGTCAGCCTCCACCACCATCCAGTCGCCCTTGCCGAGGCGCGCGTTGGTGCCGTAGGCGTTGACGATGCCGCCGATGACGACCGTCGGGTCGCGGCCGCCGGCGTCGAGCAGGGCGGCCACCATGGTGGTGGTCGTGGTCTTGCCGTGGGTGCCGCTGATGGCGACCGACCATTTCAGGCGCATCAGCTCGCCCAGCATCTCGGCGCGGCGCACGACCGGCATCAGCTTGGCGCGCGCCGCCACCACCTCGGCGTTGTCGGGCTTCACGGCCGAGGAGACGACGATGACGCCGGCGTCGGCCAGGTTCTCGGCCCGGTGGCCGATCTCGATCGGGATGCCCATGCCGCGCAGGCGCTTCACGTTGGCGTTGTCGGCCTGGTCGCTGCCGCGCACCTTGTAGCCGAGGCTGTGCATGATCTCGGCGATGCCGCTCATGCCGATGCCTCCGATGCCGACGAAGTGCACGACGCCGACCGGAAAGGGGAGCTGCGTCATCATGCAGCCTCCTTCCTCGCGCCGTTGCCGCGGATGAGGGAGGTGACGAGATCGGCGAGCCGGGCGGCGGCGTCGCGCCGGCCGAGGGCGCGGGCGACATCGGCGGCGCGGCCGAGCCGCTCGGTATCGGCGGCGAGCGAGGCCAGGCGGTCGGCCAGCA
Organism: Candidatus Acidiferrum sp.; assembly: GCA_035518775.1. Taxonomy (GTDB): domain Bacteria; phylum Pseudomonadota; class Alphaproteobacteria; order Dongiales; family Dongiaceae; genus JBGPEQ01. The sequence continues at coordinate 70,145 of DATIXH010000066.1, forward strand.
TGGATGGCGTGGTCTGCGCCTCCGGCATCAGCCAGGCGGCGCCGGCGGTATCGAGGGCGCGGGCGTTGGCGGTCTGATGATCGTCGGTTGCGAACGGGTAGGGGATGAGGATCGCCGGCCGACCGGCCGCCGTGAGCTCTGCGACGGTCGAGGCGCCGGAGCGGCAGATCACGAGGTGGGCGGCGCGCAGGCGCTCGGGCATGTCGCCGAAGAACGGCGCCAGCTCGACGGTCGCGGCCAGGGGCGCGTAGTTGGCGCGCGCGGTCTCCAGGTCCTCCGCGCGCGCCTGTTGCGCGATGCGCAGGCGGCGCTGCAACTCAGCCGGCAGCAGCGCAATGGCCTCCGGGATGAGGCGGCTGAAGACGCGGGCGCCCTGGCTGCCGCCGACGACGAGGATCTGGATCACGCCCCCACCGGACGGCGCCGCATAGGGTTGATCGGCCACCACGGTGATGCCGGGCCGCACAGGGTTCCCGGTCAGCACGGCGCGGTCGCCGCCGGCCCCCGGGCTAGACCCGGCGATGAAGGCGACGCTGGAGAACGAGGTGGCGATGCGGGTCGCGCGCTTGGCCAGCAGGCGATTGGCGCGCCCGAGCACGGCGTTCTGCTCGTGCAGCACCGTGGGAACGCCCGAGAGGCTCGCGGCCAACATGGTCGGGACGGAGGCGTAGCCGCCGAAGCCGACCGCGACCGCCGGCTTCAGCCGGCCGAGCAGGCCGCGCGCCTGGAAGAAGCCGAGGCCGAGCTGCACGACGCCCTGCGCGCGGCCCACGATGCCGGTGCCGGCGAGTCCGCCCGCGGCGATGCGATGGGTTTCGACCGCCGGCAGCCGCTCGCCGAAGCCGCCGCCGCGGCGGTCGGTGATGAGGGCGACGCCGTGCCCGCGCGACAGCAGCTCGCCGGCCAGCGCCTCGGCCGGGAACATGTGTCCGCCGGTGCCGCCGGCGGCGAGCACGATGACTCTTGATCCCATGGGGGCGCTCATGTCGCGTCTCCCAGGCCGGCGCGGCGGCGCGTGAGGGCGAGCACCATGCCCATGGCGAGCGAGAGCGCGAGCAACGAGGAGCCGCCGTAGCTGATGAAGGGCAGGGTCATGCCCTTGGTCGGCATGAGGTGCAGGGTCGAGGCCATGTTGATGATGGCCTGCAGGCCGAAGCCGACGAGCAGCCCGGCGGTCGCCAGCAGCACGAACAGGTTGTTCTCGTGCAGCAGCCGCGCGAAGCCGCGCAGCACGATGAAGGCGAACAGGGCGACCAGCAGCAGGCAGAGCAGCAGGCCGAATTCCTCGCCGGCGACGGCGAAGATGAAGTCGGAATGGGCGTCGGGCAACACCGACTTCACCGTGCCCTCGCCGGGGCCGCGGCCGATGAGGCCGCCGTTCATGAAGGCCTCGAGCGAGCGGTCGACCTGGTAGTTGTTGCCGGCGGCCGGATCGAGGAAGCCGTCGACGCGCTCGCGCACATGGGCGAAGGCGAAGTAGGCGCCGCCGAGGCCGCCGAGGGCGGTCGCGCCCAGCGCCACGACCCACAGCACCGGCAGGCCCGCGAGGAAGAACTGGGCGAACCAGGTGGCGGTCACCACGCCGGTCATCCCGAGGTCGGGCTGCAGCAGCAGCAGCGCGATGACGACCAGATAGAGGCCGATGGCGATGAGGTTGCCCGGCACGGGTACACGGCCGTGCTGGGAGGCGAACAGCCAGGCCGCCAGCACGGCGAAGCAGGGCTTAAGGAACTCCGACGGCTGCAGCGAGAAGCCGCCGAGATTGATCCAGCGGGTGGCGCCCTTGATCTCGCTGCCCGCGACCAGCGTCAGCGCCGTGAGGCCGAGCGCGACCACGAAGCCGATCACGGCCAGCCGCCGCAGGTTGCGCAGGTTCAGCAGGGAGACGCCGAATACGATCGCGAGCGCGACCGGCAGCAGCACCAGATGGTGGCGCACGAGATAGAAGCGGTCGAGACCGATGCGCACGGCCACGGCCGGACTTGCCGCCATCACGAGGATGATGCCGCAGAAGACCAGCACGCCGAGGGCGGCCAGCATCCAGCGGTCGACCGTCCACCACCAGCGGGACAGCAGGCTGGTATCTGTGCGGGCGAAGGTCATGCTCATTGCAGCCTCCGCCGGCCGGGGCCGCCGTTGGTCTGCATCGGCGTGACGCAGAGCGCCTCGACGAGCTTGCGGAAGACGTCGCCGCGCTCCTCGAAATTGGCGAACTGGTCGAAGGAGGCGGCGGCCGGTGACAGCAGCACCACCGCGCCGGGCTTGCGCTCGTCCTGCGCCCGGCGATGGGCGGCGGCGACGGCGCCGGCCATCGTGCCGCACTTCGTGCAGGCGACTCGGCCCTCGAGGGCGGCGGCGAAGCGCTCGCTGGCCTCGCCGATCAGGAAGGCATGGGCGATGCGCGAATAGAAGGGCTCGAGCCCGTCGAGGCCGGTCTCCTTCGCGCGCCCGCCGAGAATCCAGTAGATCGGCTGGTAGCAGGCGAGGGCCTTGGCCGCGGCGTCGGCGTTGGTGGCCTTGCTGTCGTTGATGTAGCTGATATCGCCGATGGTGGCGATCAGCTCCTGGCGATGGGCGAGGCCGGGATAGCTCTTGATGCCAGCGACGATCTGCGGCGTCGCCAGGCCGGCGGCGGCGCAGGCGGCGAAGGCGGCGGCGGCGTTCTGCCAGTTGTGCTTGCCAGGGAGACTCGCCGCATCGGCCAGTCGCAGCACGCGCTCGGTCTCGCCGGCGCGGTCGTCCAGCAGCCAGCCGTCATGGGCATAGACTCCGCCGGCCACCGGCCCTTCGGCCGAGATCGGGATCACGGTCTGCATGCGGGCGCCGAGGAAACGG
>DATIXH010000067.1:0-26627 GCA_035518775.1 Candidatus Acidiferrum sp.
CGGAACATGCCGCGCACATAAGCGGCGGGGTGGAACATCAGGTGGCGGCCGAGCGCCGGACTCTCGAGGCCGGAGGCGAGCAGCAGACGCGCGGTGCCGATGCCGTTGCCGGCGACCGCGATGGCGGCGGCCGGCTGCGTCACCTCGCGGCTATCGGCATCGCGATAGATCACGCCGGTCGCGCGTCCGCCCTCGATCACGACCTGCTGCGCGATGCAATGCGGGCGCAGCTCGACGCCGCGCGCGATGGCCTGCGGCCAGTAGGTGACATCGACCGAGGCCTTGGCGTGGTTCACGCAGCCCTGTTGGCAGGGGCCGCAGTAGTTGCAGCCGGCGCGCCCGTTATGGGGGATGGAGTTGATGGCGGCGTCGACCGGCCACCAGTGCCAGCCGAGCGCATCGAAGCCGCGCGCCGCCGTCTGGCCGAGGCGGCCGAGGGCGAGCGGTGGCATGGCGCGCGGCGGCTTCGGCGGATAGGCAGGATCGCCGGCGAGGCCGCTCACGCCCATGGCGGCGTCGTTCAGGTCGTAATAGGGCTCGAGATCGAAATAGCCGAATGGCCAGTCGTCGCCGACGCCGTCGAGCGTGCGGGTCTTGAAGTCCGAGGGATGCAGGCGCGGAAAATGCGCGGCCCAGTTGACGGTAGAGCCGCCGACGCCGCTCCACATCAGCGGCTTGAAGGGCGAGCCGCTGTCGTCGATCGGGTAGTCGGCCGAGGGGGAGCGGCTCGGCGCCTTCAGCCGCAGGTTGGGCGAGCTGGCCCACTCGTTGATGGTCGCGCGTTGCCAGTCGCGCCGCCAGGCCGGCATGGCCGCGGTGTCGACCCAGCCGCCGCGCTCCAGGCAGACGATGCGCAGCTTGGGCGCCCGCTCGGAGAGGCGCGCGCAGAAGGCCGCTCCGCCCATGCCGGCGCCGATGACGACGACGTCGACGGGGTCGAGCCTAGCGGGCATGGAGGACCGACATGACGGCACGCGCGCGCATGGTTGCGGGCGGCAACCTGCCACGGCCGGGCGGAAATGGGAAATGCCCCGTCGGGTCTAGAGATTGCCGTCGAAGGCGTGGCCTTCGGCTTCGCGGTAGCTGCGGGCGAGATCGGAGGCGCGGCCGGCGGCGGGGCCGAGCGCGTGCAGAGGAGCGTCCGGACCGTAGCGCAGGAGCAGCGCGCGCGCCTGGCCGTAGCTCAGGCGGACCGGCAGGCGCTCGGCCAGCGGATCATAGTCCTTGCGGGCGAGGAAGGCGGCGTAACCGAAGGCGACGTACTGGGTGTCGAGGTGCAGCACCTCGATGCCGCGCCGGATCTGCGCCGGCGTGTAGGCCGACGCAGCGCCAAAGGACTCCGCCAGCCACGGACCCAGCTTGGTCGCGTAGGCGCGGGCGGCGCGCCGCTGACGCCAGTCGGAGAGAAATCCCATCGCCTCTCTCGCGATGACAGTTTCGCTACAGTTCCACGATACGCGAGAGATATGGCGTTACGGTTAAAGGTAGCGCCCGTTTGTCCGTCGACGGGACTTATCTTGCGCACGCTTCACGCTTCATTAACCTTAACGGCTCCGCGTGCGCAGGCAAGGGGCGACCGGAACGGGTCGCCCCTGCGTATTTGTCATGCCGCCAAGGCCGAGGCAGCCTGTCCGGCCGCCTCACCGTCGAGCGTGGCGGCGACGGCATGCACGACCGACGCGATGCGCACGGCCGCCTGCACCTGCTCCGCCGTCAGGCCGTGCCCGCGCACGACCTTCTCGTGGGAGTCGATGCACAGGCCGCAGCCGTTGATGGCCGAGACCGCCAGCGACCACAGCTCGAAGTCGACCTTGTCCACGCCTGGCTTGGCGATGACGTTCATGCGGAGCTTCGCGGGCAAAGTCTTGTAGTCGGCCGACGAAGCCAGATGGGTGAAGCGGTAGTAGATGTTGTTCATCGCCATGATGGAGGCGGCGGCCTTGGCCGCGGTCAGCGCTTCCGGCGACAGCCTGGGCGCGAACTCGGCGATGAGCGCCTCGCTCACCGTCGAGTTGCGCGCCGCCAGTGCGCTGGCGACGAACGCGCCGGCCTTCTGCTGTTCCGTCAGGACGGTCTCGGCCGCGAGACTGGATAGGTTGAGCTTCAGATCCTTGGCGTATTCAGGCAGTTGGGCTTTCAGGAATTCGATCGACATCTGGTCCTCCAAGAGGGTGAGGGCGGGCGCAACGCCAGCCCCCGGTTGCGCGTTGCTCAAGCCGCCTTCAGGACGTCGTCGCCCTTCTGCCAGTTGCAGGGGCAGAGCTCGTCGGTCTGGAGCGCGTCGAGCACGCGCAGGACCTCCTGGGGGTTGCGGCCGACGCTGAGGTCGTTCACCGACACGAAGCGGATCACGCCCTCGGGATCGACGATGAAGGTCGCGCGCAAGGCCACGCCTTCCTGCTTGTCGAGCACGCCGAGCGCCGTCGACAGCTCGCGCTTGATATCCGCGAGCATCGGGAACGGCAGGGTCTTCAGGTCAGCGTGATTCTGCCGCCAGGCCAAGTGCACGAACTCGCTGTCGGTGGAGACGCCGTAGACCACGGCATCGCGGTCGTTGAAGTCGCTATTCAGCTTGCCGAAGGCCGCGATCTCGGTCGGACAGACGAAGGTGAAGTCCTTGGGCCAGAAGAAGACGACCTTCCACTTGCCCTCGTCGGACTTGTCGTTGATCTCTGTGAAGGCCTTCTTCGGGTCGGTGGAGACCACCGCCTTGAGGTCGAAGGCCGGGAACTTGTCGCCGATCGTCAGCATGGTTGGTCGCTCCTTGGGGTAAAGGGTTGTTGGCTGCCTCAGGGGTTGGCCCCTGGTGGTTGGCTTGACTTCCAAGGACATAGTCCCCAGCTTATAATCGTTCAAATTGATAATTCCGGTCGAATTGATCGATGAAAACGATGGCAGCCCTGCCCACCCTGAAGCAGCTCCGCCACCTCGTCGCGTTGGCGGATAACCGCCATTTCGGCAAGGCGGCAAAGGCCTGCCTGGTGACCCAGTCCACGCTCTCCGCCAGCCTCAAGGAGCTGGAGGACATCCTGCAGGCGCCGCTGGTCGACCGCACCAACCGGCGGGTCGCCTTCACGCCCCTGGGCGAAGCCACGGTCGAGCGCGCCCGCCGGCTGCTGGAGGAGGCGCAGGCGCTCGTGTTGGCCGCGCAAGGCGAGCGGGCGCCGCTCACCGGCACGATCCGCCTCGGTGTGATCCCCACCATCGGCCCGTTCCTGCTGCCGCGCATTTTGCCGGCGCTGCGCGAGGCCTGGCCGAAGCTGAAGCTCTACCTGCGCGAGGACCAGACCGACGCGCTGCTGGAGCAGCTTCATGCCGGGCGGCTCGACGCCCTCGTGCTGGCGCTGCCCTACGACTGCGGCAACGTCGAGACCGCCCTTCTCTTCAAGGACCGCTTCAGCCTGGCGCTGCGGCGCGATCATCCCCTGGCGCGCGCCAAGCGGGTCGATCCTGCCAAGGTGGAGTCCGAGACTCTGCTGCTGCTCCAGGAGGGGCATTGCCTGCGCGGCCACGCGCTCTCCGCCTGCCGCATCGGCGACAAGGCCCACGCCGACGCCTTCGAGGCCACCAGCCTGCCGACCCTGGTGCAGATGGTCGACAACGGTCTCGGCGTCACCCTGCTGCCGCAGCTGGCGCTCGACGCCGGCGTGCTCAAGGGCACGGAGATGGTCGCCCGCCCGGTCGACGTCGACCATCCCGAGCGCGACATCGCCCTGATTTGGAGGAAGGGCACGGGCCGCAAGGAGGAATTCCAGCTTCTGGCGCGGGAGATCGCCCGGCTGGCGAAGTGATCCTCAGATTCTGCGGCAAACCGGCCGTGCGTCCTTGGACAGGCCCAGGATGAGGGTCAATCTTGGCGGCACGCGGAATCCCCCTCATCCTGAGCTTGTCGAAGGACGCACCTCGCCGATCCGAGTCTCCCGAAGGCGATCCGCGCTCCGTTAGGGGTTCGCTGGGCCCGCGCTCGCCGTCAGCGGCGTGAAGGTGTTGACCATCGATTCGCGTGTGATCGGACCCTCGCCGGCCCTCAGCTCCATGCGGTAGACCGAGGCGCCGATCACGTGCCGGATGGCGCCGCTCTCATCCGCGAGCGGCAGCACGAGGCGCTCGCCGACCTCCGAGCGGTCGGAAGCCAGATAGATGTTGCCGGCGCAGTGCATGATCGACGGGTCCTCGACGACGCGCCGGTAGCGCTGCATGACGTCGGGGAGCAGAGTCGGCGTGATGATCTCCTCGAACATGCAGTTCGTCACGTTGCGGCCGTAGAGCCGATTGATGTCCTCGCCCACCAGCCGCATGCGGAAGCGACGCTCCTCCGGCAGGTAGTCGCACATCCACACGCTCGAAAGGATCGGGCCGATGGCGGTTGGATCGACCGCCGACCGCTTGGGTACAAACCCATCGCCGCGGCGCTCCATCCAATGCCGCAAGAGCCGACGCAGCCGCTCGTCCTTGACGTGGGCGAAGGCGTCCAACTCGACAGGGCGTCTGCCAACGGGGGTTGCCGACACGCCGACAGGATAACCGAGGAGCGCGCCGCCACTCCATCGCAATCCTCTGCAATTTGCCGCAAATTGCCGCCTTGAGCTTTCTCGGTCCGTCCGGCATTGTGCGCCCGCCAAACAGGGGCCAGCGGAACCGAATCGCTCATGAAGATCGGCATACCCAAGGAGCGCCGGCCGAACGAGGCGCGCGTGGCGGTGTCGCCGGACACCGTCAAGAAGCTGGTGGCGCTCGGCGCCGAGGTCATGATCGAGACCGGCGCCGGCGCCGGCGCGGCCGTCCCCGACGGCGCCTATGCCGCCGCCGGCGCCCGCATCGCCGTCGACGAGGCGGACAGCCTGCGCGATGCCGATATTGTCCTGAAGGTGCAGCGCCCGCTGACTGCGGCCGAAGGGGGGCCTGACGAGCTGGCGCTGCTGAAATCCGGCGCCATGCTCATCGGCATCCTGGCACCCTATGCGGCCAAGGAGCAGGTCGCCGCCTATGCCGCCCAGGGCGTCAACGCCTTTGCCATGGAATTCCTGCCGCGCATCACCCGCGCGCAGACCATGGACGTGCTGTCCTCGCAGGCTAACCTCGCGGGCTACCGCGCGGTGATCGAGGCGGCTACCGTCTTCGGCCGCGCCTTTCCGATGATGATGACGGCGGCGGGCACCGTGCCGGCAGCGCGCGTCATGGTGATGGGCGCCGGCGTCGCCGGCCTGCAGGCGATCGCGACGGCGCGGCGGTTGGGTGCGGTGGTATCCGCGACCGACGTGCGCCCGGCGGCCAAGGAGCAGGTGCAGAGTCTCGGCGCCACCTTCGTCGCCGTCGAGGACGAGGAATTCAAGCAGGCCGAGACCGCCGCCGGCTACGCCAAGGAGATGAGCGACTCCTACAAGGCCAAGCAGGCCGTGCTGACAGCCGAGACCATCAAGAAGCAGGATATCGTGATCACGACCGCGCTCATTCCGGGCCGCCCGGCGCCTGTTCTCGTGAGCGAGGAGATGGTGAAGAGCATGAAGCCGGGGTCGGTGATCGTCGACCTGGCGGTGGAGCAGGGCGGCAACTGCCCGCTCTCGGAGCCCGGCAAGGTCGTGGTCAAGAACGGCGTCACCCTCGTCGGCCTGCTCAATATCCCCAGCCGCATCGCCGTCGATTCCAGCGCACTCTACGCCCGCAACCTGCTGGCCTTCCTGACGCCGCTGTTCGACAAGGAGACGAAGGCGCTGAAGATCAACTGGGACGACGAGATCATCAAGGCGACGGCGCTGACCCGCGACGGCCAGGTCGTCCACCCGGCCTTTGTGCCGAAGTGAGCGGCTAGAAAAGCGAGAACCATCCGATGGACCCGACACAGCTTCACCAGCGCGTCCGCGATCTGGCCGATCTGCTGCAGGGCGCGGCCGACCAAGCCAACACCCTCGCGGGCCAGATCGCGCCGGAGGGCGGCAGTGCGGTCGCGCATCAGCCGTTCGTCGTGCTGTTCTCCGTGTTCGTGCTGGCCTGCTTCGTCGGCTACCACGTGGTGTGGCGGGTGACGCCGGCGCTGCACTCGCCGCTGATGGCCGTCACCAACGCCATCTCCAGCGTCATCATCGTGGGCGCGCTGATCGCCGCCGGCACCGGCATGGCGGGCTTCTCCGAGACCATGGGCTTCATCGCCATCGCGCTCGCGTCGGTGAACATCTTCGGCGGCTTCCTGGTGACGCACCGCATGCTCTCCATGTTCAAGAAGAAGCAGCGCTAGGCGGGCGGGAGCGCAATTGTGAGCCAGGATCTCGCCGGCCTTCTCTATCTCGCTGCCTCCGTCTGCTTCATCATGGCGCTGAAGGGCCTGTCGTCGCCGCAGACCTCGCGCGCGGGCAACCTCTTCGGCATGGCCGGCATGGTGATCGCGATCGTCACCACGCTGATCGTGTCCGTGACGCCGAGCGCGCTCAGCTACGGCACGATCATCGCCGGTATCGTGATCGGCGGCGGCATCGGCACGTTCATCGCGCAGCGCATCCAGATGACGGCGCTGCCGCAGCTGGTGGCAGCCTTCCACAGCCTGGTCGGCCTCGCCGCCGTGCTGGTGGCGGCGGCCGCCTTCTACGCCCCGGCCGCCTACGGCATCGGCACCGCCGACAACATCCACACCTCCAGCCTGATCGAGATGGGCATCGGCATCGGCGTCGGCGGCATCACCTTCACCGGCTCGATCATCGCCTTCGCCAAGCTGCAGGCGCTGATGAGCGGCGCGCCCATCACCTTCCCGTTCCAGCACCAGCTGAACGCCGCGCTCGGCATCGCCATCGCGCTGCTGATCGCCTGGCTCGTGATCGACGAGAGCCAGACCGCCTTCTGGCTCCTCGTCGGCGTGTCGCTGGCGCTCGGCTTCCTCCTCATTATCCCCATCGGCGGGGCCGACATGCCGGTGGTCGTGTCGATGCTGAACTCCTATTCCGGCTGGGCCGCCTGCGGCATCGGCTTCACCCTCTCCAACAGCCTGCTGATCGTGACGGGTGCGCTCGTGGGCTCCTCGGGTGCGATCCTCAGCTACATCATGTGCAAGGGCATGAACCGCTCGATCATCAACGTGATCGCCGGCGGCTTCGGCACCGACACCAGCGCGCCCGGCACCGCCAAGGCGGCGACCGATCGTCCCGTGAAGTCCGGCAGCGCCGACGACGCGGCGTTCCTGATGAAGAACGCGAGCTCCGTCATCATCGTGCCGGGCTACGGCATGGCCGTGGCGCAGGCCCAGCACGCGCTGCGCGAGATGGCGGACGTCCTGAAGAAGGAAGGGGTGAAGGTCAGCTACGCCATCCATCCGGTCGCCGGCCGCATGCCCGGCCATATGAACGTGCTGCTGGCCGAGGCCAACGTGCCCTACGACGAGGTGTTCGAGCTCGAGGACATCAACCGGGAGTTCTCCTCGACCGACGTCGCCTTCGTCATCGGCGCCAACGACGTCACCAACCCGGCGGCCAAGACCGATCCCAAGAGCCCGATCTACGGCATGCCGATCCTCGACGTCGAGAACGCCAAGACCGTCCTGTTCGTGAAGCGCTCGATGGCTTCGGGCTACGCCGGCGTCGACAACGAGCTGTTCTTCCGCGACAACACCATGATGCTCTTCGGCGACGCCAAGAAGGTCACCGAAGACATCGTGAAGGCCTTCGGGCACTAATCGGCACCTGTAGGGGCGGGCTGTGCCCGCCCGTGTTTGACCAACACGCCGTCGATTGCCGCCGTGGAAGCACGGGCTACACCTGCGCGCGCAAGAGGCGGATAGTTCGATCAGCGCCGAACTGCTAACCGCTCATCTCTGTGCTAGCATGTGGCGTCGTGCTCGAGTACGGAAGCTGGTGACGACATCATGGAACTGCTCACCGACACGGTGAAATCGCCGATCGGCGACGTCCTGCTGGCGGCGGCCGACGGCAAGCTGATCGCGTTGGAGTTCGCGCAGGTGCGCGAACGCTTCGATGGCGATCTCAGAGCGCGTTTCGGCGACTGCACGCTGAAGCCGGCACGCGATCCCTTCGGCATCGGCGGCCGCATCCGCGCCTATTTCCGCGGCGACCTCTCGGCCCTCGACGACATTCCCGTCGACGGCGGCGGCACGGCCTTTCAGCGGAAGGTATGGAACGCGCTGCGCGACATTCCCGCCGGCGCCACCAAGAGCTACAGCGATCTGGCCAAGGCCGTCGGCCGCCCGAATGCGGTGCGCGCCGTCGGCATGATCAACGGCCGCAACCCGATCTCGATCGTCGTGCCTTGCCACCGCGTCATCGGCAAGGACGGCTCGCTCACCGGCTACGGCGGCGGCCTGGACCGCAAGCGCTGGCTCCTGCAGCACGAGGGCGCGCTGCTCGTCTGAAGCGCACGCGGCGCGGCCATTGGTTGCGGCGGCGGCTTGTTCTAAGCTGGTCACTGATCCGCCGCCACAGCCCGACCGCGCCTCATGTCGCCCCATCGCCGCTCGACCCCGTTGATCGCGCTCGAAGCGATCGCGCTCGACACGGAGACGACCGGCCTGGATGCGCGCGTCGCGCGGATCGTCGAGATCGCGACTGTGAAGCTCTGGGGCGAGCGTATCGTCGCCGGCGAGTCCTTCCAGCGGCTGGTCAATCCAGGCATCACCGTCCCGCCGACCGCCGCGGCGATCCACGGCCTCACCGACGCTGACCTGCAGGGTGCCGCGCGCTTCCCCGACATCGCGGCCGAACTGGACGGCATCCTCGGCGGCGCGACCGTCATCGGCCACAACATCGGCTACGATCTCACCATCCTCGCCCGCGAATATGCGTTGGCCGGCAAAGCCTGGCGCATGCCGCGCGCTCTCGATGTCGGCCCGCTCTCCCGCGTCGCCATGCCGACCCTCGCCCGCTATTCGCTCGATGCGCTGTGCGACTGGCAGGAGATCCGCATCGAGCGGCGGCATCGGGCGCTGCCCGATGCCAGGGCCGCGGCCGAGCTGTTCATCAAGCTGATCCCGCTGCTGCGCGCGCGCAATGTGCGCACGTTGGCGGAGGCGGAAGCCGCCTGCGCCGTCATTCTGGAGCAGATGCCGCGGCGGCTGCTCACGGGATGGATTCCCGTCGACCGGGAATCAGAAGCCGCCGATTCCACGCCGGCGCTGGCGCGCCTCGACAGCTTTCCCTATCGCCATCGCGTGCGCGACGTCATGAGCGCGCCCGCCGTAACGGTGGCCGGCAGCCTGACCCCCCGCGACGTCCTCGCGATCCTGCTGGAGAAGCGCATCAGCTCGGTGCTGGTCAGTGCGTCCGGCGGCCGGGTCGGCATCGTGACCGAGCGCGATCTGCTGCGGGCGTTGCGCGACGAGGCGCCGGACCGGCCGGCGGCGCGCCTCGAAGACCTCATGAGCCACCCCCTCAAGACCGTGCCGGAGGAGGCCTTCGTCTATCGCGCCATCGGGCGCCTCGACCGGCTGAGCGTGCGGCATCTGGCGGTGGACAACCGGCGGAACGAGATCGTCGGCATCGTCACGCCCCGAGATCTGCTGCGGCAACGCGCGACTGCGGCCATCGCGCTCGGCGACGAGATCGACAGCGCGCCCAACGTGGCTGCCCTGGGATCGGCCTGGGCCAAGCTTCCCTGGGTGGCGCGCAGCCTGCTCGACGAGGGTGCCGATCCCGAGAACATCACGCAGGTGATCAGCGCCGAGATCTGCGCCCTGACGGCGCGGGCGGCGCACCTGTCGGAGCAACGCATGACCGCGGACGGCCGCGGCGCGCCGCCCGTGCCCTACGCGGTGATGGTGCTGGGCTCGGCCGGCCGCGGCGAGAGCCTGCTCGCCGCCGACCAGGACAACGCCATCGTCTACGCCAGCGGAGCCCCCGGCGGCCCCGAGGACCGCTGGTTCGAGGAACTCGCCGTCCACATGTGCGACATCCTCGATCAGATCGGCGTACCCTATTGCCGTGGCGGGGTGATGGCGAAGACCGCCGCCTGCCGCCGCAGCGCGGAACACTGGAGAAAATCGATCGATGACTGGATCGAGCGGTCCGAGCCGGTCGATCTTCTGAATGTCGACATTTTCTTCGACGGGGTGCCCGTCCACGGCGACCTGGCGCTGGCCGACGCCCTGTTCGGGTACGCCTATGCGCAAGGGCACGGCAAGCCGCGTTTCATCGCGCTGCTGTCGTCGCTGGCGCGCGAGTGGCGGCCGCCGCTCACCGTCTTCGGCGGCTTCAAGAAGGACGATCTGGGACGCGTCGATTTCAAGAAGGGCGGCCTGCTGCCGATCGTGACGGGCGCGCGGGCGCTGGCGATCCGGCACGGCGTCAAGGAACGCACGACGGCTGCCCGGTTGCGGGAAGTCAGCGCGGCCGCTCCGACCATCGCGCCTCCCGAGCATGTCGAGTCCATCATCGGCGCGCACCGCCTGCTGTTGCGCGCGGTGCTCGAGCAGCAGCTCCTGGACCGGGAGCGCGGCCTGCCGCTCTCGAACGCCGTCGAGATCAAGCGCCTGTCGTCGGCGCGCCAGCGCGAGCTGCGCGGCGCGCTCGGCGTGGTGAACCTGCTGGCGCTGATCCTCAGCTAGGGCGCGTCCATATGAATTCGCAGATCGAAGATCCGATTTCGGAGGCGAACCGGAGACAATTGATCATTCCGAGACTTACCAGTCGTGACCCGGAGCGACGTTCGGAGCACGGGTCATGGCGTCCCCAGCACGAGGGACGGGCTTCGCTCGCGCACAGCGGCGATGGGCAGCTCGTCGTCATGAACGCAGATGATCTTCCAATACTCGCCGCTTCCCGGCCGAATCGCCAAGCCCGCCAGCGTCGTCATGCTGTCACGCAGGCATGCCAATTCGTTGTCGGCATCCGACATCCGTATTGCGTCGATTGCCGTCGCAGGCGTGCATTCGCTGCGTACGAGGGTAGCGGCGCACAGCAGCGCATAAACAGAAACCATTCTAACGCCCCACACGTCTTTGCGTCTCTTGTTGTTCGGCTTGGCTGCGTCCCGCCACCAAGACCGAGGGAGCCCTCCGGCCGGCCTTGCCCACGTCAGTTTGATTGACCGCGAGCGGTCGCTAACGCCGGAGACATCGCCCGCACCACGATGATCTCCGGCGACCATCTGCGCGTTGCAGTTCCTTGATTCAGTGGACCCCGCTCACGCAGCTGGAGCGCCGCCTTGTGCGCCTCATTGCGGTCGGGCGGCGGTCTGTAGATGCTCGGCTAGCTGCAGTTCCACGAGGTGACCCCTGTCGCCCTGCGTCACCAGCAGCGTCGCTGCCCCCTCGCCGCAGGTGAAATTGAGCGAGCGACCCTCCTCGCTGTCGAGACCGGCGGTCTCACCGGGAGGCAGAATCAGCCGAACGCGCGTGGGCGACAGCTGTAGCGCGTTCGGGTCCCGGTTCTCGGTGAGCATCAGGACGACGAAGCAGGCGCCATCTTGCTGCGCGAAGTACCCACGCGTCGATTTCGAGCCGAAATCATAGCTGATGCTCTGAATGGGGACGTATCGGACTTGGTCTTCGATCGTCGCTGGTGAACTGCCTGAGGCAGCCGGTATCCAAGCCGACACGCCCAACGCAACGCTCGCGAGGGCGCTCTTCTTCCTTGTCGACATCTGGTCTCTCCTCCTCCGCCAGGATACAGAAACCGTACCTGCTGGCGCGCCAGAGGTCTTTGAGATACCCTTGAGAAGTCCCTGTGAAGTCGCTGATTTGGGCCAAGCGCCGGAATGGGGCCGCGCCGCGGAGCCAACGGAGTGATCTACCGATTCGCCGGCTACTCTCTTGACCCGGGCTTGCGGGAACTGCGGCGCGGCGCCGATCTCGTCACCGTTGAACCTCAGGTTTTCGACCTGCTGCAGCATCTCATTCGCAACCGGGAGCGCGTGGTCAGCAAGGATGACCTCATCACGGCCATATGGAACGGCCGAATCGTATCGGAATCGGCACTAACCAGCAGGCTCACGGCCGTTCGCCACGCGATCGGCGACAACGGCGAAGACCAGCGCCTGATCCGCACTCTGCCCCGCAAGGGGTTTCGTTTCGTGGGCACGGTCCGCGAAGAGCCATCAGTGGCGACGGCAGCGGCGGGGTCGGCGATGGAAATGCCGATACCCGACAAGCCTTCAATCGCGGTCCTGCCCTTCACCAACATGAGCGGCGATCCCGAACAGGAATATTTCAGTGACGGCATCACCGAGGACATCATTACCGATCTGTCCAAGGTCTCCACGCTCAGCGTCCTCTCCCGCAACACGACGTTTGCCTTCAAGGGCAAGGCCGTCGGCATCGGCCAGATAGCCCAGCGGCTGAAGGTCGGATATGTTCTCGAAGGCAGCGTGCGCAAGGCCGCCGGGCGCGTGCGCATCACGGCGCAGCTGATCGACGCGCGCAAGGACAGTCACGTTTGGGGCGACCGTTACGATCGTGACCTGAACGACATTTTCGCGCTCCAGGACGAGATCGCTGAGGCTATCGTCGCAGCGCTGAAGATCAGGTTGCTGCCCGTCGAGAAGAAGGCAATCGAGAGCCGCTCGACTCTAGACGCCAAAGCCTATCAGACCTATCTCCTGGCTCGGTACTACCGGAGGCAGAATGGAGCAAGAAGCCTAGAGATAGCCCTTCGGTTCTGCCAGAGCGCTTTAGAGATTGACCCCCGCTACGCCCGCGCTTGGGCAATAGTCGCCCATTGCCAGGCTCGGCTGCATCGCAGGGGGAGGTCGGAGGAGACAGGCCTATCAGCCGCCGAAAAGGCGCTCGCGCTCGATCCGGGTTTGGCCGAGGCTCACTCCGCCAGAGGGGCGGTGCTGACCGAACTGGGCCGCTACGACGAAGCCCTCGCGGCGCATGAGGAAGCGCTGCGCCTGGAACCGGATTCCTTCGAAGTGCGGCACAACCTGGGCATGACCTGCTTGTACCTCGGCCGTTATCAAGACGCGGGTGAGCACTACGAACATGCCGGCCAGCTTTTCGAGACGGGCTATAGCTCTCTCGCCTTTGCGGCTACGTCCTATAGATTGCTGGGCCGTCACGACGCATTCAAGGCGGCAGCACGCCGAGCTCTGGATCGCATCGAAAAGGAGATCGCGCTACACCCCGACAACGCGCATGCGCTCGTTTTCGGTGTCTACGTGCTGGCTCAACTCGGGGAGAAGGAACGGGCCGACGACTGGGCGTCGCGTGCGCTGATTATCGAGCCGGACGATCCAACCAACCACTACAATCTGGCTTGCGCTTTTGCGTTCATGGGCGAGCCCGACTATGCACTCGATCGATTGGAAAGCTACCTCCGGAAAGCATCCTCCAAGACTCTCCCAGGGCTCAAGCGAGATGCCGATCTGGCTCCGCTGCACGGCCATCCCCGATACCAGGCCCTGATCGCGCGCGAAGAAGCGAGGTTGACGGCGGCTCCAACCGGCGAGGCGAACGAGTCACATTGACGACCGCTCGTCCAATCCCGACCTAAAAGTCTCAACGTCAGCATTTGGCACCAC
This sequence comes from Candidatus Acidiferrum sp., assembly GCA_035518775.1. Taxonomy (GTDB): domain Bacteria; phylum Pseudomonadota; class Alphaproteobacteria; order Dongiales; family Dongiaceae; genus JBGPEQ01. Next base: position 13,453 of record DATIXH010000067.1, read on the forward strand.
GCGGGCCTGCTGAAGTGTCCGCCGTGTGGTCGCCATCGGGGGAAAGGCGGATCTGGGCAAGCCCAGCTTTTGGCGCCACCCAACGCCAAAAGCCGCATGGGAACCATGCGGCTCAACGTTCGTCTGCTCGGTTGTGAGATCTCTCGGGCCGGCCGAGGGAACGAAAGAACGGGCTAGTAGCCCTCGCGGTCCATGCGCTTGCGCATCAGCTTGCGGTAGCGCCGCACGGCCTCGGCCTTCTCGCGCGCGCGCCGCTCCGACGGCTTCTCGTAGTTGCGGCGCAGCTTCATCTCGCGGAAGACTCCTTCGCGCTCCTTGCGCTTGCGCTCAACCTTGCGTTGGCGGCGGACGGATTCCGCTTTTTCGCGAGCTTTTCGTTCGGAGGGTTTTTCATAGTTGCGGCGTATCTTCATTTCGCGGAACACGCCTTCGCGTTGTAATTTCTTTTTAAGGGCGCGCAGCGCCTGATCGACATTGTTGTCACGGACGAGAACTTGCACGGGCCGTTCAGTCTCCTTTCCTAAGAGCACACAAAAGCCGCGCGCCGGAACCCTATGTCCGGTATGCACGCGGCACGCCATTCAGGATGGGGCAAACTACTAGCACAGGATTAGGACATTGTGAAGGGGCGTAAACCCCTGTATTCGCGCGATTAATGGGATTTTCTTGGCGAAGGCCGGGCGATCCACCATATTGCAGCCATGGCCATTCTGAAGATCGCCCGCATGGGCCATCCCGTCCTCCGCCGGGTCGCCGACCCCGTGGTGGACCCCACCGCGCCGGATGTCCGGCGGCTTGTCCGCGACATGCTGGAGACGCTGGAGGATATCGGCGGCGTCGGCCTGGCGGCGCCCCAGGTGCATGTGTCCCGCCGCGTCGTCATCTTCGAGGTGCCGGCTGAGCGCGCCGCCCGCGGCAGCAACGGCGAGACGCCGCCCGAGGGCGTGCCCATGACCGTCCTCATCAACCCGGTGATCGAGCCGCTGGCCGACGACAAGGAACTGGGCTGGGAGGCCTGCCTCTCCGTTCCCGGCCTCACTGGCGCGGTCCCGCGCCTCACCCGCATCCGCTATCACGGCTACGGCCTGCAGGGCGAGCGCATCGACCGGGAGGCCAGCGGTTTCCACGCCCGCGTCGTGCAGCACGAGTGCGATCATCTCGACGGTGTCCTCTATCCGCAGCGCATGACCGACCTCAGCCTGCTCTCCTTCGCCGAGGAGCTGCGCCACGGCGTGCCTCAAGGCGCGCCCGCGGTCGGCAGCGCCGAGGCGGCGGAACTGGCGGAGGGCTAGGTCCGTGGATCGCGACGCGCAGCGCGAAGCGTTGTTGAAGGCAGCCCTGCCGCACGTGCCGTTCGATGGCTGGACGCGCACGGCCCTCCAGGCGGGCGCCCGCGATGCCGGCATCGATCAGGCGCTTGCCGACAACGCCTTCCCCGGTGGCATGGCCGAGCTGCTGGACTTCTATCACCGGCACGCCGACATCGAGATGGTGCGCGCGCTCGAAGCGCGCTCCGATCTTGCGACCTTGAAGACGCGCGAGAGAGTGGCGCTCGCCGTACGCCTGCGGCTCGAGGCCGAGGCCGGCCACCGCGAGGCCATCCGTCAGGCGCTGTCCTTCCTGGCCCTGCCGACCAACGCGCCGCTGGCCGCCAAGTGCCTCTACCGCACCGTCGACGCCATCTGGTACGCCGTCGGCGACAAGGCCACGGATTTCAGCTTCTACACCAAGCGCGGCCTGCTCGCCGGCGTCTACAGCGCCACCGTCCTCTACTGGCTCAACGACAAGTCCGAGGAGTCGTCGGCGACCTGGTCCTTCCTCGACCGCCGTATCGCCGATGTCATGAAGATCTACGAGTTGCGCGCCCGCGTCGACCGCTTCGTCGACCAGCTCCCCGATCCGCTGCGATTGTTCCGTAAATCCGCCGGCCGCTAACACTGTAGGGGCGACCCCATGTGGTCGCCCTCGCGCCGTCGCACGATGGAGGGCGACCACGTGGGGTCGCCCCTACATCTTTTCCTTCAGTCGCGTCACATGCCCCATCTTGCGTCCAGGTCTCGCCTCGGCCTTCCCGTAGAGATGCAGCTTCGCTTCGGGATCGCGGAGGATTTCCGGCCACTGCTTCACATCGTCTCCGATCAGGTTCTTCATCGCGGCCTCCGAGTGGTGCGCGGTCGAGCCGAGGGGCAGGCCGCAGACCGCGCGCGCGAACTGCTCGAACTGGCTGGTGACGCAGGCGTCGATGGTCCAGTGCCCGGAGTTGTGCGGCCGGGGCGCCAGCTCGTTCACCAGCACGTCGCCGCCCTTGGTGACGAACAGCTCGACGGCGAGCAACCCTACCAGCTCCAGCGATTCGGCGATGCGGCGCGCCGTGTCCTCGGCCTGCCGCACGGTCGCCTCGGCCAACCGCGCCGGCGCGATCGTCTCGTCGAGGATGTGGTGCTTGTGCCGGTTCTCGACCGGCGGATAGAGCGCCATCGCGCCGTCGACGCCGCGCGCGATGATGACCGAGGCTTCGAGCGCGAAATCCACCTCGGCCTCGAGGATGCCGAGCGCGGCGCCCATGCGCTGCCAGGCCGCGGCGAGGTCGCCGTCGGCGGCGATGCGCACCTGGCCCTTGCCGTCATAGCCGAACTGCGCGCTCTTGAGGATGCAAGGCCGTCCGATCTGTGTGACCGCGCCGGCCAGCGCCGCTGCGTCCGGCACCGCCTGGTAGCGGGTCACGGGCACGCCGATGGAGGATAGGAAGTCCTTCTCCCGCAGCCGCTGCTGCGCGATGTGCAGCACGCGCGGCGTCGGCCGGGTCGGCTTGTGGGCGGCCAGGAACTCGGCGGTCGTGTCCGGAATGTTCTCGAACTCGAAGGTGATGACATCGACGTCGTCGGCGAAGGCGGCGAGCGCCTCTTCGTCGTTGTAGGCGGCGACGGTCGAGAGCGCCGTCACCTGCGCCGCCGGCGCATCGTGCTCGGGGCAGAACACGTGGGTGCGGAACCCCAGCCGCGCCGCCGCCAGCGCCGTCATCCTTCCGAGCTGCCCGCCGCCGAGGATCCCGATCGTGGCGCCCGGCGCGAACCTCTGTCCCTTGTCAGCCGACATCGCCACCGACAGGAATTGAACCGCAGAGACGCAGAGACGCAGAGGCTATTGAAACCACAGACGAACAGGGATGAACACCGATAAGGATTCCGGCGCCGGCGTCGCTAGAGAGACATCTGTGTTTATCTGTGTTCATCTATAGTTCCAGACCCATGAGAGACTCGCAGCTGCCGCAGGAGTCTCGTTGGCCTCGGTCTCTCGGCGCCTCTGCGTCTCTGCGGTGAATCGAACTCAGTCCTTCGGCTTCTCCGCCACCGCCGCGGTGCGCTGGGCGCGCCAGGCGTCGAGCGACTTGGCGATCTTGCGGTCGTTGAGCGCCAGCACGGCCGCCGCCAGCAGCGCCGCGTTCACCGCGCCGGCCTCGCCGATGGCGAGCGTGCCCACGGGCACCCCGGCCGGCATCTGCACGATCGAGAGCAGGCTGTCGAGCCCCTTCAGCGACTTGCTCTCCACGGGCACGCCGAACACCGGCAGCGGCGTCAGCGCGGCCACCATGCCCGGCAGATGGGCCGCCCCGCCGGCGCCGGCGATGATCGCCCTCAGGCCGCGCTCGCGCGCGCCCTCGGCATAGGCATACATCCGCTTGGGCGTGCGGTGGGCGGAGACGATGCGCGCCTCGTGCGGCACGCCCAGCGCGTCCAGCGTCTCGGCCGCATGACGCAGGGTCGCCCAGTCCGACTGGCTTCCCATGATGATGCCGACAAGCGGCGACCGCTTGGCCATGCGCAGCTTCCCCCAAATGCCGCCCCGCGAAAGAGGCGCGATTATAGAGGGGGAAGGGGGGCGCGCAAGCGAGCCCGGCGGTGGCGCCGCGCCTAGCGCGGATGCTACAAGGACGCGCCCGAAAGATCGGAGGAATCGGATGCTGAAGCTGTTCTATTCGCCCGGCAGCTGCGCCCTGGCGTCGCACATTGCCCTGGAAGAGGCCGGCGCGGACTACGAGACCGTACGGCTCAATTTCGGCGCCAACGAGCAGCGCCAGCCGAAGTACCTGAAGATCAACCCGAAGGGCCGCGTGCCGGCGCTCGCCACCGACCGCGGCGTTCTGACGGAGACGCCGGCGATCCTCGCCTTCGTCGCCCAGAGCTTCCCGCAGGCGCGCCTGGCCCCGCTCGACGATCCCTTCGCCTTCGGCCGCATCCAGGCCTTCAACAGCTATCTCTGCGCCACCGTCCACGTCGCCCACGCCCACCGCATCCGCGGCTCCCGCTGGGTCGACGCCGGCGACGAGGCCGCCATCGCCGCGATGAAGCGCAAGGTGCCGCAATCGGTCGGCGAGTGCTTCGAGCTGATCGAGCGCGAGATGCTTGCGGGACCGTGGGTGATGGGCGAGGGCTACACGATCTGCGATCCCTACCTCTTCACCGTGTCCGGCTGGCTCGAGGCCGACGGCGTCGATCCCGCCCGCTTCCCCAAGGTGCGCGCTCACCGCCAGCGCATGGCCGAGCGCCCGGCGGTGAAGAAGGCTCTGGCGGACGAGCGAAGCTAGGCCGGCGGCGGCCTCAGGCAGCGATCGCGAGCAGCACGATGCCGAGTGCGCCGACGATCGAGGCGAAATTCTCTCCGAGGACCTCGATCCATCGCCCGCCACCGCCGTGGCGCATCGCAAGATAGAGGGCGCCGGCCAGAACGACCAAGACGACGCCGAACCATGCCGCGATCGGTAACGGCAGCCACAGCGTGGTGACGGCAGCCAGCTTGCCGGCGCCGCCTCCCAGCACGCGCAGGGAAAACAGAAGCAGGACTACCAGGAGCGTCACCCCGAAGACGGCGCATCGCTCCATGACCTCGGCGAACGGCATCCCGGAGAGCCACGCGACCGGGAAGAAGGACAGCAGAAAGAGCGCGAGCAGCGAGTTCGGCACGCTCAGGTAGCGCCAGTTCCAATAGGCCGCCACGGCCAGGAAGGCGGTGCCCAGCCACAGGTCGATGGTCGAAGACGGGAGCGGCATGAGGCCGACTGTAGGGCGCGGCGGCTTGCCAATAGGTTAAGGATCGGCGCATCGTCGCCGCGGTGCTCGACGGGGCGGCCATCTAGGGAGGCAGCGATGCTGGAGTTCGCCTACGAGAACCTGCGTCCCGTGCTCTGCGTCCTGCTGCTGATCGCGCGCATCGGCGACGTCGGCACCACCTATCTCGTCACGCCCAACCTGCTGCTGGAGGCCAACCCGATCGTCCGCAAGCTCGGCTGGCCCTTCGCGCTCCTCACGCTCGCCGCCTGCCTGCTGCCCTACCTCACCATTCCCGGCGCCGTCGCCGCGCTCATGACTTTCCTGCTGGTCTCGGCCTCCAATGCCGGGAAGATCTGGATCGTCCGCACCATCGGCGAGAAGACCTACGCCACCCTCATGCTCGACCTGGCGCGCCGCAGCCGGCTGTCGCATGCGCTGCTGGGCATCGCGGCGTCGGCCTTCTTCGTTGCCCTCGCCGGCGGGACTATCATCGGCTTCTATCCCTCGCCGGAGGACGATTGGGGCTTCTGGCTCGGCCTCGGAATTCTCCTCTACGCCGGCGCGGTCTGGCTCTACGGCTCGCTCGCGATGGTGCGCCTGTTTCGCCGGGCCGCGCGAACGGCCTGAGCGCGCAGGGGCGGCATGGACATCACGATCGAAGCGGTAGCGGCGCCGACTCCCGAGGTCATCGAACTGCTCGGCGAGCTCGACGCCGTGCTGTCCGGCCCCTATGCCGCCGACCAGCGGCATGCCCTGTCGGTCGAGCGCCTGTTCCAGCCGGACGTGCGCTTCTTCCTGGCGCGCGTCGACGGCGCGGCCGTGGCCTGCGGCGGCGTCGGCTTCTACGACGGCTATGCGGAGCTGAAGCGCATGTATTCGCGGCCGGCGGCGCGTGGCCGCGGCGTGGCCAAGGCCATCCTGCGCCGGCTCGAAGCCGAGGCGCGCGCCGTCGGCGCGCCGCTGCTGCGCATCGAGACCGGCGTCCATCAGGAGGCGGCCATGCGCTTCTACGAGGCCGCCGGCTTCCGCCGCTGCGGTCCCTTCGGCCCCTACGCGCAGATGCCGCGGCGCGCGATCGAGCTCAGCATCTTCTACGAGAAGGCGCTGTAGGGCGGCCGCGCTCACCGAGATATGAGCGGACGGTGGCCCCGGATCGGGGTATGCTCCGGGAACTGGCGGGTCGCGGCTTGGTCGTGACTGACGGCCGGATTGGGCGTCAAGCCACGGCGGGCGCGCGGCCCCGAACGACGGTTCGGGAGGTGTTGCCATGGCCACCGTTCGAAACATCCGAAACCCCATCGAGTGGAGTTGGGATCAGCTGAAACTCGCGGCGGGAGCCGCCGGTTCGGCCGGGCGCTCGCTGCGCCGCGCCGGCCAGACCCTGCATTCGCCGGCGCCGGCCGTGCGCCGCATCGCCCCGGCGGATCTGCGGGAGGTGCTGGCCAAGGGCCTCGCCGACTTCGGGGCCTACCGCACCGACGTCATCTTCCTGTGCCTCATCTATCCGGTCGTCGGCCTCGTGCTGGGGCGGCTGGCCTTCGGCTACGGCATGCTGCCCCTGCTGTTTCCGCTGGCGTCCGGCTTCGCGCTCGTCGGCCCGCTCGCAGGGATCGGCCTCTATGAGATGAGCCGGCAGCGCGAGCAGGGCGTCGCCGTCACCTGGGCGAACGCCTTCGGCGTGGTGCACAGGCCGTCCTTCGCTGCCATCGTCGTGCTGGGCCTGCTGTTGCTGGTGATCTTCCTGGCCTGGATGGCGGCGGCCGAGATGGTCTATCTGGCCACCTTTGGGCCGGCGCTGCCGGTCTCGATCGGCGCCTTCGTCCGCGACGTCTTCACGACGAGTGCGGGCTGGTCGCTGATCGTCGTCGGCTGCGGCGTCGGGTTCCTCTTCGCCGTCCTGGTGCTGACGATCAGCGTGGTTTCCTTCCCGCTGCTGGTCGACCGCGAGGCCGGGCTCGACACCGCCGTGTGGACGTCGATCCGCGCCGTGGCCGCGAACCCCGTACCGATGGCGATGTGGGGACTGATCGTGGCCGGCGCGCTGGTGATCGGCTCGCTGCCCTTCTTCGTCGGCCTCATCGTCGTCCTGCCCGTGCTCGGCCACGCCACTTGGCACCTCTATCGCAAGGTCGTCGCGCCCGGCTGACGTCGCTCGCAGCGGTCGCCTTCAGTAGCCCGAAAGCCGCGGAACCTGCCGCGCGAACGATGAGATCGGCCGGCGGCCGCTCGTCCGGGCGCCGGTAAACATCGCCTCCACGAATTCTATCGAATACTTTAACCAATTCCGTGAAATAACTGTCCGTTGCGCGAAAGTTCTTCTGCTCTTTTGGAGTGCGCCATGGGGACAGTGGAAATCGCTTCGTCGAACTGGAAGCAGCATTTCAGCGTCAAGGGCTACGCGGCCTTCTTCGTCCTTTGCGCCGCGCTGTCGGCGGCGGTCGGCTATGGCTTCTACAGCTCCAACCTGAGCTGGTTCAAGATCAACAAGGGCGAGGAGAAGACGTCGGCGCTCCAGCTCGTGAACGCCTTCGTGACGACCTACTCCGACGTCCGCGGCCACTTCCTCGTCGGCGACGCGCCGGTCCCCGCCACCTTCCGCGCCCGCGCGATCGACAAGTTCAACCAGTCCAGCACGGCCGACGCCACGCTGCGGCTCTCCATGGTGGGCGTGCGCGGCCGCGAGATCGTCACGGCGCCGGCCGATGAAGCGACGGCCGCCGCGATCGACGCGTTCCTGGTGGAGGCCACGCCGCAGCCGATGACCCAGCTGGCCGAGGTCAACGGCGAGCCGATGCTGCGGACGATCTATCCCTCCATCGCCAGCCAGCAGAGCTGCGTCGACTGTCACAACAAGCTGCAGGCGGGCAAGCCGCAGTGGAAGCTCAACGACGTGATGGGCGCCTTCGTCGCGGAGGTGCCGGCCGGCCCCTTCATGGCCCAGGCGCGCTATGATGCGACCATCACCGCCCTGCTCGTGTTCTTCGCCTCGATGGGGATCGGATCCTCGCTCTTCTTCGGCCATGCGCGGCAGCTGGCGCGCCGCGCCGAGTCCGAAGCGACGCTGCGCACGGCGCACGAGGACCTGAAGGCGGCGGTCGACAAGCTGGCCACGCAGGAGCGGCTCGCCGCGATCGGCCAGATGGCGGGCACCGTCAGCCACGAGCTGCGCAATCCGCTCGGCGTCATCCGCAGCTCCATGACCGTGATCCAGTCGATGACGGCGGGCAAGCAGCTGGGCGTGGAGCGCGCCCTCGAGCGCATCGATCGCAACATCGAGCGCTGCTCGAAGATCATCGGGGAGCTGCTGGATTTCACAAAGCCCAGCGAGCTCGTCCGCGAGCCGGTGGCGGTCGATTCGTGGCTCGGCGGCGTGCTCGATGACTACGCGCTGCACGACAGCATCGCGCTCGTGCGCGAGCTGCAGCCGGATTGCGAGGCCGCGATCGATACCCATCGCTTCGAGCAGGTCTTCATCAACCTGCTCGACAATGCCTGCCAGGCCCTCACCGACGGCAAGTGGGCGCCGCCGGCGGTGTGCGAGCGCCGGATCACCGTGCGCTGCGAGGCGGCCGGCCCGCATGTCCGCATCACCGTCGCCGATACGGGGCCGGGCGTCCCGCCGGATGCCGTGCCGAAGATCTTCGAGCCGCTGTTCACCACCAAGAGCTTCGGCACCGGCCTGGGGCTGCCCACCGTGCGCAAGATCGTGGAGATGCACGGCGGCACGATCGACGTGGCCAGCGTCCCGGATCAGGGCGCGACGTTCACCATCTGGCTCCCGCGCCACGCCGCGTCCGTGCAGCCGGCCGGAACCGCGCAGGCCGTCGCCTGATGGCGCCGCGACAGCGGCGCGCCGTCTCTGCAGCGCCGATCGGGGCCTTCAGATCACCGCCCAGTAGAGCGCCTCGCCCCCGGTCTGCCGGCCAGCCGCGTCGAGCTGGCCGAGCGCGGCCCACCAGTCGTCCGCAAGCTCTTGCTTGTTGCGCAGCACCGGGGCCCCCCGCCTTGACGCAGGTCAAGATCGGAGATGCGCCGAGGCATCAAGATCGCTGTTGCCGCGGCGCTCTATTTTGTTGCCTGACCGCGGACGGGCTCTCCTCAATCGCCCACTCCCAAGGTCTCGCCCCGGCGTTGGAAGTTGTGCCGCGGCGAAGGTGTGTGACGGTACGGAGCCCCTGACTGTGAACCGTCGCTCGTCTTCGGGCTGGTGAGAGGACGAGGCGCGTGCGGGCCTCGGGTCTCTTCATCAGCCGCGGCCCCGGGGCCCCTCGGCCAGGCGCAGCGTGTGCCGCGGTCGCCTGGAAATGGAGCGGCACGCCCTCATAAGATAGGCCCGCCTTGGCCGGGGTACGACATGAGGTTTGCATCGCCTGCCTTCGCCTTCGTGTTGACGATGGGCATCGTCAACCTCTTCGCCGACACGACCTACGAGGGCGGCGGGAGCATCAATGGTCCATTCCTTGCGATGCTTGGCGCCGGCGCGGCCGTCGTCAGCATCACCGCGGGTCTCGGCGAGTTCCTCGGCTACGCCCTGCGCTCGGTCTCCGGATACGTCGCCGACAAGACCGGGAAGTACTGGGCCATCACGTTCGTCGGCTACAGCATCAATCTGCTTGCCGTTCCTGCCATGGCGCTGGCCGGAAGCTGGCAGGTCGCAGCAGCGCTCATCCTTGCCGAGCGCATCGGGCGCGCGCTGCGCAAGCCGACGGTGGAAGCCATGCTCTCCTACACGACCGGCCAGCTGGGCAGGGGCTGGGTCTACGCGGTGAACACCGCGCTCGATGAGATCGGCGCCACCATCGGGCCGCTCACTATCGCCCTCGTCCTCTTCCTGAACGGAGACTACAGGACCGGATACGCGCTGCTTCTGATTTCCGGCCTGCTGGCCCTTGCTTCGCTGGCGGTTGCGCGAAGGGTATTCCCGCTCCCATCCCGGCTGGAGCAGGGCCGGACGGCGCAGGGGCGCGGATTCACGCGCTCGTTCTGGCTGTATATGCTTGCCGGCGCGTGTTTCGCGGCCGGCCTGATGAGCTTCGAATTGATCTCCTATCACCTGGCCGCTACGAAAACCGTCTCGGCGCAGTGGATACCGATACTGCTGGCGTTTTCGACCGGATGCGGCGTGTTCGCCAGCCTCGCGCTCGGCAAGCTCTACGATCGCATCGGCTTGCCGATCGTTCTGATTGCCGTTTTTCTGTCGTCACTTTTCTCTCCGTTCGTCTTCCTGGGCGGCTTCTTTGCCGTGCTGATCGGCATGGTGCTGTGGGGAATCGGCTACGCGGCGCAGGACACGCTGCTCAAGGCCGTCGTTGCGGGCGTCCTGCCGGAGGGCAAGCGAAATCTCGCTTTCGGGCTCTTCTACACGGGATATGGCGTTGGCTGGCTCATCGGCAGCGTCGTGACCGGCCTGCTCTACGCGCATTCGCTTATTGCTCTCATCCTGTTCGCTGCGCTCTCGCAGCTTGCCTCCTTGCCGGTGTTCATGGTTGCGGAACGCGCGGGGCGGGATCGACAGGTTTCCTGATACGCCGGCGTCCCGCTGTGCGCATGCCAGCGAGCCGAGTTTCAGACCCCTCATGGCACGCTGATAGCGGGATGACGAGCGTCATCGCGCATTGGTTGCATCTTGCAGCCCTGGCCGGATGCCGAGCCGAGCCTGTGCGGTGCCCTCGCGTGTTCAGTCGGTCTGCGAAAAGGTGGACCCGGCCCCAAGCAGCCAGATGAACTCGTTCTCCTTCGCCTTCGTTCCGCCGGGATTGCGGAGCACAAGACCGCAATAGCTGATGACACCGAACTTGAGGCACAGCTCATCGCCGTCGAAGACCGCGATGCCGTCGGTCGCATCCCCTCCGCCCATGACCCAGTCTCCCGACATCTCGGCGGCGCCCTGCGCGGTCACGGACGCGGCGTGTTCTTCCTCGAGCCACAGCCTGCGGCCGTGAAGCCGATGGCCGAAGAACAGGGTGCGGATCTCGTCGGCGGGTATCCGGTTCCGTGCAGCAAATTCACTGCCGAAGAGGGTTTCTGGAACGCCTGCCAGGCGGAATCCGGTGCGGAGCCGTTGCAGGTCTGCCGCGCGGGCGAATCCCAGCCACGGCATAGCGTCGATCGTGAGCGGAATGCCTCCGCGCTCGACCCAAATGTCATCGAAGCGCGCGATGGCGGATTGCGCGTCCCCCTTGCGACCGAGATGCCCGTAGGTGGCTCCCAGCGCGGCAAACGGATATTCGTCGTCCCGATTGAGTCGGGTCGCGGTCTCGAGCGACGCGGCCGCTTCGTCGAAATTCTCCGATGCGAATTGGGCCATGCCCAGAAAGTAGTGGAAGGCCGGCGGGTGGCGCGGGTCAAGCCGCATGGCCGTGCGGATGTAGGAAACTGCCTCCGCCGGCTGGCCCGCCGTGGTCAGCGCGCCGCTCATATAGGCATAGGTCCAGGCATCGCCGGGCTCGAGGACCAGCGCCGCCCGGAACTCGGCAAGCGCCTTGTCCGCCTGAAGATCAGTCCACAGAATCAGTCCGGCGGCCTGGTGGGACAAGCCGCTCGGGTGCTTTTGTGCCTGGTCCAGGTTTTGGGCGACCGCCAGCAGCTTGCTGCCCCGTCCGCGCGCCTCGGGACCCGAAATGCCCATGCTGAAGTTCCATCCCGTTCCATAGCTTCCGAAATAGAGGAGAGAAAGTGCGGCGTACGCGCGCCCGTAGTCCGGATCGAGGTGGATCGCCTGCTCGAAGTAGGGAACCGCTTTCGCGGAATCGGCCGCAGTCCCGCGCCGGAAGAGCTCCCATCCCCTTAGAAAGGCGTCGTACGCCGCCGGCACGCCGGTTTCTTGCTGCCCGATGATTTGCCGCTCATCCTCGGTCAGTCGTATGGCCAGAGCGTCGGCGATGCTGCGCGTTACCTTGTCCTGCAGGGCGAAGACGTCGGCGAGCGACCCGTCGAAGCGATCTGCCCATGCATGCCCTCCGCTGAGCGCATCGATGAGCTGCGCGTTGATCCGCAACTGATCGCCGGAACGTTGCACGCTGCCTTCGAGCACATATCGAACGCCCAGTTCCTCGGATACCTGCTTCGGCGGGATCGTTCTCCCCTTGTAGACGAACGTCGAGTTGCGCGAGATGACGAACAGGCCTGAGACTTTCGAGAGCTCGGTGATGAGGTCGTCCGTCATGCCATCGGCGAAATACTCCTGCTTCGGATCGCTGCTCATGTTGGTGAACGGCAACACGGCGATCGATGGCCGATCCGGCAGCGGCAATGCCATGTTTTCGATCGATGCGGGCTCGATCGCCGGTGACCACGGATGCCACCATGCACTGGCGCCAGCCGCGGCAGCGGCAATGACGACAAGAAGTGCTGCTGCCGGCCGTCGCCTCGATCGCGCCGGCCTCGCTGCGGTACCGCTCGTGTTCGTACCTGCCTCTCCCCTGGCAAGCACACGGTACACCTGCAGTGGCTGGGCGACATTCTTCACCCTCTGCTCGCCCTGAAACTCGAAGCCGACGGGGATCTTGTTGCCAACGTGATTGGCCACGGTCTGCGTGACGCAGATCGCACCGGGCTCGGCCTGGGCCTGCAACCGGTTGGCGATGATCACGCCCTCGCCATGCACGTCGATCGTCCCGTCCGGATCTTTTTCGACGATCACGTCTCCGAGGTTCACGCCAATCCGGCATTCGAAGCGTTGGTTCTCCGGCACGACCGCGTTGTGTTCGGCCATGCCTTGCTGCAGCGCCACGGCGCATTCGACTGCATCGACGACGCTCGCAAACTCGGCGAGCAGGCCGTCGCCCATCAATTTGAAGATCCGGCCGTGGTGAGCCGCGATGGTCGGTTCGAACAGCGCCTTGCGCTGCGCTCGAAGGCGCTCGAACGTGCCCGCCTCATCCCGCTCCATGAGGCGGCTGTAGCCCACCACGTCTGCGGCGAGGATTGCGGCAAGCTTGCGATCCATGCCCGCTGTTCCGAGAAGTCCGAAAGTTGAGTGTCGACCCCAGGTCGACGATCATAGGTCGAAGCGACCTCGGCTGAAAGCAGCCAGCGGCTGGTAGTGGGTCACCCACCACGCAGCGGCTAGGTCGCACGAGCCTGGTTGCCTATCCGGAATCCCGGACGCTGCGCCTGGACCTACGG
>DATIXH010000068.1:0-32243 GCA_035518775.1 Candidatus Acidiferrum sp.
GGCCGCGATCACCCAGGGGCCCGCGGCATTGACGAGGGCGCGGGCGCGCAGGGCGAGGCGCTCGGCGGTGATGGCGTTCTCCAGCTGGATGTCCCAGACCTCGCCGTCGCGGCGCGCGGCGACGAAGCGGTGGCGCGCGAGAATGCGGGCCCCGTGCTGCTGCGCGCCCAAGAGGTTGGCGACCACCAGGCGGGCATCGTCGCCGCGGCAATCGGAATAGGCGAAGCCGCGGCGGAACTCGGGCTTCAGGGCCGCGCCGGCCGGATGGTGCGCGAAGGCGATCGTCTCGGACGGCGCGAGCCGCCGGCGCGGCGCCAGGTGATCGTAGAGCAGGAGGCCGAGCCGGATCATCCAGAGCGGGCGCAGGCCGGGGACGTGCGGCAGTACGAGTCGGATCGGCCAGACGAGGTGCGGCGTCCGCGCCATCAGGATCTCGCGCTCGCGCAGGGCCTCGCGCACGAGGCGGAAATCGTAGGTCTCGAGATAGCGCAGGCCGCCATGAATCAGCTTGGAGGAGCGCGAGGAGGTCCCTTCGGCGAAATCGCGCTCCTCGGCGAGCACGACCGAGAGGCCGCGCCCGGCGGCATCGCAGGCCACGGCCGCGCCGTTGATGCCGCCGCCGATGACGAAGAGGTCGTGGGGGTCGGGGGTCGCGGTGGTCATGCAACGCCCTGCTCAGGCGGCGGCCGCCTCTCGCCGACCGACGAAAAATCCTCGGCAGACCTCTGCAGGACCAGCCTGCGTCCTTCGACAAGCTCAGGATGAGGTGAAATCTTCATGGCATGCAAAATCCACCTCATCCTGAGCTTGTCGAAGGACGCACATCGCCGATCCCGTCTTCTGCATACGACGGGGTCGAACCACGAACTTGCGTGAGTCGCGCCAGGGAGCGGGGTCTCTGTAGGAAGACCCTGCGTCATCTCGGCAGACTCAAAACCCCGTCGGTGGTGGCGCGCCAGGTGCGATAGGCGCGGTCTCGTGTCGCCGCGTTGGCGGGATTCGGGGCGACGAGCGACGGCGGCGGCAGGACGGCGCGGAGCTGGTCGAGAGTGCGCCAGACGCCGGCGCCCAGGCCGGCCATCAGAGCGGCGCCATAGGGCGTGACAGGATCGCAGGCGGAGACGGCGAGCGGGTGCTGGAGGACGTCGGCCTGCAGCTGCATCAGGTAGGGCGAGCGGGTGGGGCCGCCGTCGACGCGCAGGGCCTCGATGCGGCGGCCCGTGGATTGCGCGATCGAGTCGAGGAGCGCGCGGACCTGGAAACAGATCGCTTCCAGGCCGGCGTGGCAGATGTTTCCGACGGCGGTCGACATGCTCATGCCCAGGAGGGCGGCGCGGGCATCGGGGCGCCACCAGGGGCCGGCCAGGCCCTGAAACGCCGGGATCAGGATCACGCCGTCGCTGGAGCCGGCCGCCTGCGCCTGCTCCACGACGCCCGGGCCGCCGGCGGGAATCGAGAGGCGCGATGCCAGCCACTCGAGCGCGTCACCGGCATGCATGACGAAGCCCTCGATCGCGTAGCAGGGCCCATCCAGATGCCAGGCGACGGTGCGCAGGAGACCGTCGGCGCAGGCGACCTCCGGATGGTTGCCGGCGTTGAGCCAGACGAAGCCGCCGGTGCCGTAGGTGGCCTTGATGTCGCCGGACGCGAAGCAGCCGTGGCCGAAGAGCGAAGCCTGCTGGTCCCCGAGCGCGGCCGTGATCGGGATGGGGCGGCCGAAGAAAACGGGGTCGGTGTCGCCGAACGGGCCGGTCGAGCGGCGTGCGTCCGGCGGGCTGGCGATGGAGAGACCGAACAGTTCGAGCAGCTCCGGGTCCCAGGCGAGGCGTGCGATGTCGAACAGCATGGTGCGGGCGGCGTTGCTGGAATCGGTGGCGTGGGTGCGGCCGCAGGTGAGCTTCCAGATCAGCCAGCAATCGACGGTGCCGAAGAGATGGTCGCCGCGGCGCAGGCCCTCCGCGATGGCCGGGCGATGACGGAACAGCCAGCGGAGCTTGCCGGCCGTGAAGGTGGGGTCGAGGTCGAGGCCGGTCCTGCCGCGGATGAGCGCGAGCGTGCGGTCGTTGCGCAGCTCCTGCAGCTCGGCGTCGCCGCGCCGGCATTGCCAGACGATGGCGGGCATGACGGGCTCGCCGGAGCGGCGGTCCCAGACGACCAGGGTCTCGGTCTGGTTGGCGATGCCGAGGCCGGCGACGGCGGCGTCGCCGGCGGCCGCCAGCACCTCGCGCGCGCAGGCCACGACGTTGGCCAGCATCTGCTGCGGGTCCTGCTCGACCCAGCTGGGCTGCGGCGCCTGCGTGGCGATCGGGCGCGCGGCCGTGTGCAGCAGGCGGCCGGACGCGTCGACGGCCACGGCCTTGGTGTTGGTGGTGCCCTGGTCGATGCCGACGAGGATGGTCATGAGGAGGTGGCGTCAGAAGAAAGGGGGCCACAGATGAACACGGATGAACACAGATGAACACGGATAAGGACTCTTGCGCGCCTGCGGCGCGCCCTCACGCCATCTGTGTTCATCCCTTCCGATCCGTGTTCATCTGTGTCCATTCTTTCTCTGTGATTCTCCGGCTGTCACCCCGGCGAAAGCCAGGTCCATGAACACAGGACTCTGGCATATGGACCCCGGCTTTCGCCGGGGTGACATGAGAGACGGATACGAAGCGATTCAGGGCACCTCGGCCTCGGCTTCGATCTCGACCTCATAGTCGCCGACGAGATCGGAGGCCTCGATCAGGGTGTTGGCGGGGCGGATGTCGCCGAAGTAGCGGCCGTGGACGCGGGAGGCGGCCTCCCATTGGGCGGCGTCCTTCAGATAGATGCGGGTGCGCACGACGTCGGCGAGGGTGCCGCCGAGGGCGGCGAGGCTGGCGGCGATCTTGTCGAGGGCGTAGACGGTCTGGCCCGCCACGTCGCCCTTGCAGACGACCTCGCCGGCGCCGCGCGTGGCGGTCGTGCCGCTGACGAGGATGCGGTTGCCGTTGCGGACGGCGCGGCTATAGCCGGCGATCGGCTCCCACAGGCTGCCGGAATCGACGCGCTGGCGATCGGGCCGACCCGGCACGGGCGTGGCGCGGTAGAACTTCGGCACCTCGGCCAGGTGGTGGCTGAGGTCGCCCGAGGCGGTGAGGAACGGCGGTCGCCGGTACTCGTCGCCGCAGTCGCCGGGGATGCGCGTGGTCGCGGCCAGGGCGCGGCCGATGACGGCGCGGTCGTCGTCGTCGAGGGCGAAGGAGAAGAGGCGCAGGTTGTCGGCGCGGTGCTCGCGCTCGCCGAGGCGGGCGCCGACGATGATGGCGGCGACCGCCGGCTGGTCCAGCACCCAGCGCGTGGCCACGTTGGCGATGGAGACGCCGTGCTTCTTCGCGACCTGCGCGGCGGCGGCGAGGACGACCTGCAGGGCGCGCCAGCCGCCGACGGCGTCGACGAAGCGCTTGTACTTCATCTTGCTCCAGTCGGCGATATCGGGCGCGGCCGGCTCGGGCGCGCCCAGCCAGCGCTCCGAGAGCAGGCCGCCGGCGAGCGTGCCGTAGGCCAGGAGTCTGACCCCGTTTTCGCGGCAGAAGGCGCTCATCTCCTCGCCGGCGCGGCGATCGAGCAGGGAGAAGCAGACCTGGTTGGAGGCGATCTTGATGCCGTGCTTCACGAGCACGCGCAGATGGTCGGTATCGAAGTTGGTGACGCCGAGATTGGCGACCCTGCCCTCCGCCTGCAGGGCCGCCAGCTCCAGCATGGCGTCGAGATAGGCCGGGTGCTCGAAGGTCCACCAGTGGAACTGCAGGAGGTCGATGCGCGGCACGGCCATGCGATCGAGGCTGCGCTGCACGGCGGCGCGCACCAGCGCCGGGGTCATCTCGCCGGGGACCGGACACCATTTGGTGAACAGCGCGGGCCGTGGACGGTTGCCGCCGGCGAGCCGGCGCACGCAGCGGCCGGCGATGTCTTCGGCGCTGCCGTAGTGATCGGCCATATCGAAGCTGTCGAAGCCGGCGGCGGCGTAGTCGGCCATGGCCGCGGCCGCGGCGTCGAGATCGAGCGTGCGGCCGTCGCGCTCCTGGTCGGCCACCTGCCACAGGCCGGTGACGATGCGGCTGATCTCCAGGCCGGGCGCGAGGGTGGTGCGTGGGGGAGTGGTCATGGGGTTGCGGGTGATGGAGGTCGTGCCACTGACGGAACCGTTTGGGTTCGCCAAAACCTACTCCATTGTCATTCCCGCGAAAGCGGGAATCCAGCGCAACCGCTCGTCGCCTGCCCTGGACCCCCGCCTTCGCGGGGGTGACAAGCTAAGGATGTGCTGCCGTCATGGACCTCGAATCTGCTGCGTCAGCGCGGCGGCGAAGAATTCGGCGAGGCGGCAATAGAGGATGCGGCGATTCTCCGGCTTGTAGATGCCGTGGCCTTCGTCCTCGAAGGTGAGAAGCTCGTAGGGCTTGCCGGCGGCGTCGAGGGCGCGGCAGACGACGCGCATGTTCTCGGGCGTGACGTTGGGATCGCGCAGGCCCTGCACGATCAGCAGGCGGCCGCGGATGTTGTCGACGAAATGGACCGGCGAGCGCTCGCGATAGATCGCCGGCACCTCGGCCGGCGTGCCGCCCATATACTCGCAGCAGAGGGGACGCAGGTCCGGGCGGGTCGCCTCGTAGTCGACGACGAGATCGGTCATGCCGCAGACCGGCGCCGCCGCGGCGAACACCTCCGGCGGATAGCGCGTGATGGCGCACCAGGCGCTGTAGCCGCCATAGGACAGGCCCGTGATGCCGATGCGACCGGGCTCCGCCAGGCCGGCGGCGATCAGCGCCAGCGCGCCGGTGCGGATATCCTCCTGCTCCAGGCCGCCCCAGCCCTGCGCCTTGATCGATTCGCGGAAGGCCATGCCGAAGCCCGTGCTGCCGCGGTAGTTCGGCCAGAGCACGGTGAAGCCGCGCGCGACCAGATACTGCGCCAGCGGATCGAACTCGTCCTCGTCGCGCAGCGGCGGTCCGCCATGCACCATCAGCACGGCCGCGCGCGCCGGTCCGGACGCGCGATAGAGCCAGCCCTGAATCTCCAGCCCGTCGACCGAGCGCCAGCGGAAATCTTCCGCCGGCGCCAGATCTGCCGGGCGCAGACTGCTGTCGTTCCAGATGGGCGCAAGGCTCGCCGCCTGCTGCGGCGCCGACGCCGGAAAGGCGACCAGCTCGAACGGCTGGCGCGCATGGCCGTAGCGCGCGATCCAGCGGCCGCCGGCAACGGGTGCGATCGGCTTCATCCGCTCGACGAAGACTCGCTCGCGTCCGCTGACGGGATCGACCAGGCTGAAGCGCGGGACGGCGTCGTGCGCCTCGCCGACGAGAATCATATCGCTGCCCGGCGGCCAATCCGCGCTCTCGATGGTTCGCCCGGGTTCGTCGATCAGCCAGCGCAGGCGGCGGTCGCCGAGCCGCCACAGCCCGACGCGCGCGCGGTCGGCCATCTCGTGCAGCACGACCAGCTGCTCGCCGTCGGGCGACCACGAGGCCATGACACGGTCGCGCTCGGCGAAGGCCAGGATCTCCTCGTCGCGCTCGCCCTCGATGTCGACGAGCCAGAGCGTCTGGCCCGCCGGATTCCGGTCGTTGCGGCTGTAGACGATGTGCGTGCCCGGCGCATTGAGACGCGGGCGCGTCTCGGCCGGCCCCTGCGGGCGCGCCAGCACGCGGCGCGCGCCGGTCGCGATATCCAGGCGGTGGATGCGGGTGGGTTCGATCGCCGTCCCGTCTTCGTCGGCGTTGGCGGCGTAGATCAGCCAGCGGCCGTTGGGATGGAGGTCGCCGCCGACGATGAAATAGCCGGGCGCCGGCTCGGTGAGCAGGCGCGGTTCGGTCCCGCCCTCGACCGGCGCAAGATGCAGCCGCACCTTCTCGTCGCCGCCGTCGGTGAGCGCCAGGACGAGATGACGGCTGTCGGCCGACCAGCATTCGACGACGGCGCCATGCGGGCCGTTGGTGAGGCGGCGCGGCGGCGCGCTGCCGTCGGCCGGCGCCGCATAGACGCAGACGACGGGATCGCGGCCGAGCCAGCTCCAGGCCACCCAGCGGCCGTCGGGCGACACCAGCGGCGCCCGCACCTCCGGCAGGGCGATCAGCGCCTCGGCCGTGATGCGCTCGGCCGGCGCCGCGCGGGCGGGAGTCGCAGGAGAGGCGATGACGTCGTCAGACATGGCGTCCTTCCCTCCCGTTGCGGCGAGCCCGAGCGCGGACGATCGCAGGCGTCGCGGCCGCGCCATGCGGGCCGCATCGACTTCGCGAAAGCGCCGGGGATTGCTGCACCGATGCTAGGCTGCCATAAAACCCAGCGTCAAGTTCATGGGTTTTCTTTATGTTCCTATCGACGTCATGACTCGCAAGCGACTGCGCGATCTCGGCTACAGCGTCGGGCGCTTGCCGACCGGACGGCACAACGCGATCACGGATGTCGCGGGAGTCCGCGTTGGCTATGCGACGGTGATGGCGGATGCGCCGCGGATCGCGCGCACTGGGGTTACCGCCATTGTGCCCAACGACGGGCGGATCTGGGACCGCTGCCTGTTCGCCGGCGCCCATGTGCTGAACGGCTTCGGCGAGATGACCGGGCTCGCCTGGCTGAACGAAGCGGGCCTGCTCAATGCGCCCATCGCCCTCACGAACACCCATGACGTCGGCGCCGTGCGCGACGCGCTCGTGACGGCCGCGGCGGAGCGCGGCTTTCGCCAGAACCACATGCTGCCTATTGCGGCGGAGACCTGCGACGACGGGATGAACGACGCCACGGCGCACCACGTGACGACGCGCCATCTCTTCGAGGCGCTCCAGTCTGCGGCGGGCGGCGCGGTCGCCGAGGGCAATGTCGGCGGCGGCACCGGCATGACCTGTCACGACTTCAAGGGCGGGACCGGAACGGCCTCGCGAGTCGCCCGCGCGGCCGGGCGGGACTTCACGGTCGGCGCGCTCGTACAGGCGAACTATGGCGGGCGCGCCGACCTCAGATTCGACGGCGTGCCGGTCGGCCGCGAGATCGGGCTCGACCGCGTGCCGACACCGGATTGGGGCGGACTGAAGGGGGCCGGCTCGATCATCGTCGTGCTGGCAACCGACCTGCCGCTGCTACCGCTGCAATGCCGGCGGCTGGCGCAGCGGGCGGGCCTCGGCCTCGCGCGCGTCGGCGGCTTCGGCCACAACGGCAGCGGCGACATCTTCCTTGCCTTCTCGACCGGCAATGTTCTGCCGCTCGGCAGCACGACGGTGCTCACGGGCCTTGCGATGCTGCCCAACGAGGAGATCGATCCGCTCTTCGAAGCCGCCATCGAGGCGGTCGAAGAGGCGATCCTCAACGCGCTGACGATGGCGGAGACGATGACCGGCCTCGATGGCCGCACCCTCCACGCCCTGCCCTACGACCTGCTGGCAGAGGCGATGGCGCGCTACCGCCGGCGTGACTGAGCCCGCCTACCCTTCGCCCGCGTAGTGGCAGGCGGCGAGGTGGCCGGCGCCCTGGTCGAGCAGGGCGGGCTCCTCGCGATGGCAGCGCTCGGTGGCCCGCGGGCAGCGGGTACAGAAGCGGCAGCCGACGGGCGGATCGAACGGCGACGGCAGGTCGCCCTGCAGGACGATGCGCTGACGCGCGCGCTCGGCCTTCGGATCGGGCACGGGGATGGCCGAGATCAGCGCCCGCGAATAGGGGTGCAGCGGGCGGGCGAAGAAGGCGTCGCGGTCGGCGACCTCCATCACGCGGCCAAGATAGAGCACGAGCACGCGGTGGCTGATATGGCGCACGACGCCGAGGTTGTGGGAGATGAACAACAGCGCCAGGCCGTGCTCGCGCTGCAGGCGGCGCAGCAGGTTGATGATCTGCGCCTGGATCGAGACGTCGAGCGCGGAGACCGGCTCGTCGCAAACCACCAGCTTCGGGCGCAGGATCATGGCGCGGGCGATGCCGATGCGCTGGCACTGCCCACCGGAGAATTCGTGCGGATAGCGCCGCACCATCTCCGGCGCCAATCCGACCTCCTGCATCGCCGCCAGGACGCGGCGCTCGGTCTCGGTCTTGCCGAGGGCCGGCTCGAACGTCTTGAGCGGGCGGGCGATGATCTGGCCGACGGTCATGCGCGGATCGAGCGAGGCCAGCGGGTCCTGGAAGATGATCTGCATGTTGCGGCGCTCTTTGCGCAGCGCGGTGGCATCGAGATCGTGGAGACTGCGGCCGAGCCAGATGACGTTGCCCGCGGTCGGCTTGATCAGATGCAGGATGGCGCGCCCGAGGGTCGACTTGCCGCAGCCGCTCTCGCCGACGATGCCGAGCGTCTCGCCGGCCCGCAGCTCGAGCGAGACGCCGTCGAGCGCCCTCACCGAGCCGGCCGAGCGACCGAGCAGCCCGCGGCCGATGGGGAAATGGACCTTGAGGTCGCGCACGGACAGCAGGGCGTCGCTCACGGCGCCACCAGGTGGCAGGCGGCGGCGCGCCCATCGCCGGCGCGCAGCAGCAGCGGCGTCTCCTGCGTGCAGCGTGCGATCCGCTGCTCGCAGCGGGGCGCGAACGGGCAGCCCGGCAGGTCGCCCATCGCCGCCCGCGGCTGGCCGGGAATCGTGCGGAGATCCTCGTGCGGCGATTCGTCGAGACGCGGCATCGAGGCGAGCAGCCCCTTCGTGTAGGGGTGGCGAGGATCGTAAAAGACCTCCTCGATCGGCGCCTGCTCCATGATGCGGCCGCCATAGAGCACGATGACGCGGTCGCAGAGGCGGGCGATGACGCCGAGATCGTGAGTGACGATCGCGACCGCCGCGTTGAAGTCGCGGGCGAGGTCGGCCAGCAGCTCCAGGATCTGCGCCTGCACGGTGACGTCGAGCGCCGTCGTCGGCTCGTCGGCGAACAGCAGCGCCGGCTCGCATAGAAGCGCCATGGCGATCATGACACGCTGACGCATGCCGCCTGAGAACTCGTGCGGATAGAGCCGGATGCGTCGCCGTGCCTCTGGGATGCGGACGCGTTCGAGCATGCGCACGGCGATCTCGAGCGCCTCTGCGCTGCCGACGCCGCGGTGGGTCGTCAGTACCTCCGTCAGCTGATCGCTGACGCGCATATACGGATTGAGCGACGTCATCGGGTCCTGGAAGATCATCGCCATAGCGGAGCCGCGCACCTCGTCCAGCTCGCGCGCACTGCGGTTGAGGATCTCGCGACCCTGAAAAAGGGCGCTGCCGGAAGCCCGTCCGTTCGCGGCGAGCAGGCCCATGAGGGCGAGCAGGATCTGGCTCTTGCCGGAACCGGACTCCCCGACGATGCCCACGACCTCGCCGCGCCGAAGCTCGAAATCGACGCCGTCGACGGCCGTGACCCAGCCCTGCGGCAGCTTGAAGCGGATGGCGAGGCCCTTGACCTCGAGGATCGGGGCCGTCGCTGCAACCGCGTCCGGATCAGCGCTCATTGGGGTCGAAAGCATCGCGCAGGCCGTCGGTGATGTAGTTGAGACAGAACAGAACGGCGGCGAGGAAGGCGCCGGGCAGGAGCAGCACGCGCGGATCGGTTTCGAGCTTCTGCGCGCCCTCGGCGATCAGCGTGCCCCAACTCGCCGCCGGCGGCTGCACGCCGAGGCCGAGGAAACTGAGGAAGGACTCCGTCAGGATGGTCTCCAGCACCAGCAGACTGGAATAGACGATGACCACGTTGATCGAATTCGGCGCGATGTGCCGCAGGATGATCTGGAAACTGCTCATCCCGCCGGCCCGCGCCGCCTCGATGAACTCGCGGCTGCGCAGGCTGACGGCCTGGCCGCGGGCGATGACCGCCGGCGTCAGCCACAGCGTCACGACGACGGCGATGAACAGCGACGTGTTGTTCTTGCCGAGCATCACGTTGATGACGATGGCGAGGAAGATGAAGGGGACGCTGAGCAGAATGTCGACGGCGCGCATCATCAGGTCGTCGATGCGACCGCCGAGATAGCCGGCCGCCGACCCGTAGAGGACGCTGATGAAGACCGAGACGATGGCGCCGAAAAAGCCCAGCGCCAGCGACACCCGGCCGCTGACGAGCACGCGCAGGAGCAGGTCGCGCCCGAGATCGTCGGTGCCGAAGAGATGCGCCGAGAACAGATCGATCGGCGCCGAGAGATTGTCGAAATCGGCGTCGTCGGCGGTGAAGGGAAAGAAGAACGGGCCGATGAAGCACGCCAAGGTGACGAGAAGAAGCACGACGCTGCTGGCCACCGCCAGATGATTGGCCGCATAGCGGCGCAGCGAAGCCCGAAACGGACTGAGCCCAAGCCGCGGCGGCTCGGCGACAGGGACGGGCGCGGCGGCCGTGTCACTCATAGCTCACCTTGGGGTCGATCAGGCCGCGCGCGAGATCGGTCAGCAGATTGGCGAAGATGACGATGGCGCCGTAGAACAGCGTCACGCCGAGCATCAGCGGATAGTCGCGGTTGGTGGCGCCGGTGACGAAGTGCCGGCCGATCCCCGGAAGCCCGAAGATCTGCTCCACGACGATCGAGCCCGTGATGGTGGCTGCCGTCGCCGGGCCGAGATAGGCGACGACCGGCAGGATGGCGGCCTTCAGGGCGTGGCGGGTGATCGTCCGCCACTCGCCGATGCCTTTGGCGCGTGCGGTGCGCACGTAGTTCGTGCGGACGGTCTCGATCATGCTGCCCCGCATCAGCCGCGAGACATAGGCGATATTGGGCAAGGCGAGGGTGACCACCGGCATGATCTTGTGGGCGATGCCGCCGGACCACTCCGTGAGCGGCAGCCACCCGAGCTGCAGGCCGAAGACGAGCTGCAGGACCGGCCCGATGACGAAGATCGGGATCGCCAAGCCGGTCATCGCCAGCGCCCCGGCGACGTAGTCGACCGGCTGATTGCGGCGCAGCGCGCCTGCGATCCCGAGGGCGAGGCCGGTCAGGCCCGCCAGCAGCATGGCCCACAGCCCGACCTCGAGCGAGGTCGGAAAGCCGGCGCGGATCAGCTCGCTCACGGTGTAGTCGCGATAGGTCATGGACGGGCCGAAATCGAAATGCAGCACGCCCCAGATGTAGCGGCAGAACTGCAGCCACAGCGGCTCGTCCAGGTGATAGGCGCGCTCGATGTTGGCGAGTGCATCCTTGGTGATCCGGCGATTGCCGTCGAACGGCCCGCCCGGCGCGAGCCGCATCATGAAGAAGGTGATCACGGCGAGCGCGAACAACGTCGGCACGGCACCGATGATGCGCCTGACGGCATAGGCGAACATGCCGCCTGCCTCCCGCCGACCGATTTAGGAGGGATCGGGGAGCGGCCTGGCGGACGCTCCCCATGGCCCGCTATTGCGCTTCGACCGACAACAGGCGGCTGGAATGCCAATCCGGCGGGTTGTCGCCCCAGCCCTTGACGGTCGACCGCACCAGATGCCGGTTGGGGCCGGCCGCGACCGGCGCCGTCAGATAGCTGTCGAGGAGGATCTTCTCGGCCTCGGCGAGCAGCTTGTAGCGGCCGGCCTTGTCGTTCACGGCCAGCGCCTTGTCCATCGCCGCTTCGTATTCCGGGCTCGGCCAATTGTAGCCGGCCGCGGCGCGTGGATCCATGTAGGAGAGATAGCTTTCGGGGCCGGCGAAATCGCCGACGAGATCGTCGTTGAAGACGTCCCAGGTACCGGCCGAGAACGCGGCCAGCCAGCTGTCGCGGTCCTGCGCATGAACCTTGGCATCGACGCCGAGCGTCTGCTTCCACATGACCGCGATCGTCTCCGCCATCTTCTTCGGCGAATCGCTGTTGGTCGATTCGATCGCCAGGCTCAGCGGTTTGTCCGGCCCGAAGCCGGCCTCGGCGAAGAGTTGCTTGGCCTTGGCGACGCGCGCGGCCTTGTCCATCGCGCAATCCGGCACCTTCGGCGCATCGTAGTCGGCGATCGGAATCGTGTAGCCGCAGTTCACGGAGTAGCCGCCCTTCAGCACCTTGTTGATGAGGGCGTCGCGATCGATGGCCAGGCTGAGGGCCTCGCGCAGCTTGGGATTGTCGAACGGCGGCTTCTTCAGGTTGAAGCTCTCATACACCGTCTCCGTGCTGGAGGAGACGTGCACCTGCTCGCCGAACTCGGCCTTGAGCTTGTCGATCTGCTCGCTCGGAATGTCGATGGTGATGTCGAGGTCGCCCGCCCGCCACAGCTTCACGGCAGTGTTGTCGTCCTCGGTGACCTTGTAGACGACCTTGTCGATCTTGACCGATGCCGCATCCCAGTAGTTCGGGTTCTTCACGAGGGTGACGTGCGACTGCGGCACGTTCTCGATCATCTTGTAGGCGCCGTTGGAGACGATGTTCTCCGGCTTGATGAAGTCCTTGCCGAACTTGTCCAGCGTCGCCTTGTGCAGGGGCGGGGCGTAGAACGAGCTCATGAGCAGCAGCGCGTACGGCGCCGGCTTGGCGAGCCTTATCACGAGGGTCTTCGCGTCGGGTGCCGTGACGCCGACCGATGCCGGATCCTTGCTGGTGCCGGCATTGAAGTCAGCCGCGCCGGTGACGGCCACGGTGGTCGTGAAGATGTAGGCCTTGTCGGACGCCGTTGCCGGGTCGACTGTGCGCACGATGCCATTGGCGAAGTCCTGCGCCACCAGCGGTTCGCCGTTCGACCACTTGAGGCCGTCGCGCAGATGGAAGGTATAGGTCAGACCGTCGTCGCTGATGTCCCATTTCTCGGCGGCGCCGGGAACGACCTGGCCATTGGAGTCGTAATCGATCAGGCCCTCATAGATATCGTCGAGAATGAATCCGTCGGTCGCCAGGAAGTTCACCTGGGGATCGAGCGTGCTGATGGTGGCGCCGATGCCGCGGTTCAGCACGGTCTCCGCCCGTGACGATGCGGGAACCGCGCTTCCGAGGCCGCCGAGCAGCGTCGCGGTCGCCGCGACGAGCATCCATTTCCTGACCAACACGATTTCCTCCCTGCTTATGATTGGACGGGGGCAGCGGCCCGACCGTCCCCACCGCTATTCCGACTCTCGCCGCCTCACCCTGTCAAGCCACGGCGGGTCACCCTGTGACGGCGCAGGCCTGCCTACCGCGGGGTAACCGATTGATTTAAAAGCCTGTTTGCGACGACCTGGGCGCGGCAGCCTATTCGGCTGCGCGGGCCGCGGCCGGTTCCTTGCGGAACGCCGCCTCCATCTCGCGCCGGACGCGGACCGCCTCGGCGGCCTCGTCGACGGTGACGTCGGCCCAGCGCACGGGTGCGCCGGCCTTCACCGGGTTGCGCAGGCGCACGTCGTGCGCGAGGCCGATCGGCAGGCCGCCGAGGCGCAGGCTGTCGGCGGCGGGCATGAGCCTGCCCCAGACCGTGAAGCCGCCCTCGCCGTCGAGCGTCTCGCCGGCGGCGAGGTCGCACTTGGCGGTCGCCACGGCGTCGCCGCGGAAGCCGGTGGGCGAGCCGGTCGGTTCGCCGCGCAGACCGGCGCTGGCCACGGAGATGCCGAGTTCGAGCCCGATCAGGTGGTAGGGCTTGTAGAGCGCGGCATAGCGGCCGGAGGGATCGGTGACGAGGCCGTACTCGTTGAAGCAGCGCTTGACGTAATCCGACGGCGCCTCGAACACGACGTAGACGCCCCAACGGAGATCGCGGAACACGGCGCGGCCGTCGCGCTCGAGCGAGGAGATCACCTCCACCTGACCCTTGTGCTGGAGCCGGCCGCCCTCGCTCGCGGGACGCAGCACGCGCGGCAGGTCGTCGACGCCGCAGGGCGGGAACGCCAGCCCGTCGGGCGCCGGCGTGAGGCCGGTCGCGTTCGCCACGGCCGCCATCTCGATCGCCGACTTGGTGCCGTCGAGGAAGGAGTTGAACATCTGCGCGTTCATGCCGCCGAGGCGGGCCTGCTCCGGCGTCAGGCCGTAGTGGCCCCACACCGTCTCGGGCGTCGACTGGTGATAGGCCGGCAGATATTTCGTGCCCTTGCCGGCGGCCACCACCTCGAAGCCGCAGGCGCGCGCCCAATCGACCTGCTCGGCGATGAGCGCGGGCTGGTCGCCATAGGCGAGGCTGTACACCAGGCCGGCGGCGCGCGCCTTCTGCGCCAGCAGCGGACCCGCGAGCACGTCGGCCTCGACGTTGACCATGACGATATGCTTGCCGTTGGCGATCGCCGTCAGCGCATGAGCGATGCCGGACGGCGGATGGCCGGTAGCGTCGATCACGACCTCGAGCGCGGGGTGGGCGATGAGTGCGCGCGCATCCTCGCCAATGCAGGTGGTGCCGCGGTCGACGGCCTCGCCGAGCGATGTCGCGGCGATACGCTCCGCCGGCCAGCCGACGCGCGCGAGATTCTCGCGCGCCCGCGCCGGCGCCAGATCGGCGACCCCGAGAAGGTGCAGGCCGGGCGTCCGCAGCGCCTGCGCCAGGAACATCGTGCCGAACTTGCCGGCGCCGATCAGTCCGACGCGCAGCGGCCGGTTCGCTTCGGCGCGTTCACAGAGCAGCTTGTGCAGGTTCATGGGACTACTCCGGGCCTCCGGGCATTTTGCGAGTGGTCGCTCGACAGCTCAACAGAGTTCCTACCGACTACGTCGCTCCGCAAGGGCATGAAATGGGTCTCCGGCCCTTGCGCCTTCCCGCATGTCACCCCGACGAAAGTCGGGGTCCATATTCCAGAGGCCTGTGTTAATAGGCCCCGGCTTTCGCCGGGGTGACAACCGAGGTGACCGTGCGTCAAAGCAGACATGTGTGCGCTCCCCCCGTCATTCCGCCGCCGCGCGGCGGCGCGCGTACTCGAGCAGGCAGTCGTCCGGCAGCGGCTCGATCGGCGCGAAGTCGCGGTTGGCGATCCAGGTGGGGCGCTTGAAGCGGCGGATGGCGTTGTCGCAGCGGTTGAGCGAGAGATAGAGGATCCAGCGCGACCAGGGCGTGAGGTTCGAGCCCGAGGCGTGCACGAGGTTGCCGTGGAACAGCAGCACCGAGCCGGGCGGGCCCTTGGGCGCGACGATGCCGCCCTCCGCCACCAGCCGCGTGATCGTCTCGTTGTCCATGGTCCAGAGCGGATAGCTGGTGGTGGCGGTGTCGTGCGTGGCGCCGAGCCGGCCCTTGCGGTGGCTCTTCGGGATGAACATCAGGGGGCCATTGAACTCGTTGGCCTCGGCGAGGAAGAGCGCGATGTTCATGGCGCGCGGCTCGGGCATGTCGTCGTCGTTGAACCAGGTGGCGTAGTCCTGGTGCCACTGCCAGACCGCGCCGTCGAACGCCGCCTTGGCGTTGATCTTGAACTGATGCATGTAGAGCTTGTCGGAGCCGAGCAGCTGCGTGCCGGGCTCGACCAGGCGCGGATGGCGCGCCAGCAGCGCGAAGACCGGATTCCAGTGTTGCACATAGAAGGCGCTGCGCGGCGCCTGCGATCCCTTCTCGCGGACGACCTCCTCGCGCGTCTGCGCGAAGATGCCCGGCAACTCGCCTTGCAGCAGCGCCATCTCCTCCGGCGCGAACAGGCTGGGGATGAAGACGTAGCCCTGGTCTTCGAATTCCGCGATCTCTGCCTGCGTCAGCTTCATCTTGATTCCTCCCCCATTGCTCAGTTTGTCTTCCGGCCCGCGTCTTCCGGCACGCTTTCGGCCTCGATGGAGTGGATGAGATGGACGGTGGCGGCCTCGGCATGCCGGCGCGCCAGGCGCTCGGCCGCATCGGCGTCGCCTTCCATGACGGCATCGAGGATCGCGGCGTGCTCGTCCCAGATCCCCTCCCACTCCAGGTAGCGGCGGCTGAGCGAGCCGCCCATGACGCGGCGGATGTGCTGCCAGTGGAGGGCCGCCGTCTCGGCGATCAGCGGGTTGCCGGAGAGCTCGTGCAGGAAGAGGTGAAAGCGCATGTCGGCCGCGATCAGGTCATGCACCGAGCCGGCGCGGACGGCGGCGCGCCCGGCGGCGATCAGCTGCGGCCCCCAGAGCTTCGCCTCCGCCTGCCCGCGCCGGGCGGCGGCGCGACCGGCGATCCCGTCGAGCGCGCTGCGGACTTCGCAGAGATGGCCGATGAAGGTCGGATCGAGCGACGCGACGACCACGCCGCGGCGCCGGCTGTCGCGCACGAAGCTCTGGCTCTTCAGCAGCCGCAGGGCCTGCAGCACCGGCTGCCGCGAAACCGCCAGCCGCGCGGCCAGCTCGTCCTGGGTGATGCGCTGGCCGGGCGCCAGCTCGCCTTCGCAGATCGCGTCGAGGATGGCGCGATAGACGCGGTCGGCCAGCGGCTGATGTAGGGCCAAGCGCTCCAATGGGTCTTCCCGCTTCGTGATCTTGTATACGGTATTCGGATTTGCCACGCAAAGTCAAGTGCACAGGAGGCGAATTGACACCTATAGATAAGGGTAGATAAGGGCGGCGCGCGTACTCACCTCGGACAGTGGCCGCGCCTTCGTCTGCGCGACATCACGTCCCGTGCCGCGCCTTGCTGGAGCGGCTTCTCGTTTTCTAGAATTGCGGCGGGCAGGGAGCGCGCCGAATCCGGACTGCCGACGCCGACACCATAGCGATTGCGATGAACGACCGGTCCCATATCCTCGTCGTCGACGACGAGAAGCGCATCCGCACGATGCTCTCGCGCTATCTCACCGACGAGGGCTACCGCGTGAGCGAAGCCTCCGGCGGCGAAGAGATGCGCGCCGCGCTCGACCGCGACAGGGTCGACTTGGTCCTGCTCGACCTCGTCATGCCGGGCGAGGACGGCCTGTCGCTCGCGCGCCAGATCCGCCAGCGATCGGAGATCCCCATCATCATGCTGACCGGCAAGGGGGAACTGATCGACCGGGTGGTCGGCCTGGAGGCTGGCGCCGACGACTACATCCACAAGCCGTTTCATTTGCGGGAGGTGCTCGCCCGCATCCGCACGGTCATGCGGCGCACGCGCACGCCGCCGCCGGCGCCACCCACGCAGCCGGCGCCTGCCGCCGCAGCGCCCGGGGAGACGCTCGTCTTCGAGGGCTGGCGATTCGATCTCGTGCGGCGCGAGCTGCGGCGCGCCGACGGCGAGCTCGTGCCGCTCACCGCCGGCGAGTTCGATCTGCTGCGCGTCTTCACCCGCAACCCGAACCGGGTGCTGGATCGCGACCAGCTGATGACGCTCGTGAAGGGCCGCGACTGGGCCGCCTTCGATCGGGCGATCGACACGCAGGTGGTGCGCCTACGCAAGAAGATCGAGCCCGATCCCCAGAACCCGCAGCTCATCAAGACCGTCAGAGGCGCGGGCTACATCTTCGCCGCCGCCGTCACGGGCGGGTCGTAGGTCGCCCCGCGCTCAGCGGCTGTCCAGCAACTCGCGCAGCTTCGACGCCAGGTCGGCGCGACTATAGGGCTTGCCGAGCCACCCGGCATCGGTGGCCAGCATGCCTCCTTCGATCATCGCGGGGTCGGCATAGCCCGACGTGAAGAGCACCTTCAATTCCGGATGGCGGCGGCGGATTTCCTGCGCCAGCTCCACGCCCGTCATGCCGCCGGGCATGACGACGTCGGTGAAGACCAGATCGACAGGATCGCCCTTGCCCAGCGCCTCCAGGGCGGCGGCGGCGCTCTCGACTTCGATGACGCCGTAGCCTAACTCCTTCAGGCGGCGCACCGACACGCGCCGCACGCGCTGATCGTCCTCGACGACGAGGATGGTCTCGCCGCTGGCGGCGCCGGCCGCGGGCGCCGGACGGCCGGCCGCGACGCGCCCGTCCTCGTCCCTGATCGGCAGATAGATGCGCACCGTCGTGCCGTGGCCGACTTCGCTGTAGATCTGAACGTGCCCGCCGGACTGCTTCACGAAGCCGTAGACCATGCTCAGGCCCAGGCCGCTGCCCTTGCCCGGCCCCTTGGTGGTAAAGAACGGCTCGAACGCGCGCTGGAGCACCTCCGGCGTCATGCCGATGCCGGTGTCGGTCACGGACAGCGTCGCGTAGCGGCCGGGCTCCACGTCGGCGTGCACGGCCAGCGAGTCCTCTTCGATCTCGACCTCGGCGGTCTCGATCAGGAGCCGGCCGCCCTCGGGCATGGCATCGCGGGCATTGATCGCGAGATTCAAGAGCGCGTTCTCGACCTGCCCGGGATCGGCCATGACCGTGCTAAGGTCCGGCACCAGCCGGGTCTCCAGCCGCACCAGCTCGCCCAGGCTGCGGTTCAAGAGGTCGGCCAAGCCGCCGGCCAGCGCGCTGAGGTTGATCGGCTTCGGGTTCAGCGGCTGGCGGCGGCCGAAGGCCAGCAGCCGTCCGGCCAGCTGAGCACCGAGCTCGGCCGCCTCCTGCGCCTCCGTCAGCAGCGACAGCTCGTCGGCCTCTTCCAGCCGGCTCTCCAGCATCTCGAGATTGCCGGTGATGACGGTGAGGAGGTTGTTGAAGTCGTGCGCCAGACCGCCAGTCAACTGGCCGATGGCCTCCATCTTCTGCGCCTGCCGCAACTCCTGCTCCATCCTGGCGCGCGCCGTGATGTCGCGAATGAAGCCGGTGAAGATGCGGCTGGCGCCGAGCTGCACTTCGCCGACCGACAGCTCCATGGGAAAGACCGTGCCGTCCTTGCGCTGCGCCTCCACCTGGCGGCCGATGCCGATGATCCGCTTCTCGCCGGTGCGGCGATAGCGCGAGAGATAGCCGTCGTGCTTCTCGCGATGCGGCCGCGGCATGAGCATGCTGACGTTGCGCCCGATCACCTCGCCCGCCGCGTAGCCGAACAGCGCCTCGGCGGCGTTGCTGAAGGACTGGATGATGCCGCGCTCGTTGATCGTAATGATGGCGTCGGGGGCCGTGGAGATGACCGAGCTCAGTCTCGCCTCGCGCTCGCGGAGCGCCTCCTCGGCCTGCTGCCGCTCCGTGATATCCTGCGCGACGGCGATCAGACCGAGGAGCTGCTGATCGGAGCCGACCAGCCGGCTCGCATTCCACAGCAGCACGCGCTCGGAGCCATCGGGGCGCCGCACGCGTTCCTCGATGCCCCGGACCGGCCGGCCGGCCCGCACCTCCTCGAGATGGGCACGCGTGAGCCCATGACGCGCGTGGCCGTCGAGCGCCTCGAAGTAGTCGCGGCCGATGAGGCGCGCCCGGCGGCGGCCATAGACCTGCTCCGCCTCCGAGTTCACCTCGCGCACGACGAAATCCGGCGAGAGCAGGAGAATCGGGAAGGCCGCCGTCTCGATGAGCAGGCGAAAGCGATCCTCGCTTCCCCGCAACTGCTGGCGCAGGTTCGCCGTCCGCCCCTTGGCGCGAACCGTGGGGGCTCGCGGCCCCTGCCCTGACTGCGACGAACCTCTCAGGGGCGGCGAGCGCTGGGGCTTGGCGCCGCCGCGGGCTTTGGCGGCAGCGGCGGTCGCCGGCGGCTTGCCGGTCTTCTTCACTCGGACGCCCGACCTACTCTTCGACCGCGCGGGCGAGCGCGTCCCTTCCCTGACGAGGCGTTTCATGTTTGATGAACAAGCTCCGCACGGTGCCCGGCGTTCCAACCAGATCCTCGGTGAGCCACTTAAGCACAAGCAGCGTCCGCCGGTAAACGTTCGTCCTTCGCGCTCGCTGCCGTGTGCCAAGGTCCGAACCCGCATAATTGGCTTTGAGTCGGGCCGTTCTGCGATAGCATGAGCGCAGCGTTTACCGGGGCAGCATGCACGGATTCGACCTCATCTGGACGAAGGTCCGCATCCCGCCGGAACGGGCGGAGACGATCGAGCGAACGCGCCTGTTCGGAAAGCTCGACGACAGCGCGCGCGGCAAGCTCACGGTCGTCTCGGCGCCGGCGGGATTCGGCAAATCGACCTTGCTCATGCAGTGGGCACGCCGCCTGCAGGAGCGGGGCGCCAAGGTGGCCTGGCTGTCGCTCGACCGTGACGACGACGAGATCGCCCGTTTCCTGTCCTATCTGCTGGCAGCGATCCACGCGGTCTGCCCGCGCATCGGCGAGAACGCCATCGCGCTGCTGAATTCGAGTCCGTCGCCGCCGGTCAAGTCCAGCCTCGCCGCCCTGATCAACGAGCTGGAGGCGCTCGACGACCGCCTGGTCGTCATGCTCGACGACGTCCACCACCTGCAGGCGCCGGCGATCGTCGAGGCGCTGGAGAGCCTGATCGCCTATGCACCGGAGCGCTTCCATCTGGTGCTGGCGGGGCGCGGCATGCTGCCGCTTGCCTCGGCGCGCCTCAAGGTGCGCGGCCAGATGGCGGCCATCGAGGACGCCGACCTCCGGTTCGACCTGGAGGAGACCGAACTGTTCTTCAACGGGCGCCGCACCTTGGGCCTGGCGAAGAGCGACGTGGTGCTGCTGCAGCACCGCACGGAGGGCTGGGCGGCGGCGCTCCAGCTGGCGTCGCTGTCGCTGGAGCGACGGATCGAGCGCGCCGCCTTCATCAGCGCGTTCTCCGGGAACGACCGCGACATCGCGGATTTCCTCGCCCGCGACGTCCTCTCGCGGCAGCCGCAGACGGTGCAGGAGTTCCTGCTGAAGACCGCCATCCTCGAGCGCATGTGCGCCGAGCTGTGCGCCGCGGTGACGGACGGAGCGGTGGCGCGCTGCCACGCGCTGCTGGCGGAGGCGGAGCAGGCCGGCCTGTTCGTCGTGCCGCTCGACAAGGAGCAGCGGTGGTATCGCTACCACCACCTCTTCGGCGACTTCCTGCGCAGCCAGCTGACGCGCCACTATCCCGAGCTAGTACGGCCGCTGCACCGGCGCGCCGCCGCCTGGTATGCCCGCGTCGGCGACACCACGGCCGCGCTCCACCACGACCTCGCCGCCGGCGACGTCGACTCGGCGGCCGACCGCGTCGAATCCTGCGCGATGCCGCTCATCCGGCAGAGTCATCTGCTGCGGCTCAACGAGTGGCTGCGCAAGCTGCCGGAGGAGGTCGAGGCCTGCCGGCCGCGCCTGCTGCTCAGCCATGTCTGGCTCCATTTCCACATGAACAAGCCGCTGGCGGCGGCGCGCGCCCTGCGCCAGGCACGGCGCGCGATGCGGACGCAGATCGCGGCCGGCGCGATCCCGGCGGCGACCGAGCGCGCCTGGCGGGCGGAGGTGCTGACACTGGCCGCCGGCGCCGTCAGCGCCGCGGACCGCTCGCGCCAGGCCCGCGCGTTCGCGCAGCGGTGGATCGAGGAGCTGCCGGACGACCAGCCGTTCCTCCGGGGCACGCTGATGAATATCCTCGGCTACTGCCATTACTCGCTGGGCGATCTAGCGGCGGCGCGCGGCGCCTGTCAGGCCGGCCGCGCCAGCCACGTACGCGCCGAATCGGTGTTCGGCGTCGTCTATTCCGACCTCATCCTCGGCCTGGTGGAAAAGGCGGCCGGCAACCTGCGCGAGGCGGCCCAGCTCCTCCTGAAGGCCCAGGAGATCGCGACGGCGGCGCTCGGCGCCGGGTCCTATGCCGAAGCGCTGGTCGCGGTGTTCCAGGCGGAGCTGCTGTACGAATGGAACGAGGTCGACAAAGCAGAGCTGCGGCTCGATGAATATCGTCCTATCCTCGACGATTGCGCCCTGGTGATCCACGAGACGGCGGCGGTCGTGCTCGCGGCGCGGATCGCCGCGGCCCGCGGCCGCATCGACGCCGCGCTCGCGGTGCTCGATCGGTCGCTGCGCGCCGCTCCGGCCGTGGCGCGGCGGAGCCGGTTCCTGCCGGCCGTGCTGAACGAGAAGGTGCGCCTGCTGTTGCTGCGCCGCGACGTCGCCGGCGCCCGCTACGCCCTGACCGCGGAAGGAATGGATCCGGACGGCAGCGGAGGTGCGCGGGTCGAAGCCGGACGACCGGGTGCCGAACTGGCGCTCATCGCTCGCGCCCGGGTGATGATCGCCGACGGCCGGGCAGCGCAGGCGCGCGGTCTGTTGCGCGATTTGACGGCGCGCCTTGGCGCCGCCGGGCGCGGCCGCCGCCGGTTGCAGACGCTGTTGCTCGCTGCGCTCGCCGCGCGGGCGACCGGCGACCAGGCAGCGGCGCTGAGGCTGCTCGCCGAGGCCCTCGATCTGGCGGAGCGGCAGGGATATGTCCGCGCCTTCGTCGACGAAGGCCCGCAGCTTCTCGACCTGCTGCAGCGCCTGCGTGCCGGACAGGGCGCCGGACGGGCGCCGCTCCTGACGCCGAACTGCCTCGCCTATCTCGGCCGGCTCATCGCCGCCTTCGGACAGCGCGGAGCCGAGGCCGCCACTCCCTTCAGCGTCCGCGAGCTCGAGATCATCGCGCTTCTGGCGGAGGGCCGCTCCAACCGCGAGCTTTCCGACCGCCTGGCCATCGCGCCCGACACCATCAAATGGCACCTGAAGAACATCTACGGGAAGCTTGGCGTCAGCAGCCGCACCCAGGCGATCATCGCCGCGCAGCGCCGCGGCATCTGCTGACGGGGCGCCCCACCCGAACGGGTGGGGCAGGAAATCCGCATCCGCCACCCGAGGGGGTCGGGACAGTCCGCTGGATTCTGCTCCATTCTGCGCCATCGACCATGCTGTCAGCGGAGTGGTGCGATGGCGACCGGCTGGGTCTTTCACGAGCTCTACCTGTGGCACGATACCGGCACCTATGCGACGGCCTTTCCGCCCGGGCTGACGGTCGAGCCGGGCGAGCATGCCGAGAACCCCGCCACCAAGCGCCGCTTCCGCAACCTGCTGGAGGTGGCGGGCCTGCTGGAGAAGCTGACGCCGCTGAAGCCGCGGCCGGCGACCGAGGCCGAGATCGGGCGATTCCACACCACGGACTATATCCGGCAAATTCGGGAGATCAGCGCCGACGTGAAGGGCGGCGACGCCGGCGAGCTGACGCCGTTCGGGCAAGGCGGCTATGAGATCGCGCTGCTGGCCGCCGGCGGCACGATCACCGCCGTCGATGCCGTGCTCCAGGGCAAAGTCCGGAATGCCTACGCCCTCGTGCGCCCGCCGGGCCACCACGCCGTCCGCGACAAGGGCATGGGCTTCTGCATCTTCGGCAACGTGGCCGTCGCCATCATGCATGCCAAAGCCGTGCACAAGATCGGCAAGGTCGCGACTGTCGACTGGGACGTGCATCACGGCAACGGCACGCAACAGGCCTTCTACGAGGACCCGACCGTGCTCACGATCTCGATCCATCAGGATCGCCTCTTTCCGACCAACTCCGGCGGCCTCGAGGAGATCGGCACCGGCGACGGCGAGGGCTACAACATCAACATCCCGATGCCGCCCGGTTCGGGGGTCGGCGCCTACCTGGCCGCGTTCGAGCGCGTCGTGATCCCGGCGCTGCGCAGGTTCCGGCCACAGCTGATCGTCGTGCCCTCGGGGTTCGATGCCGGCGGCAGCGATCCGCTCGGCCGGATGATGGTGCACAGCGACGGCTATCGGCGGATGACCCGGCTACTGATGGAGGTGGCCGACGACGTCTGCGACGGCCGTCTCGTGCTGTCGCACGAGGGCGGTTATTCCGCGACCAACGTGCCCTATTGCGGGCTGGCGGTGATGGAGGAGCTGTCGGGCATCCGCACCGCGGTCGCCGACCCCTGGCTGCCGCATATGGAGCGCTGGGGCGGGCAGGACCTGCAGCCGCACCAGGAGGCGGCGATCGATCGCGCCGCCCTCGCGCTTAATCGGATCGGACAGACTACCAGCCCGGCCGCGGCTGGACGTCGGAGCGCCTGATATGAGTCGTTCGGCGCTCGCACTCACGCGGTCCCAACCACGGGAGGCCAAAGATGGCTAAGACTTCCAAGCCGGGTGCGCCGATTGTCGTCGGCGCGACCCGCCGCAACTTCCTGATCAAGGGGAGCCTGGTCGGCGCGGGAGCGCTGACCGGCTCGGCGGCCCTGCTGCAGACCGTCAACAACGAGGCCAAGGCCGCGGGCGAGCCGATCCCCGTCGGCCAGGCGGCGCCGCTCACCGATTTCGCCGCCGCCGACGGCATCGAGTTCAAGAACGGCCTGACGCTGGCCTGCGAGGAGATCAATGCGCTCGGCGGCATTCTCGGCCGTCCCCTCGAGCCGCATTTCGAAGACACCAAGCAGATGGGCGACGCCACCAACGTGCAGGCCGTGCAGCGCCTGATCGACCGCTACAGCGTCCACGCCATCCTGAACGGCTACAACGTCGGCTCCGGCACCGCCATCCAGGAGGTGATCGCGGACTCCGGCATCATCTACGTGCATTACGACACGACGATCGGCCACAACAACCTCATCAAGTCGGACCCGAAGAAGTATTTCGGCAGCTTCCAGGGTGACCCGGCCGAGTACTGGTACGGCCCGGGCTTCCTGAAGTTCATCAGGAGCATCGAGGATTCCGGCCAGTACAAGCGCGCCAACAACAAGATGGTGGTGATCACCAGCGCCGGCGTCTACAGCGTCAACATCGCCAACGCCATCAAGGAGAAGGGCGCCGACTACGGCTGGCAGAACAGCCTGTTCGAGACCGTCAACGTGCCGATCTCGGAATGGGGCCCGACGCTCGCCAAGATCCGGCAGGATCCGCCGGCGGTCATCGCGATCACCCACTTCTATCCCCAGGACCTGGCGCAGTTCATGCTCCAGTTCGTGCCCGATCCGACGCCGAGCCTGATCTACATGCAGTACGGCCCGTCGCTGCCCGCCTTCCGCGACATCGGCAAGGAGAAGGTGGACGGCGTGCTCTACTCCACCGTCATCGGCGTGCCGCAGGACGACATCGGCAACGCCTTCGAGAAGAAGTACAAGGAGAAGTTCGGCGCCAATGCCGGGCACCTCTCGGGCTGCCAGTCCTATGACGGCGCCCATCTCTGGGCGACGGCAGCGGCGATTGCTGGCGGCTCCGGCGAGCCAGGCAACGAGGAGCAGAACCGCAAGGTCGCCGACCGCATGCGCAGCATGATCTATCGCGGGGTCTGCGGCGTCACCCGCTTCATCCCGGACGAGCAGGCGGCCTATGCCTATCCGGACCAGACCAAGGACCCGTCGCTCGGCATGCCGCACTTCATCCTGCAGATCCAGGACCACACCAAGCCGACGGCGTTGATCGCGCCGTCGCCCTACGATACGGCGGCGTTCAAGATGCCGCCCTGGATCAAGGCCTAGACGCCGAACCGATGGCGCAGGGGTGGCACCGACGCCGCCCCTGCCACCTCACTGCTCATGAACGCATCCGGTCCTCTCCTCGCCTGCCGCAACGTCAGCAAGTACTTCGGCGCCCTGGCAGCCGTGCACGACCTGAGCTTCGAGGTGGCGCCGGGCGAGGTGCTGGGCATCGGCGGACCGAACGGCGCCGGCAAGACGACGCTGTTCGAGGTGATCTCCGGATTCAGCCCGGCCTCGGCCGGCGAGATCGCGTTCGACGGCCGGCCGATCACGCAGCTGCCGCCCGAGCGCATCTGTCATGCCGGGATCGCCCGCACCTTCCAGCTCAACGCCGGCTTCGACAGCCTGAGCGTGCGCGACAACGTGCTGATCGCCGCCTATTTCGGCCGCCGCAACCGCGCCGCGCCGGGCCTGACCATCGACCGCACGACCCGCGACCGGGCCGATGCAGCCCTGGCGTTCGTCGGCCTCGTCGACAGTGCCGAGGCCATCACCGGCGGCCTGCCCGTGCTCGACCGCAAGCTCCTGATGCTCGCCGGCGCGCTGGCCACCGATCCGAAGCTGCTGCTGATGGACGAGCCGGTCGGCGGCCTCAACCCCAAGGAGATCGATCGCGTCATGCGCGTGATCGAAAAGCTCCGCGAGCTCGGCATCACCGTCATCGTCATCGAGCATGTCATGCGCTTCCTGGTGGAGCTGTCGTCGCGCATTCTCATCATGCATCACGGCGAGAAGATCTACGAAGGCCCGCCGGGCGGCCTGGTGAAGGACGCCACGGTGGTCGACGTCTATCTCGGCGCCGGCACGTCGCAACGCCTGCAGGCCGTGCTCGACGCCCGGCACGGGCCTTAGCGCATGGCAGGGCCGCTGCTCGCCATCGAGTCGATCTCCGCCGGCTATCTCGGGCGCGACGTGCTGCGCGAGTTGTCGCTGGAGATCGACGAAGGCGCGCTCGTCGCCATCATCGGCCCCAACGGCCATGGCAAGACCACGCTGCTGCGCGCCATCTCCGGCCTGCTGCCCCTGCATGGCGGCCGCATCGCGCTCGCCGGCGCCGACATTCATCGCCGCCGGCCTGACGAGATCGTGGCCGCCGGCGTCGTGCACGTGCCGCAGGGCGACCTGCTGTTTCCCGACATGACCGTGCTGGAGAACCTGCAGATGGGCGCCTATCTGCCGGCCGCGGCGACGAAGATGGGCGAGCGCCTCGACGAAGTGTTCGCGCTGCTGCCCAAGCTGGCCGAGCGGCGGGGGCAGATCGCCAGCACGCTCTCCGGCGGCGAGCGCCGCATGGTCGGCGTCGGTCGCGGCCTGATGACGGGCGGCCGCCTGCTCATGCTGGACGAGCCGTCGCTCGGGCTGGCGCCGATCGTCATCGACCAGATCTACGACGTCATCGTCCGGCTGAAGGCGAGCGGCCGCACCATCCTGCTGGTCGAGGAGAGCGTCGCG
Source organism: Candidatus Acidiferrum sp. (assembly GCA_035518775.1). Lineage (GTDB taxonomy): Bacteria > Pseudomonadota > Alphaproteobacteria > Dongiales > Dongiaceae > JBGPEQ01. Next base: position 26,381 of record DATIXH010000068.1, read on the forward strand.
CGCGTCGTCGACAAGGCCGACCGCATCCACCTGCTCGACAATGGCCGCTTCGTCTGGCAGGGCGCCGGCAGCGAGCTGATGAGCCGGCCGGAAATCCTCGCCACCTATCTCGGAGGCTGAGCGGCATGCGCGAGGTGATCGTCCAGATCGTCGCGTCCGGCTTGACCATCGGCGCCATGTATGCGGTGTCGACCATCGGGCTGTCGCTGGTCTACGGCTCGCTCGGCATGCTCAACATGGCGCACGGCGCCATCCTGACCTTCGGCGGCTACATCGCCTACTACATCGGCACGACGCTGGGCCTGCCGCCGCTGCTGGGCGGCCTCGCCGCCGTGGCGGTCGGCGCGCTGCTCGGGCTGGCCGTCTACATCGTCGCCGCGCAGCCGCTGCTGCGCTCGCGCTCGTTCGAGACCAGCATCTTCATCGCCACCATCGGCGTCGGCACCGTGCTCGAGAACGTGATGCTCAAGCTGTTCGGCGCCTATCCGCTGCCGCAGCCGCTCGCGGTCGGCGGCGACCTCGAAATCGGCGGCGTCCACATCCCCTATCAGAACATCCTGATCCTCGCCGTCTCGCTGCTGCTGATGGCGGCGGTGGCGCTGCTGCTGAAGCGCACGCGCATCGGCCGGGCGGTGCGGGCGACCGCGCAGAACCGCGAGGCGGCGCAACTCATGGGCGTGCGGGTCGGCACGGTCTACGCACTGGTGCTGGCGCTCTCGGGCGCGTTGGCCGCCATCTCCGGCATCATGATCAGCTCGCTCACCACGCTGTCGCCGACCATGGGCGCCGACCCGATGCTGAAGGCCTTCATCATCTGCGTGGTCGCCGGCCTCGGCAACATCTATGGCGCTGTTGTGTCGGCGCTGCTGCTCGGCCTCCTCGAGGCGATCGCGCAGTACGTCGTGGGCGTGCGCTTCGGCTTCGCCACCCTGCTCGTGCTGGTGATCGTCGTGCTGATCTGGCGGCCGTACGGCCTGTTCGGCCATCGCCAGGTGGTGCGGCTATGAGCCGGAGCTGGCGCCGCGATCTCGCCGTTGGAGTTGTGCTGCTGGCGATCGCCGTCGCCGTCCCGCTGCTGTTCAAGACGCGCTACATCGTCACGCAGGCGACGCTGTTCTTCATCTGGGCGATCGTGGTCACGCAGTGGAACCTCGTGTTGGGCGTCGGCGGCATCTTCTCGCTGGCGCAGATGGCGCTGTTCGCGTGCGGCGCCTACACGGCGGCGATGCTCGGCTACTATCTGGCGGTTCCGCTGTGGCTGGGGATTCCGCTCGGCGGCGGCGTCACGGTGCTGCTCAGCCTGCTGATCGGGCTCGCCTGCCTGCGCCTGCGCGGACCCTACGTCGCGCTGCTGACGCTGGCGATCGCCCAGGTGATCTTCATCTACATCATCAACGACACCGACTGCTTCACCAACCCGCCGTCGGGCTGCATGCCGCTGTTCGGCGGCGTGCGCGGCGTCACCCGGTTCGGCGAGCTCGGGTTCCGCGAGCTGTTCGGCACCCGCTTCTACGTGGCGAACTACTACCTGACGCTGCTGCTGCTGGTCCTGGCGGTGCTGTTCTCCATCGTCATCGTGCGCGGGCCGATGGGCCTCGCCTTCCAGGCCCTGCGCGACAATCCCGGCTACGCGGTCTCCCGCGGCATCAGCCGCTTCAAGTACCAGCTCTGGCTGTTCGGTCTGTCGGCCTTTTTCACGGGGCTCGCCGGCGCCGTGTATGCCGCGAACTTCCGCGCCATCGGACCCGATGTCTTTTCGCTCACGCTGCTGCTGTTCCTGCTGTCGATGATCGTGGTCGGCGGGCTCGGCACGATCTGGGGCCCGCTGCTCGGCGCCGCCCTCCTGATGCTGGCGGACGAAGGCATGAAGGAGCTGTCGGACTACCGCAACATCGGCCTCGGCGCGATCCTGGCCGCCTTCGTGATCCTGCTGCCGCGCGGGCTGGTCGGCGCGCTGGCCGGGCTGCGGCGCGGGCGGCTCAGGAGGCCCGGGCCGTAGGCTCCTTCGCGCCGGCGGCGAGGCTGTGCGAGAAGATGGCCGGCAGCAGCAGGAATGGCCGGCGCCGCTTGAAGGCGGGCGGGCGCACGCCCAGAGCACGCGCCAACGCGAAGGCCGCGAAGAGGGCGGCCACGCCCGCCATGCCCTGGAACAGTCCGCGGATGCCGAGCGCCTCCATCGCGCCGGCGCCGAGCAGCGGGCCGAGCGCCGAGCCGAGGCCGGCGATCAGAATCAGGCGGCCGCTCACGGACACGGCGCGCTCGGCCGGCAGCCGGTCGTTGGCGTGCGCCACGCACACCGGATAGATGACCGACATGAAGCCGCCGAGCAGGAGCCAGACGGCGGGGAACCAGGACGTGGCGCGCGCCGGCGCCACCGCCAGCGCCATGCCGGCGAAGGCGAACGCGACCACGCCCGCGACCAGGCGGCGGTCGAAGCTGTCGGAGAGACGGCCGACCGGCACCTGCATGAGCAGCCCGCCGGTGATGGCGAGCGCCATGTAGACCGAGATCTCCAGCACCGACCGGCCGTTCGACGCCGCGTAGACGGGGACGAGCGCATAGAACGCGCCGCTGATGAGGCCGGCAGTCAGGCAGCCGGTGACGGCGACCGGAGCTGCGGCCGTGAGCTCGAAGGCCCGCAGACGGACCGGGGCCACCACCGCCGGCTGCTCGGCCCGGGTGGTGGCGACGACCGCCAGGGCGAGGCAGAACAGGATGGCGGCGAGCGCGAAGAGCGTGAAGCCGGCGGGCGGCGCCAGGTTGAGCATGAACTGGCTGCCGGCGAAGGTCGCGTAGGTGGCGACCATGTAGATGGCGAACACCTGGCTGCGCGTGGCGGCGGACGCCTTGGCGTTGAGCCAGCTTTCGGTGGTGACGAAGAGGCCGGCCGCGCCGAAGCCCATGAGCGCGCGCAGCGCCGTCCACAAGACGGGGTCGAAATAGAGGGCGTGGCCGAGCACGGCGGCGGCGGTGATGGCCGCGAAGGCGGAGAAGCCGCGGATATGGCCGGCGCGGCCGATCAGCCTATGGCAGAAGGCGGCACCGACGGCGTAGCCCGCGAAGTAGGCGGCGGTGACGATGCCGGTGACGAGCGGGTCGACCCGCGCGTCAGCCAGGCGGATGCCGATCAGGGTGCCGACATAGCCGTTGGCAAGCTGGATGAGGCTGATGCCGAGGATGAGCGAGCCGACGGCGGCGAGGATGCTGGACATGCGATGCCTCGATCTTTTCTGCGGGCCGCAACACACGAATCTGCAAAACGACCCTATGGATCAAAAAATCGCCGTTGTCTTACAACGGCATAGCCGAGTCCACTTTCGGCACGTTTCGGGCGGTCGGAGCGGCGTTTTGCACGGCCCGGGGCCGCGCGCGTCACGTTACTGGCTGTTGCCGGCGACCGTCGCGGGCGGGACGAGGCTGGCCCGGAAATCCGCCAGCACCTTCGAGTCCCGCACCTGCTTCTCGCCGGCGGCCACCAGGGCGTCGACGTCGGCGTCGGGGATGGTGAGGCCGGTGGGGATGTGCTGCAGCTTCTCGCGCTCGGCGGCGTCGGCGATGCCGGACCCGCCGCCCGAGGACGCCAGCAGGACGAGCAGATGGTCGGACGTATCCCCTTGCGGAATGGCCCGAGAGCGGTAGCCGCCGATGGAGATGCTGCTCGGGCCGCTGTTGAGCGCCGCCGGCTTCAGCGGCTCGTTCATCGGCGCGGTCGAACAGGCGGCCAGAAGAAGGACCGCGGCGATGATGAGAGCGCGCGATCTCCCTGTCATGGCCCCGCGCCGCCGCCGAACGCGCGGGCGCCAGGCGAGCCGCTCGTGGCAAGGGAACGACGACATGGCCAGGGGGCTGCGCGCATCGTGATCGGCCTCTCGCTGGGGCGCCGTGCTCGGCCACGCACTCTACTTCGGCGCAACGTCGAAAAACCCGCCGTTGTTTCACAACGACATGACATTAGTCACCCAATGAACTTGCCGTCCCCACCGCCGGGCGACGAGCCGGGCCGCGGTCGCCCTCTGCGAAGACCGCGATCGGCGACGGAACCACGCCTCCAGGCCCCGCGGACGATAGGCGGCACGGGATCGCGGCGGAATTGGACCAAGGTCCAATTGCCCCGCGGTCCCGCCGAATACCATAACCACTCATCGTTGACGGCCGATCCTGTCGCCGCGAGAAAATCGACGGCGCATGTCCAACGACGGTTGATGCGTCGGCGGGAGACGAGGTATGAGCGATTCGGTTCCCGACCAAGCAGTGGCCGTGGATGGCTGTCGGCATGGTGGAGGACTGGAAGCGATCTTTGCATAGCAGACGTATCGGGATGACGAATATCACGACATGGCCGTCCAAGACCTTCTTCCTCGTCGGCGCCCCGCGCTGCGGAACCACCTCGCTTGCGCTGGCGTTGGCGCAGCATCCCCAGGTCTGTTTCTCGGAGCCGAAGGAACCGCACTTCTTCACCCGCATCTCCGAGGACGCTGACCTGGTGCAATTGCGGACGGAGTACCTCGGCCGGTTCTTCCGCCCGGACCGGTTGTCGCGCGCCGCCCTGGGCGAGGCGTCGGTGTCCTATCTGTACTCGCGGCAGGCAATCGCGCTCATCGACCGGATGTTTCCCACGGCGCGGTTCCTCGTGATGGTGCGCAATCCGGTCGAGATGATCCCCTCCTATCACGCGCGCCTCCTGTTCACGCTGGACGAGGACGTCGCCGATTTCGAGGCCGCCTGGCGCCTGCAGGAGCGGCGCGCGGCAGGCCACGCCATCCCGTCGCGATGCCGCGATCCCCGGATGCTGCAATATGCCGAGGTGGGCCGGGTCGGAGCGCGGCTCGCCGATCTGATCTCGCTGGTCGGCCGGGAGCGGGTGAAGACCATCGTCATGGATGATTTCGCCGCGGCGCCGACGGCGGTCTATCGCGACGTGATCGCGTTCCTCGGGTTGGAGCAGCAGGAGAGGCCCGAGGTCGTCAGGATGAACGCCACGAAGAGCTACCGCAGTCCGGCGATCCAGCGGCTGCTCATGCGGCCGCCGAAGGTTGCTCAACGCCTTCTCGCGCCGCGGACGGTCGGGCCGTCCCGGACGGGCGGCGTCGTCGGCCGGCTGCTGAAGCGGCTGCGGAAGGCCAATGTCGTCAGGGCGCATTGGCGCCCGATCAGCGCGTCCCTCCGCCAGGAGATCGCGGCTTCCGTCCGCGACGACGTCGACCTGCTGGGCAGGCTGCTGCAGCGGGACTTGGCGCATTGGCTCGATGACGGGGTGCGGTCTTCGGGCGGCAAGCCCGCCGTCGGCACGACCGAGCAGGCGCGCGGCGAGCAGGTCGTCAGGCTCAAGGACGCCAGGCGATCCTGAAGCGGCGTGCCGGCGTGGGCTGCATTGGACCAAGGTCCAATTGCAGGCGCCGCCGGCTCCGATCAAAAGGAGGATCGACCCTCCCTGAGGCTCGGTTCGTCGAGCGACCTTCGGGCCGGCCGCCGTACGCGGCCGGCCCGCCATCTGGAGGGCAGGCGGAAGGGCCGCAGCCTCGTTCCATTTCCGCGCATCAAAGGGAGTCCTGTGCATGAAAACCAGTCCCATGCTCATTGCGGTCGCCATCGCCCTGGCCGTAGCGCCGGCCGCGGCCGAGCCCCAGAAGGTGCAAGGCAGCCAGTTCATCACGATGATGCAGGGCAACACGCTCTCCGGCACGAACACGGCGGGCAAGCCCTTCAATGTCTATTTCCTGCCCGGCGGCACCGCCACCTATGACGACGGCGGCGGCACGCGCGACAGCGGCAGCTGGCACCTCGACAAGGACGGCGACGTGTGCGTGGCCTGGAAGGACCCGGCCAATCTGCAGGAGGGCTGCTTCACCGTCACGGTCGACGG
>DATIXH010000069.1:0-31470 GCA_035518775.1 Candidatus Acidiferrum sp.
GGCCGCTGACGGCCACGAAACGGACGGTGTTGCAATTCTAGGCAAGAGGCTAACCGCCCCTTAACCCCTCTCCCCCAAAATCCCGCTCCTAACCCGTACCAGGAGCGCCGCCTGACCACCCCCATCGCCATCGCCTGCCAGACGCTGCGGCCGGATGAGGCGCGCCCGGAGACGCTCGATCTCATCGCCTATTGGGAGGGCCGCCGCAGCAGCCCGGCCCTGCCGGCGCGGCGCGATCTCGATGTGGTGGATCTGCGCCCCTGGCTCGGCCGCACCAGCCTCTACGAAGCCCGCGCCGACGGCGATTTCTTCTGCCGGCTGCGCGGCAGCACCCTGTGCGGGGTGCCCGTGCCCGGCCACGCCGCCGATGGCATCCTCGTCAGCCGCACCCAGCCGCGCCCCTTCGCCGAAATGGGGCTGGCCCACTACGGCGCCGCCCTCGCTGCATCCGCCCCCGCCATCCACCGCATCGCGCTGGAGTGGCAGGGCTTCGCCTACGACTACGAGCGCCTCACCCTGCCGCTGGCGGCCGGCGGCGGCCTGCCACCCATGGTGCTCACCTTCATCTCCTGCAGCATCCCCCGCTCGACCCGCTTCTGGGAGCGCTACAACGCCGGCTACTGACCCGGCCCCGCCGCCCGCTCAGTTCCCGAGCTCCGCCAGCGTCGTCTCGGCCGCCACGCGCTCCTCGCTCGCCGCCGGGCAGTCAGTCATGGCTCGCGTCAGGGCCGCCTTGGCCGCCGCCGTGTCACCGCGAAGGGCGGCGAATTCCCCGAGGTAGAAGTCGGCCTCGCAGGTCTGGCGCGCCCTGATAAGCGGGTCGTGGGAATTGAGCGCGCGAATCTGCACTTCGGCGCTGTCGACCGCGCCGATGAAATACTGATACACCGCCTGCGGCCAGCGCGGCCGCGGCACCGGCTCGGCGCCGTGGATGGCATGGTGGTCCAGCACAGTCTGCGCCCGCTGCGCGTCGCCGGCGCGGAGCAGCGCGAAATAGTGCCACAGCGCGAGCTCGTAGTCCTGCTCCGGCCCCGTGGCTGCGACGTCGAAGTCCCGCACAGCCTCATCGAGCTGGCGCAGATTGTAGTTTGCCACGCCGCGCAGGGTGCGGCCCACGAACGTGCTCGCGCCCCGCGCCAGGGCGTCGTCGCAGTCCTCGATCGCGCGTCGGAAATCGCGTTTCAGATAGTGCACGTCGCAGCGCCGCAGCCGCCACATGGTGTCGTCGGGCTCGCGCCTGACCAGCTCGTCGAAGTCCAGCAGGGCCTCGTCGAAGCGCCCGAGCCCGCGCAGCGCCATCGCCCGCCCGAGCCGGGCGTCGATCGAGTCGGCGTCGATCTCGAGAGCCAGCTCGAAGGCCGCCAGCGCCCGTCCGTGCTCCGCGCGCTGCTCGCCCCAGACGGTGCCGCGCACGATATTGGCCTCCACGCGGTCGCGCGTGGTCAGCGATTTGTCCGCGAGCGCCTTGTCGACATCGGCGAGCGCCGCATCGGCCATGCCTTTGCGCTCCTCGATCTCGGCGCGCAGCAGCAGCGCCCGGCCGCGATCGGGCTCGAGTTGCACCAGGCGCGACGCATCGGCAAGCGCCTGGTCCTCCTGCTCGGTCACGAGATAGGCCGTCGCCCGCATCTGGAGCGCGAACGCCAACTGCTCCGGCTGCAACTCGCCGGAGTCGATTGCCCGGCTCAGAGCCGCGATCCCCGCGAGCCTATCCCCCCGCTCGAACGCCTCGCGCGCCTGCTGCAGGTCGTCGTCGGCGTTCGCCTGCGCCGGGTCCGCGCCCGCCAGCGACAGCCACGCGACAGCCAGCAGAACGCCGGCCGCCCTGGACAGACGCTGCGCCAGGATCGAAGCCATTGGATCCATAGCCTAGCATCCTGCTCGCCCCGCCGCACCGGCGCTGGCGGCCGTTAACGATTTCGGCGGAATCCCATGCGAGAATAAGCCATGTTTCAGGACCCCGACGACGATTACAAACTCATTCCTCCGGAGCGTCACGATCCCCTGCTCGGCGTCAAGACCGCGCTGCGCATGGTGCAGGTTGTCTTCGCGCTCCTGTTCTTCACCGTCATCGCCATGCTCTCGTACCTCTACAAGTAAGGCGATCGCCCGCCCGCCCCTCACCGGCGCCGCCGACCCTTGCGGCCGCCGGCTGAAATTCCCGCCATTCTCTGCGATGATCCGGCCTTCGCGCCGTCGCCTCACCATCCCGGAAGCCCCGCGATGCCCGAAGCGCTCGCCTTCAAGGATCTGCTCGATCTCCTGGAGAAGCTGGAGACGCGCGTCAACGCCTACTGGAACTTCTACACCGTCGTGACCGTGGCGGCCGGCGGCTGGCTGCTCACCCGCAGCGCGCCGTTCTCCCTTTCCCAGGGTCTGCTGCTGATGGCCGGCCTCGCCTGTTTCTACGCCGCCAACTTCGCGATGATCCGCGGCGCCACCCGCCTCATCGTCGCCGCCGGCCAGGAGGTCCGCGCCCGCGCCGGCAGCCTGGGCTTCGCCAGTCCCGAGTTCCAGCAGACGCTGCGCACCGATCTGCTCCCCGGCCGGCTCCCCGTCTCCTACGTCCTCCACCTCGCCGTCGACGCCGTCCTGCTCCTCGCCATCGCCCTCCGCATCGGCCCCGCCTGAACCCAGCCGGCCCTTTCGCTGCCCCGCATTGGCCACGGCCGCCGCGGCAACCGGCGCACGCCGCCGGCCGTTTCCTCCGCATGCACCGCGCGATTGCCAGCGCCCGCGCCGCCCTGCGCCACCCCTCCGTGCCCCGCACCCTCCTGCTGCAGGCCGCGATCGGCGTGGCGCTCGGCCTCTCCGCCGGCGCCGCCCTGCTGATCGCCGACGCCTTCGGCCTGCGCCACCTCGTGGACCGCTCCGCCGACCCCGGCGCCGCCGCCATCGTCCTCGCCGGCGGCGTCACCACCCTGGCCCCGCTCGTCCTCGCCACCGCCATCGGCCTGCTCGCCGAATCGGATGCCGAAGCCCCGCAGCCGGGCCGCGACCGTAAACCTCCCCCTTGACATGTTCCCTGTTCGTTCCAATATCTGAATCTTGGTCTCCCGACCTCGATCTTTGACATCGTGGATAGGTCGAACGCATAGCCGCCGCCTGGCGGCGAGCATCCCCCACCCACGCCCGTCCTCTCCGCTTGGCATGGGGTCCTTCGTTCGTTTTCAACAGCAGCGCTGTAGGGGCGACCCGATGTGGTCGCCCCCCCCCGCCAGGGTCATCGCTCGCCAGAGGGCGCCCACGCGGGGGCGCCCCTACAAGCCCCAACCGCCGTGTCTCCTCCGCTGGGCATGGGGTCCATCGCTCGATTTCGTGTATCATCGCACCGTCGCGCGGGAGGATCGAGAGGATGGATCGGCGCGGAGCGGCGGTCGGGATCTGGCTGGGCATGGCGATGCTGCTCGCCGCCTGCGCCCAGTCGCCGGCCGCGCCCGCCAAGAGCTTCGTCCGCGCCGGCGCCCCCGGCGCGGTCCTGCAGCCGGCCCCGCCCGAAGACTGGGTCCGGGTCGAGCGAGTGGCGCTGGCGGTGTTCCGCGGCGGGCGCACGCTCTGCGGCCGCCAGGTGGCGCCCACCCTCGGCGTCGCCTACGCCAACCGCGAGAGCTTCGATCCCAAGCTGGAGCCGGCGGCCGACCAGCGCCTCGGCTTCGACGAGCACCTGAAGATAACGCGCGTGGTCGAGGGCTCGCCTGGGGCCAGGGCCGGCCTCCAGATCGGCGACGTCCTGACCTCCCTCGGCGGTCGCCTGGCGCCTGCGGGTCCGGGCGCGGTCGAGGCCTTCACCGGCCAGCTGCGGACGCTGCCGTCGGGCGGCCCGCCGGTGGCCCTGGCGGTCGAGCGCGCCGGCGTCGCCCAGCAGCTGGCGGTGACGCCCGAGCTGGTCTGCGACCTCGGCGTGACCGTCATGGCCGGCGACGACGTCAACGCCTACACCAACGGCCGCAGCATCCGCGTCATGACCGGCCTGCTGGCCATGGTCGCCAACGACGACGAGCTGGCGCTCGTGCTGGCCCACGAGGTCGGCCACAACATCATGAACCACATCGCCCTGCAGAAGTGGGACGCCATGAGCGGGGCGGCCGCCGGGGTCATGCTGGATGTCCTGGCTGGCGTCGTCGGCGTCGACAGCCAGGGCAAGTTCACCAGGGCCGGCGTCGAGGCGGGCGCGCGCCGCCACTCGGTCGGGCGCGAGCGCCAAGCCGACTATGTCGGGCTCTACGTCATGGCCCGCGCCGGCTTCAAGATCGAGGTGGCGCCCCAGCTGTGGCGTCGCATGGCCGCGCTGATCCCGCGCTCGAGCAAGGCGTCGACCCACCCCGCGCCGCCGGAGCGGATCGCCGCGATGGAGCAGACGGTGGCGGAGATCAGGGCCAAGCAGGCGGCGGGGCAGCCGCTGGTGCCGGATGCGGCCACGCTTGCGCGCCTCGGCCGGGATGCGCCGGCGGCGGTGAACTGAGCGCGGCGGAGTGTGACCGTGCGCACAGTCCGCCCGGTGCCGGCGCGCTAGACTCGGCGTTTGGGAGCGGCGGGAGGTCATCATGCGGAAAGCGATGCGGATCGCGTGTCTGGCTGGCGCGGTGGCGCTGCTCGCCGGCAGTGTCGGCGCGGCCGAGCCGGTCGATCCCGCGGCCGCTGCCTATGCCCGCGGCGACTACGCGGCGGCGCTGCAGGCCTGGCTGCCGCTGGCCCAGCACGGCGACGCCGCCGCCCAGCTCCATGTCGGCCAGATGCTGCGCGACCGCCAGGGCGTGCGCTGGCGCGACTTCGAGGGCGCGGCCGCCTGGTTCCGGCGCGCCGCGGCGCAGGGCTCGGTCGATGCGGCCTACGCCCTTGCCCGCCTGCACTACGAAGGCTTCCTGGTGCCGCGCGACACCGCGGAGATGCGCCGCATGCTGAAGGCCGCGGCCTGGCGCGGCGACGCGCGCGCCCAGCTCACCCTCGGCGTGGTCTACGAGTACGGCCTCGACGACATCTTCGCCGACTACACCGCCGCCCTCATGTGGTACGAGCGGGCCGCGCGCCAGGGCGTGCCCGAGCTCGACGGCAAGATCGCCAAGCTGCGCTCGCGCGTCTCCGAGAAGATGACCAAGGCCGAGATCGCCGAGGCCCTGCGCCTCGCCCAGGCCTGGGACTCCGCGCTGGAGTAGCAGTCAGGCGCGGTGGCGTGCCAGGAAGGCCGTCACCGCCTTCGTGAACGCCTCGGCCTGCTCGACATTGGCGATGTGGGCCGCGTCCTTGACGACCGTGTATTCCGAGCCGGCGATGCCGGCGCGGATCACCTCCGACATCGCCGGCGGGATGCCCGGATCCTTCTCGCCCGCCAGGATCAGCACCGGCAGCTTGATCTTCGGCAGCTCGGCCGTGATGTCGAGCCCCTGGATGGCGCGTCCGCAGCCGACGAAGCCCTTCACCGGCGTGTTGCGGATCATGCCGGAGATCCACTCGATCACGTCGGGATGGGCGGCGCGGTAGGGTGCCGTGAACCAGCGCTCCAGCGTGCCTGACAATACGGCCGCCATGCCGCTGGCCTCGACCGCGGCGATGCGCTCGTCCCACACCGGCCGCACCGTGACGGGGATCGCGCTGGTGGTGCAGCAGAGCACGGCGCAGCGCAGGCGGTTCGCATGCTGGATCGCCAGATGCTGCCCGATCATGCCGCCGATGGAGAGGCCGACGAACGCGACCTTGTCGATCCTAAGATGGTCGAGCAGCCCCACCACATCGGCTGTCAGCGCCGCGAAGCTGTAGGGCGGCGCCGGCACGCTCGTGCGGCCATGGCCGCGCATGTCGTAGTTGAGCACGCGGTAGTCCTTCGTGAGCGCCGGCAGCTGCGGCTCCCACATCGCGCGCGCACAGGCGAGGGAGTGGCTGAGCATGACGACAGGCGCTTTCTCCGGCCCGGTCAGGTCATAGTCGATCTCGATGCCGTTGACGCTCGCGCGCATGCGTTTCCTCCGTTGCTCTTCCGGCAGGCGCTAACCATACACGTTGGCGCCGCGCCTGCCATACTGGCGAAACGGCGCAGGGGGCGGTATATACACCCCGCCCGATGACAGGGCGCGGGAGGATCGATGGCGCGCGATAGCGGCCGGCGGCGCGAGCGGCGCACGGCCGGTGGATTGAAGCAGCTGCCCTGGCGCACCTACCGCAATCCCTACAAGCCGATCGAGGTCCTGTCCGCCGACCAGCTGGAGGCGGTGCACGTCACCTCCCTGCGCATCCTCGAGGAACACGGCATGGAGTTCCTCGACGACGAGGCGCTGGCGCTGCTGAAAGGGGCGGGCGCAGACGTCAAGTCCGGCGACCGCATCGTCCGCTTCGACCGCGGCTTGGTGCTGGAGAGCATCGCCAAGGCGCCGTCGGAAGTGAAGCTCCACGCCCGCAACCCCGAGCGCAGCCTCACCTTCGGCGGCAACCACATCAATTTCGGCACGGTCGCCAGCGCCCCCAACGTCAACGACCTCGACCGCGGCCGCCGTCCCGGCAACTTCCAGGACTACTGCGACCTGTTGCGGCTGACCCAGAGCCTCAACATCGTCCAGTTCCTCAGCGGCTATCCGGTCGAGCCCGCCGACCTCCCGCCGGCGACGCGGCACCTCGACGCCCACTACGCGGCCATCACCTTGACCGACCGCCTCTGGCACCCATATTCCCTCGGCAAGCAGCGCATCAGCGACGCCCTCGAGATGATCCGCATCGCCCGCGGGTTCATTTCGCAAGAGCAGCTGGCGCGCGAGCCGAGTCTGTTCTCGATCGTCAACTCGAATTCACCGCGCCGCCTCGACGGCCCGATGATCCAGGGCCTGCTGGAGATGTCGCGCCACGGCCAGCCGGTCGTGCTGACGCCCTTCACCCTATCGGGCGCCATGGCCCCCGCCACCATCGCCGGCGCGCTGGCGCAGCAGAACGCCGAGGCCCTCGCCGGCATCACCCTGATCCAGATCGCCGCTCCCGGCGCCCCCTGCATGTACGGTGGTTTCACCTCCAACGTCGACATGAAGACCGGCGCCCCCGCCTTCGGGACGCCCGAATACACCCGCGCCGCCCTCGCCGGTGGCCAGCTCGCCCGCAAATACAAGCTGCCCTACCGCTCCTCCAATGCCTGCGCCGCCAACGCCGTCGACGCCCAGGCCGCCTACGAATCCGAGATGTCGATCTGGGGCGCGGTCATGGGCTACGCCAACATGGTACTGCACGGCGCCGGCTGGATGGAGGGCGGGCTGGTGGCCTCGTTCGAGAAGCTGATCGTCGATGCCGAGATGCTGCAGATGATGGGCGAGTTCCTGCAGCCGATCGTGGTCGATGACGACAGCCTCGCGCTCGACGCCATCGCCGAGGTCGGCCCCGGCGGCCACTTCTTCGGCGCCCAACACACGCTCGCGCACTACGAGACCGCGTTCTACGCGCCCATCGTCTCCGACTGGCGCAACTTCGAGACCTGGCGCGAAGCCGGCGCCGTCGACGCCGCCCACAAGGCCAACGCGATCTGGAAGCAACTCCTCGCCGACTTCCAGCCGCCGCCGCTCGACCCCGCCATCGACGAGGCGCTCAAGGAGTTCATCGCCAAACGCAAGGAGCAGGGCGGCGCGCTGGCGGCGTGAGAGCAGTCGCCGCGTTCATGCCTCTGTCACCATAGCGTCACGCCACTGTTGCCGGCCTGCGGGAAGATGCCGCCGGCACGACCCGCGTCGTCCCGACGCATGGCCACGTGCCGGATCCGGGGGAGGCAACGATGTCATCAAGGGTTTGGCAGGGATTGTGCGTCATGTCGCTCATCGCGTCATCGGGTGCCGCCTGGGCGGTCGAACCGGTCGGCGCCGACAAGTTCAACGTCAGCACGCAGATCGACCTGTTCAAGCTCGACCGCAGCAATTTCGCGGATGTCGTCACACCCGTGGCCAAGACCGAGACCAGCTCCGAGCTGGTTTTCTACGACTTCGCCGACAACTTCTGCGATATGCTGGCGGAGAAGGCGGCTGCCTTCACCAAGGATACGGGCATCCCCGTGAAGCATGTCTGCGTCGAGGGCGACGCCGCGACGCAGCAGGTGATCGCCGCCAAGCAGGCCGGGCAGCCGGCGCCGGTCGATGTGTTCTTCGGTCCCAACGGCCAAGTCCGCGCCATGACGATGGCGGGCGCCGTCGCCAACATCCCGCTCGTCGACCTGGTGCCCAACGCCTCGAAGCTCGACGACGCGGCCGCGCGCCGCTCGCGCGGCTTCGAGCATGGCGGTACGGTGCTGCCGTTCCACCGCAACCAGACCTCGCTCGCCTACAACAGCGCGCTGATCAAGGAGCCGCCGCAAACCATCCAGGCCGTGTTCGAGCTCGCCGCCGCCCAGAACTTCAAGGTCGCCATCACCAATCCGACCGAAGGCGGCAGCGGCTCTGGCTTCCTCGAGAGCCTGATGCTGGCGATGTCGCCTGACTGCAAGGACGACCTCTACAACTTCTCGATCGACGAGGCGCAGGCCAAGGCGACCGCCGCGCGCTGCATGGCGCCGGTGATGAAGTACCTCAGCGCGCAGAAGGACCACATCACCTATACGAATGGGAACACCGAGTCGCTGCAGGCACTTGCCGACGGCGTCGTGCCGATCGCCACGGTCTGGGAGGACGATCTCTATTCGCAGGCGGCCAAGGGCCTCATGCCCCAGACGATCAAGCCGTTCCTGCTGCAGACCGGCGAGGTCGGTGACGGCGACGGCGTGCTGATCACGGCCAGCACGACCAAGCCGGAGGCCAGTCTGCTGTTCGTCAACTACCTGATGAGCGACGACGTGCAGATCGCGAAGATGGAGGAGAAAGGCAGCCGGACCGCGCGCCTCGATCTGCCCTTCACGAACAAGATTCCGGATAAGCTGGCGAAGTTTCTCGTGCCCGAGGACGAGTACCGCAGCCGCACGCGCCCGCGCATCAACGGCCTGATCACGGACGCGGCGGCGGATCTCTTCGCCAAAGAGGTAGTCGCGATGCAATAGGGGCCGTCGCCGCGGCGATGCTGTCGCTTCGCGGGCTCCGCAAGCGCTACGGCCAGCAGCTCGCGGTCGACGGCGTCGACCTCGACGTGCGGGGTGGCGAATTCGTCACCCTGCTGGGCCCGTCGGGCTGCGGCAAGTCGACGGTCCTGCGGCTGATCGCGGGGCTGCTGGACACGGACGCCGGCGACGTCGTCATCGACGGCGTCAGCGTCACGGCCGTGCCGCCGCACCGCCGCAACATCGGCCTGGTGTTCCAGAGCTACGCACTCTTCCCGCATATGACAGTCGCCGACAACATCGCCTTCGGCCTGCACATGCAGCATTTGCCGAAGGTAGCCATCGCGGGGCGCGTGGCGGAGGCGCTGCGCATGGTCGAGCTGGCCGGGCTCGACGCCCGCTATCCGCGCGAGCTCTCGGGCGGCCAGCAGCAGCGCGTCGCGCTGGCCCGGGCGGTCGTCACGCAGCCGAAGCTGCTGCTTCTCGACGAGCCCCTGAGCAATCTCGATGCGCGCCTGCGCGATCGGCTGCGGGTCGAGCTGCGGGCGTTGCAGCGCCGGCTCGGCTTGACCACGCTCTATGTGACGCACGACCAGACCGAGGCGCTCGGCCTCTCCGACCGCATCGCCGTGATGCATGCCGGCCGCATCATCGAGCAGGGTGATCCCGAAGCGGTCTACCGCCGCCCGAAGAACCGGCTGACGGCGGAGTTCCTCGGCATCGCCAATCTCCTGCCGGCCCGCATCCTCAGCGCCAACGGCCGGAGCTGTCGCGCAGCGACCGCGCTCGGCGACATCGAGCTGCCGGCGCAGGCCGGCCTGCAGCCGGGTACTGAAGCCCTTATATGTCTGCGGCCCGAGGACATTCAGCTCGAGCCGGCATCGGCGAACGCACCGTCGGCTGAGATCGGGGAGACAGCGTATCTCGGCTCTCTGACGGAGCATCTCGTGACGGTCGGCCCGGATCGGCACAGCCTGCGCGTCCATGTGCCGGGGCGCAGCCGCTACCGCGCCGGCGACTCCGTCACCCTCGTTCTCCCGGAAGCGCCTGCGCTGATCTGCGAGGAGGCGCGGTCCGCATGACGGCGATATCGCTTAGCCGAGTTGGATATGCGCGGCCGCTGGCACCGGCTCTGCGGCGCCGCGTCGAAACGGTGGTCCTGCTGGCGCCGGGCGTAGGATTGCTGGCCCTCGCGATGGCGATCCCGATCGGCCAGCTGGTGCTCGGAAGCTTCGATCTTACGGGCATCGGCGCCGCCGGCGCGTTTACGCTCGCGCACTATGTCGAGGTGCTGACCAATCCCTTGCTGCGCGATAGCCTGCTCTTCTCCCTCGAGATCGCGCTTGCAACCGCGGCCCTGAGCACGGCGGCGGCGGCTTTGTTCGCGACCTTGCTGATGATCGAGCTGCCCGGAAAACGCCTCCTCGCCTTGCTCTACAAGGTGCCACTCGTCGTGCCGAGCGTCGTGGCCGCATTCCTCGTCGTAACCATGATCGGTCCGGGCGGCATGGCGGCGCGTTCCTTCAGCCACCTCGGAATGACTTGGCCGCAGCTCATTCACGATCGCCACGGTTTCGGAGTCGTCATCGTCCTCCTCTGGCACTATGTGCCCATCAGCACGCTCATCGTGACTGCCGTGATCGTCTCGGTGCCGGCCGATGTGATCGATGCCGCGCGCACCCTGGGGGCGCCGCCGCGCGTCGTCGTCGGCCGGATCATCCTGCCGCTGACGGCGCCGGGGCTGTCGGCCGCTGCGCTCATCACCTTCATCGACAGCTTCGGTGCCTATGCCGTCCCGTCCCTGATCGGGCCGCCCTATCCGCAGACCGTCGCCGTCATGATGACGCGCGAGTTCCTGCGCCGGGCCAACTGGGGCGTCGCCTCGGCGCTCGGCATGCTCATGTGCCTGACAACCGTGGTCGTGCTTTTCTTCTACTACCGGCTGCTGTTACGCCTGCGCCGGAGCCGCGCATGAGCAACTTCTGGATGCTGCGCAATCCGCGCCTGTGCTGGCTGCTGGCGTCGATGCTGATCGCGGCGGCGACGCTCATTTTCGTCCTGCCGCTGGTCGTCGCCGTGTTGTGGTCGCTGGTCGATCCGGAGGTCGGCTGGTTCCCGCCCGACATCCTGCCGAGCAGCCTGTCGCTCGATAATTGGCGCGCACTCCTGGCCGTCCCGGAGATGGGCGATGCGTTCGCCACCAGCCTGACCATCGCGCCCTGCGTCACGCTGCTCTGCGCGCTTCTCGGCCTGCCGACCGGGTACGCCATCGCCCGCCGCGTCGGGCGGTACCGGCCGGCTCTCGAGCTGTTCGTGCTCACGCCGATCTTGATGCCGGGCGTCATGCTGGCGACCGGTCTGGGCGCCTTCTTCATGCGCTTCGGCCTGGCGCAGACGATCCCCGGCGTGATCCTCGTCCAGACGGTCGTCGTGCTTCCGCTCATGATCCGCATCGTCGCCGCCACCTGCGACGCCGTGCCCGCTGATGTCATCGATTCCGCGCGCACGCTCGGCGCCGGTCCGCTGGCGCTGGCGCGGCTGATCGTGGTGCCCATGGTCATGCCCGGCCTCGTTGCCGGCGGGTTGCTGTGCTTCGTCAACAGCCTGGAGGAGTTCGTGCTCAGCTTCGTGGTGGGCATGCCGAAGGTGCAGACGCTGCCGATGCTGGTGTGGGCCTACCTTGGCGGCCGCTCCTCGATCATCACCTACGGCGCGGTTGTGACACTCGTCTTGCTGGTGCCTACGCTCGTGGTGCTGATTGTGATCGAGCGGGTCGTGAAGCAGGAATATCTCGCCGCCGGCTTCGGCAAGGCCTGAAGCCTTGCCACCCAAACAGGAGGATCAATGCCCATTCCGCTTTTGGCCAGTGCCACGGCTGGCCCCTTCATCTCGGCCCACCGCGGCTACTCGTCCGACTTCCCGGAGAATACGCTGCCCGCCCTGGAGGCGGCGCTCGAGGCCGGAGCTGACGTGGCCGAGATCGACGTGCGACTGACGCGCGACGGCAAGCTCGTGCTGATGCACGACGCGACCGTTGACAGGACGACTGACGGCAGCGGCCCGGTCTCCGCCATGAGCCTCCTGGAAGTCAGGAAGCTCGACGCCGGCCGCTGGTTCGACCGCAAGTTCGCGGGCACGCGGGTTCCGACGCTCGACGAGGTGCTGGCCTGGAGCAAGGGCCGCCTGGGCATCCTCATCGAGATGAAGAACTACCCCGAGCGCAATCCGGCCTTCATCGACGAGATGATCGCCGCCATAAGGCGCAATAACGCCGAGGACTTCACGCTTCCCGCCGGATTCGACCATGCCAGCCTGGCTGAGATTCACCGCCGGCAACCGACCTGGCGCCAGGAGATGATCCTTCATTGCCGGCTGGCCGATCACGTCCACGCCGCGCGCGCCGCCGGCGCTGTCCTGGTGTCGCACGAGCCCGAGTACTGCGTGAAATCCGACGTGCAGGAGATGCATGAAGCCGGCATCGCTGTGCTCTGCACGCTGCGATCGGTCGGTCACGGCCGTGAACTGCTGGAGATGGGCGTCGACATCTTCGAGGCCGACGACGTGGGCCTGTCGTGCGACGCCCTTCGCCAGCTCGGCCGGCGCTGATGCTCCATCTGGCGAGCCGCTACCTGGCGGCGCAGTCCGTCGCGCGCGAGGCGGGCAGGCTGGCCCTTGACTACCTCATGGACCGCGGCGGGCTGCAAATCGAAACCAAAGGTCCGCACGACTTCGTGAGCGCGGCCGACCGTGCCGTCGAGGCCCTGATCGCCGACGGCTGGCCGCGGCCTTTCCAGAGGACGCGCTGCTTGGCGAGGAGTCCGGGCGAAGCACGACGGCAGGCGCCGCGAACCTGCTCTGGGTCGTCGATCCGATCGATGGCACTGCGAACTTCGTGCGCGCTCTACCGGACTGGTGTGTCTCGATCGGGCTGATGGCGGAGGGTCGCTTCGAGATCGGCGTGATCCATGTTCCCGCGCTCGATGAGCTCTACGCCGCGCGGCGAGGGGAGGGGGCGTTCTGCGGCGGCCGGCCTATCCGCGTGAGCGGCTGCACGGCCATCGCCGGGGCGACCATCGGCCTCGACCATTCGTTCGACGATCCCTCTGAGCATCATCGCGCCCACATCGCGGCCGTACACGCCCACGGCGGCGAGTACCGCCGCAGCGGCTCCGTGGCGGTGTCGCTGACGCGCGTCGCCAGCGGCCGCCTCGACGGCTTCATCGAGCTGCACCTGAACGCCTGGGATGTGGCCGCTGGGATCGTCCTCGTGCAGGAGGCCGGCGGCTGGACGAATGATTTCCTGGCAGAAGACGGGCTCGCCAAAGGCAACCCCATCATCGCGGCGGCACCGGGCGTGCGCGACGAGCTGCTGGCCATCGCCGGCCTGGAGGCTTGGCGTTGAGAAAACACGGAGATCCAAGGTTCCTGTAGGGGCGACCGGCAGAGCCTGCCCTGGGCTTGATCCGGGGTCGCCCGCCTCTCCGCCGCACCCGCGTGCATCACATCCGGTGCGGCGGCGCGGCCATCGACGCTGCGGCGCATACCCACTACGATCGGCGCACAAGCCTCGAATCCAGGTATGCCCCGATGAGCGAGTACGCCGATCTCCTGAAGCCGTTCAAGCTGAAGAGCCTGCTGCTGCGCAACCGTGTCATGAGCACGGCGCACGCGCCGCACTATGCCGAAGACGGCATGCCCGGCGAGCGCTACCAGCTCTATCATGCCGAGAAGGCGAGGGGCGGGATCGCCCTCACCATCTTTGGCGGCTCGTCGTCGGTAGCGGTCGACTCCCCGCTCTCGTTCTCGCAGATCGACATCAGCCACGACCGCGTGCTGCCGTATCTCCGCAAGTTCGCCGAGCGCGTGCACGAGCAGGGCGCCGCTTTGTTCTGCCAGATCACCCATCTCGGCCGCCGCGGCCGCTGGGACACGCGCTACTGGCTGCCGCTGATCGGCCCGTCCAAGAACCGCGAGCCGCTGCACCGCGCCTTCGCCAAGGAGATGGAGGACTTCGATTTCCCGCGCGTCATCCGGGCCTATGGTGCGGCGGCGCGGCGCTGCCGGGAGAGCGGCCTCGACGGCTGCGAGGTGATCGCCGTCGCCCATCACCTGATCGACAGCTTCCTGTCGCCCGCTGTGAATCAGCGGACCGACCAGTATGGCGGCAGCCTGGAGAACCGCGCCCGCTTCGGGCTCGAGGTGCTGCAGGAGGTGCGGCGTGCGGTCGGGCCGGACTACGTCGTCGGCCTGCGCCTCTCGGGCGACGAGTTGATCGAGGGCGGCCTCGCGGCGGAGGACTGCGTGGATCTCGCGCTGCTCTATGCGCGCTCCGGCCTCATCGACTATCTCAACGTCTACCAGGCGCACGGCGACACCTTCCGCGGCATCGCCACCATGCTGCCGAACATGTCCTATCCGCCCGCGCCGTTTCTCTATCTCGCGAGCGCGGTCAAGGCGAAGACAGATCTGCCGGTGTTCCACGCCTCCGGCATCCGCGACCTCGCCACCGCCAGCCGGGCCATCGCCGAGGGCCATGTCGACATGGTTGCGATGACGCGCGGCCACATCGCCGACCCTCACATCGTGCGCAAGCTCGTGGAGAACCGGCCGGACGCCATCCGCCAATGCGTCGGCGCGGCCTACTGCATCGATCGCGTGTCGTCCGGCATGGACATGGCCTGCATCCAGAACGCCGCGACCGGCCGCGAGGCGACCATGCCGCACGTCATCGCGAAGTCGGCGGCGAGGAAGCGCGTGGTCGTGGCCGGCGGGGGGCCGGCCGGCCTCGAGGCGGCGCGGGCGGCGGCGGCGCGCGGCCACAGCGTCACGCTGTTCGAGGCGACCGATGCGCTCGGCGGCCAGCTCCGGCTCGCCAAGCTCGTGCCGTGGCGCGAGGCGCTCTCGGGCATCGTGCGCTGGCTGGAGCGCGAGCTGCGGGAGGCGCGCGTCGAGCTGCGGCTGCAGACTCCGGCGACGGTCGAGGCGGTCCTCGGCGAGCAGCCGGACGTCGTGGTCGTCGCCACCGGCGGCCATGCCGCGCCGCCGTCGTTCGCCGGCGCCGGCCATGCCGTCAGCACCTGGCAGGTGCTGTCCGGCCAGGCGGCGGCGGGCAGCAACGTGCTGGTCTACGACGAGTGCGGCCAGCACCAGGGCATCGGCTGCGCCGACTACCTGTCGCATAAGGGCGCCGCCGTCGAGCTGGCCACGCTCGACCGCATGGCCGGCGAGGACGTCGGTGGTCCCAGCCAATCGACCTATCTCCGGCGGCTCTACCAGCAGGACGTCGTGATGTCGCCGAACCTGCGCCTGCGCAGCGTCTACCCCGAGGGCAATGCCCTGATCGCCGTGCTCCGGAACGAGCACAGCGACGCCGAGGAGGAGCGCAAGGTCGACCAGGTCGTCTACGAGCTGGGCACGCTGCCCAACGACGAGCTCTACTTCGGCCTGAAGCCGCACGCGCGCAACCGGGGCGAGATCGACCTCGACGCACTGGCCGAGGACCGGCTGCGCCCGATCGAGAGCAACCCGGAGGGGCGCTTCCAGCTGTTCCGCGTCGGCGACGCGGTCCTCGGCCGCAACGTCCATGCCGCGATCTACGAGGCGGCCCGGATCATGAAGAACGTCTGAGGCTCGGGAAAATGGACGCTTGTCGGCGGCCGGCCGCCGGCCGGATAATCGGCGCCGGCCAACAGAGGGATACGCCAGCATGATGCACAGCCTGCGGCCTGCCGCCGTCTTCGCCGTCGCGCTCCTGGCCGCGACCCTGTCGTCGGCGTCGTTCGCGGCGGCGCCGATCGTGGGCGCGGACGGGCAGGTGCCCACCCTGGCGCCGCTGCTGAAGGAGGTGACGCCGGCGGTGGTGAACATCGCCACCAAGGGCCACGAGGCGGTCAACCCGCTCTACAACGATCCGCTGTTCCGGCGCTTCTACAAGGTGCCGGAAGGCGCGGAGCAGCGCGAGACGCAGGCCGCCGGCTCCGGCGTCATCATCGATGCGAAGGAGGGCTACGTCGTCACCAACAATCACGTCATCGAGAAGGCCGACGAGATCGTCGTCACGCTGAAGGACAACCGGCAGCTGAAGGCCAAGCTCGTAGGCGCCGATCCGGAGACGGACGTCGCGGTCCTCAAGATCGAGCCGAAGAACCTGACGGCGCTCGACATCGGCGATTCCGACAAGCTGCAGGTCGGCGACTTCGTCGTCGCCATCGGCAACCCCTTCGGCCTCGGCCAGACCGTGACCTCCGGCATCGTCAGCGCGCTCGGCCGAACCGGGCTGGGCATCGAGAGCTATGAGAACTTCATCCAAACCGACGCCTCCATCAATCCGGGCAACTCCGGCGGCGCCCTGATCAACCTGCGCGGCGAGCTCATCGGCATCAACACCGCCATCGTCGGGCCCTCCGGCGGCAACGTCGGCATCGGCTTCGCCGTGCCCATCAACATGGCGCGGGCGGTCATCCAGCAGCTGATCGCCCACGGCGAGGTGAAGCGCGGCCGCCTCGGCGTGGAGGTGGAGGACCTCACGCCCGATATCGCGGAGGCCCTGCATGTCGAGGCGTCCGGCGGCGCGGTCATCAAGCGCGTCGAGCCGGGATCGCCCGCCCGCCGTGCCGGCCTGCAGGCCGGCGACGTCGTCCTCGCCGTCGACGGCACGCCGATCCAGAGCTCGTCGGACCTGCGCAATCGCGTCGGCCTGACCACGGTCGGCCAGACCGTCCAGCTGACCATCCTGCGCCACGGCAGCCAGCAGACCATCAGTGTCCAGGTCGAGAGCGCAAGCTGACCCCCCGGCCGTTGATCCAACGCAAGGCCGGGCTCTGCAAATCGGGGTCATGCTGCCTATATGACGGCGGGTAGACGATAGTCGACAATGCCCGGCCGGGCCGAGGAGGGACGATGGACAAGAAGGTCCAGTACAACCTTTGGTATGTGCTGGCGGCCGTGCTGGGGATCTTGGTGCTGCAGGCGCTCTGGCAGCAATACCAGCAGGTTGAGCCGATTCCCTACAGCCAGTTCCAGAGCTACTTGAAGGACGGCAAGGTCGACGACATCGTCATTTCCGACCAGTCCATCCGCGGCGCCCTCAAGGGTGCGAAGTCAGGCGAGCCGTCGGAGTTCATCACGACGCGCGTCGATCCGAACATCGCCGCCGAACTCGAGAAATACGGCGTCAAGTTCCGCGGCGCGACCGAGAGCGGCATTGGCGCCCTGCTGCGCGATATCCTGTCCTGGGTGCTGCCGGTCATCGTGTTCTTCGGCCTGTGGATGTTCGTGTTCCGCAAGATCGCGGAGAAGCAGGGCTTCGGCGGCGGCTTCATGACCGTCGGCAAGAGCAAGGCCAAGGTCTATGTCGAGACCGACACCAAGGTGACCTTCGCCGACGTCGCCGGCGTCGACGAGGCCAAGGCCGAGCTGCAGGAGATCGTCAATTTCCTGAAGGACCCGAAGAGATACGGTCGCCTCGGCGGCCGCATGCCAAAGGGCGTCCTGCTCGTGGGGCCGCCGGGAACCGGCAAGACCCTGCTCGCCAAGGCGGTGGCCGGCGAGGCCGGCGTGCCCTTCTTCTCCATCAGCGGCTCGGAGTTCGTGGAGATGTTCGTCGGTGTCGGCGCCGCCCGCGGGCGCGACCTCTTCGAGCAGGCGCGCGCCAAGGCGCCCGCCATCATCTTCATCGACGAGCTCGATGCGCTCGGCCGCGCCCGCGGTGCCTTCCCCTGGGGCGGCGGCCACGACGAGAAGGAGCAGACGCTGAACCAGCTGCTGGCCGAGCTCGACGGCTTCGATCCGCGCGAGGGCCTGGTGCTGCTGGCCGCCACCAACCGGCCGGAGATCCTGGATCCCGCGCTGCTGCGCGCCGGCCGCTTCGACCGCCAGGTGCTGGTGGACAAGCCGGACCGCATCGGGCGGACGCAGATCCTCAAGGTGCATATGCGCAAGGCCAAGCTTGCCGTCGACGTCGATCCCGATCAGATCGCCGCCCTGACCCCGGGCTTCAGCGGCGCCGATCTCGCCAACCTCGTGAACGAGGCGACGCTCATCGCCACGCGCCGCGGCGCCGATGCCGTCTCGATGGACGATTTTACTGCCGCCATCGAGCGCATCGTCGCCGGCCTCGAGAAGCGCAACCGCCTGCTCAATCCCGTGGAGCGCAAGATCGTCGCCTATCACGAGATGGGTCACGCTCTGGTGGCGCTGTCGCTGCCGGGCACCGACCGGGTGCACAAGGTCTCGATCATCCCGCGCGGCATCGGCTCGCTCGGCTACACCATTCAGCGCCCGACCGAGGACCGCTATCTCATGACCCGCGAGGAGCTGGAGAACCGCATGGCCGTGCTGCTGGGCGGGCGCGCCGCGGAGGTCGTGGTGTTCGGCCAGCTCTCGACCGGCGCCGCCGACGACCTCGCCAAGGCGACCGACATCGCGCGCAGCATGGTGACGCGCTTCGGTATGGTCGAGACGCTGGGGCAGGTGACCTTCGAGGAGGCGCCGCAGAGCTTCCTCGGCACGCCGGCCCCGCCCTACGGTCAGGAGCGCAAGTACAGCGAGGCGACCGCGCGCGAGATCGACACGGCCGTGCGCGAGATCGTCCAGCAGGCCTTCGACAAGGCCGTCGGCATCCTCCGCAGCAAGCGCGCGGTCCTGGAGCGCACGGCGCAGAAGCTGCTGGAGAAGGAGACCCTCGGCGAGGCCGAACTCAAGACGCTGGCGGGCGAGCCCGCGAAGTCCGCGGCCTGACGAATACAAGACGCGCAACGGAATGTAGGGGCGACCCCATGTGGTCGCCTTCTATCGCGCGACGGCCCGAGGGCGACCACATGGGGTCGCCCCTACAATCGTTTTTCCTCTCTGCGTCTCTGCGTCTCTGCGGTGAATCTCTCTTGTGATCGCAGTCCGCCCGTGGAGCCGCTCAGGCGACCTTCGCGCAGAGATAGTCCATGTAGACGGCGTCCCAGTGGACCTTCCGCTCGATGCGGAAGCCGGTGCGCTCGAGCAGCCCCTCGATGATCCAGTCGTACGTGCTGTGCTCGTCGCGCACGTGCGTCGCGAAGTCCGCGGCCGTGAAACCCTCGCCTGATGGTTGGGCCATGCGCGCGATCCAGGCGTCGATCTCGCGCCGGTGCTCGGCCGGCGGGAAGGAGAACACGACGTCGCGGAGGAAGAGCCGGTCGCCGCGCCCCAGCATCTCCTTCATGCGCACGAGGGCGACGCCCTTCCAGAAGTCCGGCAGATGATGGAACGCATATTTGCTGACGATCAGGTCCGCCGGTGGCCCGTCATGCCCATAGCTCAGGAACCCGCCGCGCCGGA
The DNA here is from genome assembly GCA_035518775.1 of Candidatus Acidiferrum sp. Taxonomy (GTDB): domain Bacteria; phylum Pseudomonadota; class Alphaproteobacteria; order Dongiales; family Dongiaceae; genus JBGPEQ01. Next base: position 19,295 of record DATIXH010000069.1, read on the forward strand.
AATGCAGGTTCGCCAGCCCGTATCCATCGGCCCGCCGACGCGCGAACGCCAGCATGCCCGCGGAGACGTCGACGGCATAGACCGCGCGGCAGCGCCCCGCCGCCTCGATCGCGAAGGCGCCGGTGCCGCAGCCGATGTCGATGACGACATGGCCGGCGCCGACGCCCAGCTCGTCGAGGAGCGCCCGCTCCTCCGCGGCGTCCGTGTGCTGGTTCCGATCGTACGCCTCGACCGCCGCCGGGTCTTCGAAGTCCACCCCGACCTGACGCAGATCGTCGTAATACCAATCCGCCATGGGCCTCTCGCTGCCAAGCCTGACGCCCTTCAGCTTCGATGACCCAGCGCACCCGGACAAGCATTCCGCCCATGTCGCGCCGGCAGGTCCGGCATGTGCGGATGGCGCCCTAGAGATCGGGGAGCGGGTGCACGAGCGGCTCCTTCGGGTGGAGGAAATGCCGCACCACGATCTCGCCGTAGCCGCGATAGCGGTAGCCGCCGTTCCAGATGAAGACCTCGTTGCGCCGCTCGCGGAAGCGCTGCGGCCGCCGGTGCCAGGGCGCGGCCGGCTCGAGGTGATGGAGTGCGTGCAGGTTGTTGTTCAGATACATCAGGCTGAGCACCGGCCCGGTCTCGATGATGACGGTGCGGTGGCCCACCTCGGCGCGCCCCTGATGCTCGAGATAGGAGCGCAGCACCGTGAGCGAGAGACCCGGCCAGGCATACAGCAGCACATACTGCCACAGCGGGATGTGGCAAATCGCCATCACCCAGACCAGCACGATCGCGGCCGCCGGGATGTGGATGAACCATTGCCGCATGTAGTGCCAGTCGCCGGCGTGCAGCTTCTTCGCCATCTCCCACCACGCGCGCGCCGCGAAGTAGGGCGGCCCCAGGACCAATCGTCCGGCCACCGTCGTCATCGCCTGCCGATAGGCGCGATGCAGCGGGCGCATCTGCGCGAAGGTCTCTGCGGAGACGTAGATCGATTCCGGATCGTCGTCGGGAATGGTCAGGCGCTCGTTGCGATGATGCTTCAGGTGCGTGTGCCGGTACTGCATGTAGGGCAGCCACAGCCACAGCGACGGAAAGACGAAGGCGCTGTTCCAGAAGCGCGAGCGGAAGGGATAGCCGTGTACCGCCTCGTGCTGCAAAGAGCCGTGCAGTGCCACGATGTAGCCGCCGAGCGGCAGGATCAGCCACCACGGCATTACTTCATGAAACCAGGTGAGCAGGCCGTAGGCGCCGTAGCACCCGATCCCCACCCAGACGGTCGGCCAGTCCACCGCCGGGCGGCGCCGTGCCGCGCCCCGGTCCGTCGCCACCAAAGGCGCGGAAAATTCGTACAAATCAGCCATTTTGCGATGGTAACTTCAGGCTGTGGTGGAACAAATAGGAGAAAGCGCACAACCCGTAACGCTTAGTCACCAAACGCAACGGACGTTGATAATGTGCAACAGCCAGTATAAGCTTGAACTCCTAAGCATCGATTGAAGGCCGTCATGGACCGCCGCGAGACCGTTCGCATTTTTCGCCAGCGCCTCGCGGAGGTGATCGCCCGTTCCGGCGGCAGCCGCGCCGCCTTCGCGCAGCGGCTCGGCATCGATCGCTCGACCCTGGCGCAGGTGCTGTCGGACGCCAACGACCGCCTGCCGCGCGCCGAGACCCTGGCCGCCATCGCCGCCGATCAGCAGGTGAGCATCGACTGGCTGCTCGGCCTCAGCCAGGAGGGGCCGCTGGCGCCCGCCATCATCCCGCAACCGCTGACGATCGAGCCGGGCGGGCACTCGCCGGCTGACGAGCGCCTCACCCGCTGGCACGCCGAGGCCGCCGGCTACAAGGTGCGCTACGTCCCGGCCACGCTGCCCGACCTGCTGAAGACCGAGGAGCTGATCCGTTACGAGTATCGCGACTATGTCGGGCCGATCCCGGAGTCGCGCATCGAGGCCGCCCACGCCCGCCTCGCCAATCAGCGGCGGCCCGAGACCGACATGGAGGTCTGCAGCTCGATCCAGAGCGTGGAGAGCTTCGCGCGCGGCGAGGGCATCTGGCGCGAGCTGCCCGCGCCGGCGCGCCGCGAGCAGATCGAGTGGATGATCCGCCTGCTCGACGAGCTCTATCCTACGTTCCGCTGGTTCCTCTATGATGGCGTCCGGCGGTTCTCGGTGCCGCTCACGGTGTTCGGTCCGAAGCGAGCCGCCATCTATGTCGGTCACATGTATCTCGTCTTCAACAGCACCGAGCATATCCGCGTGCTGACGGAGCATTTCGACAACCTCATCCGCGCGGCGATCGTGCAGCCGCCGAAGGTCTCGACCGTGCTGCGGCGGCTGCTGACCGAGCTGAATGAACGCGAACCAGTTACCAGGGGGAGGACGAAACGTCATGGCTAGGGGGACGGCGAGGCGGGCAGGGGCGGCGCGTGCGCCTGCCAAGGTGCGAGAGAAGAAACCGACGGCGGTCGGCGGCTGCCTGTGCGGCGCCGTCCGCTACGAAGTGCGCGGGCCGCTGCGCCCGGTCGTCAACTGCCATTGCGGCCAGTGCCGCAAGTTCCACGGCCACTACGGCGCCTACTCCAACGCCGCCACCAAGGACATCTCCATCACCGGCTACCGCAGCCTGAAGTGGTATCGCTCATCGAGCTTCGCCCGCCGCGGCTTCTGCAAGGAATGCGGCTCCAGCCTGTTCTGGGAGCGGCTGAAGAGCGGCACCATCAGCATCGCCGCCGGCACGATCGATCCGCCGACGAAGCTCAGGACCGTCCGCCACATCTTCGTCGAGCACATGGGCGACTACTACAAGCTCAGCGACAAGCTGCAGAAGCTGCCGGGAACGATGGCCAACTAGAGCATGTGCCACCCTCCACCCTACCCTCCCCCGCAAGGCGGGGCTGTCGCATTTGACGTCTCGCCGTCGCGCGGAAGCAATCTTGGCACGCGGAGGCGCGGAGGCGCGGAGATTCGAGATTCTCGCAGGGGCGACCGGCAGGTCACCCCTCCAAGAATCTCCGCGCCTCCGCGCCTCCGCGTGCAACACTTTCATGCCGGCCAACGTCGCCGCCATATGCGATTGCCCTGCCCGCAACGGGGGAGGGATGTTCATCGGTCGCTCAGTCTTCCCTCCCTCCTTGAGGGGGAGGGCAGGGTGGGGGGTACGGCTCGTTGACTCCATCCGTTTGCATGCCGCTCTAGCGGTCGGTGCCGCAGCGATGGCCGTCGCCAGCCTGCCGATGTACGACCTGCCGGAACTGCGCGCCGCCACCGATGCTTGGTGGCAGGGACTCGCACATGCCTTCCGCCGCGAGGGCATCGCGGATGTGCCGGACAGTCTGGATGGGCGCACGTCCTATCAAGAGATCTGGTCGCGGCCCGATCTCCTGTTCTCGCAGACTTGCGGCTATCCCCTCATGCGCGCGCTGGCTGGCCGGGTCACGCTCGTCGCGACTCCGTGCTATCGCGCAGAGGGCTGCGACGGGCCGAACTACTGCAGCGTCGTCGTCGTGGCGACCGACAGCACGGCGCGCACCATCGCGGACCTGCGTGACACGCGCTGCGCCGTGAACGGCCTGGACTCGCAGTCGGGCTACAACGCGCTGCGTGCGCTGGTCGCGCCGCACGCCGAGCGCGGCCGCTTCTTCGGCAGCGTCGCTGTCACCGGCGGCCACCGCGCCAGCATCGCGCGCGTCGCCACGGGCGAGGCCGACATCGCGGCCGTCGATTGCGTGAGCTACGCGCTGCTCGCCCGCCATCGGCCGCAGGCGCTCACCGGCGTCCGCGTCCTCTGTCGCACCGCGCCGGCGCCGAGCCTGCCCTACATCACGCGCGTCGGGGCCGATGCCGATCTGCTGCGGCGCCTGCGCGCCGGCCTCGAGCGCGCCTTCGCGGATCCCGGCTTGGCCGAGGCCCGCGCCGCGCTGTTGCTGGACGGCGCAGCCGTGCTGCCGCTCGCGGCCTATGATCGCATCGACGAACTCGAACAGGCTGCGATCGCCGCCGGCTATCCGCAAATCGCCTGAGTCTGCGCCTCGACTGTGAGCCGGCTCACACCGCGCTGCTGCGTGCTGCCGCATAGTGTAGCATCGGCGTCTCGTGGCACCGAGCGCCGAACTCCGCAGCAACTCCCGAGGTGATTCCATGGCGCTCAAACACTATGGCGTGCTCGCGGGCCGGGTCGTCGATGCCCGACGCGAGGATGAACCGTCCTCGCCCCATTTCCAGATCCGCGTGAAGGCGGCCGATGTGGACTACCGCATCGCCGTCAACGTGAAGTCGCAGACGAGTCCGTCGGAGTTGCTATTCATCGTGGTCGAGGATTTCGACCATGTGGTTACCGACCGCTTGGCACCGCTCGAGGAAGGCTTTGCCGAGGTCCCCAAGCGTCCCGGCGGCCTGGCGCTCGATTTCATTCGCGGTAATCTGTTCGATCGCCTGGATATGCGGCCCTTGCCGCCGAACCTGCCGGGGCCGGACAACGACCTCAGTGACCGGCTTGCATATTTCGTCGACCGCGCCCGCAATGAGACCGATGCGCGCATCTTCGTCTTCGGCGAGCGCTGGGGTCCGGAATCCGGGAAGGCCGACGAGGTCTTCAAGTTCAAGCCTGGCAACGGCATCCACGACATCCACATGAACCAGGGCAACGTCGGCCGGTTCAAGGACGACGACGGGGTGTGGCAGGACGGCGGCCTGATCCTGCACTTCCCGTCGACCGACCAGTGGGTGGGCGTCTTCCTCGCCTTCCAGTCGCAGGCCTGGCACACCGACGACCGCACCGGCCATCGTCTGGAAGAGCCGGGACCGGGGCCTGGGCCGGAGCCGAGCCCGACCGAGCCCGATTTCCGCGTGCTGATCGTGGGCGCCCTCGTCAATCCCATCGGCCCGGCGCCGGAGCGCGAGACGGTGACGCTGCTGAATGCAACGCCGCGGGCGATCGACCTCGACAATTGGAAGATCGTTGATCAGCAGAAGGCGAAGCTCACGCTCTCCGGCTCCATCGGCGCCGGCGAGACGCGCCGGATCGCGCTGGCCCCGCCGGTCGCCCTCGGCAACAAGGGCGGCATCATCACGCTGCTCGACGATAACGGCCTCAAGGTCCACGGCGTCAGCTACAGCAAGGCCGCAGCCGACCGGGAGGGGTGGACGATCGTATTCTGACTGCCGCGCCGTCTGCGCGTCACGCAGCAGGCGAGGCGCGGCAGCGCGGGTTTGCTTTGTCAGATGATCCCGCCGTTGGCGCGGAGGATCTGGCCGTTGATCCAGCCGCCGTCGGGTCCGGCGAGGAAGGCGACTGCAGCCGCGATGTCCTCCGGCTGGCCCAGTCGCTCGAGCGGCGCGAGCTTGGTCAGGTGGTCGATCACCTGCTGCGGCTTGCCGTCGAGGAAAAGCGCGGTCGCCGTCGGCCCCGGCGCGACCGCGTTGACCGTGATGTTGCGGCCGCGCAACTCCTTGGCGAGCACATGAGTCATCGCCTCGACGCCGGCCTTGGTGGCGGCGTAGGCGGCATAGCTCGGCTGATACAGCCCGACGACGCTCGATGAGAGGTTGATGATCCGTCCGCCGTCGCGCAGCCGCCGCGCGGCTTCGCGCAGCGTGTTGAACGTGCCCTTGAGATTGACGGCGACCTGGCCGTCGAACAGCGCGTCGTCGGCCTGGGCGATCGTGGCCAATCGCATGATGCCGGCGTTGTTCACGAGCACGTCGACGCCGCCGAACGCCGTCTCCGCCGCGTCGAACATGCGGGCCACCGCCGCCGCGTCGCTGACATCGGCCTGTGCCGCGATTGCCCGTCCGCCGGCCTGCTCGATCTTGCGGGCCAGGGTCTCGGCGAGGCCGGCGCTGCCGCTGTAATTGATCACAACGGTCATGCCGTCGGCGGCCAGGCGCTCGGCGATGGCGGCGCCGATCCCGCGCGCCGCGCCGGTCACGATGGCGACCTTGCCGGGTTGTCCGTTCGTCCTGCTGTCCATGGCTTCCTCCATTCCCGCCCCATAGGCGGATGAAATGGACTTGCCGTCCGGCAGTCCAGGGATAATCAACACTGTTCGCGATTTACGACAATGGGTCGGAGATGGACCGGCTGGATTCGATGGGCTGCTTGCGCGTGTCGTCGGATGCATCCGCGTCGTCGCGTCGTCCCGGCCTCATCGCACCGGCGGATCGGGCGAGAGGCCGGGTTTACAGCCCGCGCTTCAGTAGCCGCAGACCTGGACGAGGCGCGCCTGCGTCTGCGGACCGGGAATCGCGTCGACGGTCAGTCGATAGTCCTTCTGAAAGGCGCGGATGGCGGCCTTGCAGCGGTTGTCATAGACATGCACGACGCGGCCTGCGCCGTAGCCGAGATGATTGAGCCGATACTTCACCCCCGTCAGCCAGTCCGAGCGCGGCGCGACGCGCTTGCGGATAATGATCGGCCCGCCGATGATCGGCACACTCGGAATCTTCTCCGGGATCTTGCCGTCGGCGCGCTGGGATTTGGCTTCGATGCCTTCGGCCACCATCTGTACATCGGCGTCCTTCCGCGCGACCGCCAACATCGTGTTGAGCTTCAGCGTCAGCACGGCTGCTTTACCCAACTCGCGCGCCACCGAGAGGCCCTCGATCACGATGAGCGGCCGACGTGGGTCGACACCGGATGGCTGAGCGCGGGAGATGCCTTGATACTCCGATTCTAGCTCGGAGAGGGATTCGACGACGCTGCCGGTGCGATCCCAGATCTTGAACTTGCCGTTTTCGATGAAGGCGACCATCGCGTGGCGCTCGCCATTCGCGAACTGGACTCCGAAGATCGTGGAGCTGCTCGGCCCCTGCGCCCGCACCACCTTCTCCAATTCCGCCATGGACGCCGGATTGGGCAGGGTGCGATAGGGATATTTCAGCTTGTCGAGGACGTCGAGAAGGCCGGCGCGCCCGAGCTGGTAGTCCGCAATCACCGCTGGATTGCCGCCATACACTTTGACGATTTCTGCGGCGTCGATCACGGGCGCCAAGCCGCCTTTGCGGAGCGCAAAGGAGAGACTCATCGGCGCGCAGGCGTTGCCGGGAACGTCCTTCAAGAGGGCCGCCGCACGGGCGCCGCCCCCCAGGCGAACGCGCGCAACCCCCGCGCTCCGCGCTCCGTCCAGCAGGGCGACGATGTTCACGCCGCGCATCACGTCTTTGATGATCGGCTCGGGCGAGCCGGTTTCGATTCCCTCGGCCGTGCCGGCTCCGAACCGGAACATGTCCACGAAGCCGTGAACCGTATCCGCCGGATGCACGACGACACCCGCGAGCTGGCCCGCGAGCGGGATTATCTCGGCTTGCTGCATCAGGCTATCCTGCGTGGAGTACACGACCTGCGCCATGAAGGTGTGTTGGTCGAGATAGTCCGCGACCGGCTTCTCCGCCACATTCACTTTCCGGTCGACGAAGTCGGCGAATGTCGAAAGAGCAACACTATTGAGAATACCCATGGTGGCCTCCTGTTCGCTTGCGTTGGTTTGACGTTGCCCCTGGTTCAAGCGAAATGAGGCGCGGTGCCGGCATTCCCGGGAACGACGATCGGATTTCGTTCCCAAGCGCCGCGGTCCTTTGGCGGACCGCTGTGGCGGCTCTCTGGCGTGAACATTTCCCTCTCCCCAGCAATCGCACCCGTTCGGGTGCCTTGCTGCCGGGATTACAGCCGGGGCCGCGCCGCTATTCTTTGGGATTGCAGGGGTTCGTGACGGAGGTCACGGCCTTGCGGATCGAGCCGGATGTTTCGTGTCCGCCATCACTCTCGCCGCCCGGGCGGTTCGAGCGGCGACACCCCGAGGTCCGGAATTTCAGGACTGCCGCTGCGTGCGCCGCCGCAGCCTTGGAGCGTCTTGATATGTTCGACTATTGTTCTTATATCCAGATCCGGTCTAACGACCTCGATCTTTGACATCGTGTATAGGAAAGGCATGCAATCGCCTGTGGGCGACGGCGCGAGGCTGCGCGGCCGCGTCAATCTTTTGCGTAAAGGCCGTCCCCTTCGTCTGCAGGTAGGCCCTCCGGCCAAGAGGAACATGGCCCTCCCGCTTGGCATGGGGTCCTTCGCTCAAAAGCGGATGCAGGGTAGGGGCGACCCCATGTGGTCGCCCCCGGCTCGAGCTGGAACCGCCACCCGCCGGCAGGGCACCCACGCGGGGCGCCCCTACAGGGCGCGCGATCGCGCAATCTCCGCTTGGCATGGGGTCCTTCGCTCGAAATCGGCATGCGGTAAGGACGGCCATGTGGTCGCCCGCGGCTGTCCCGGGCACAGCAGCGGAGCGTCGCATCGGATCACTCTCCGCTTGGCATGGGGTCCTTCGCACGGTCTTGCGGCCCGGCCCCGGTTCAGGCGGCGGCGGTCAGCGGGAAATGGCAGCGGTGGCTGTGGTCGGGGGTCACGGTCTGCCGTTCGGGACGCACGGCGCGGCAGAGGTCCCGCGCCCGCGGGCAGCGCGTGTGGAACTCGCAGCCAACGGGCCGGCGTGCCAGGCTGGGCACCTCGCCCTGCAGCTCGACGTTGTCGCGCCGCTTGTCGGGATCGGGGCGTGGCTGGGCGGCCAGCAGGCCATGGGTATAGGGGTGGGCCGCGCGCGCGAAGATCTCTTGGGTCGGCCCATGCTCGAGGAAGCGGCCCATATACATGATCGCCATCTCGTCGCTGACGTGGCGGACGACCGCGAGGTTGTGCGTGATGATGACGTAGGTGAGGCCCAGCTCGCGCTGCAGGCGTGTCAGCAGGTTCAGGATCTCGCCCTGCACGGACACATCGAGGCCGGCCGTCGGCTCGTCCGCGATGATGAGCTGGGGCGAGAGCGCTAGCGCGCGGGCGACGCCCACGCGGCGGGCCTGGCCGCCCGAGAGCTGGTGTGGATAGCGGCCGACGAAATCCGCTGGTAGCCCGACGAGCGCCAGCAGCCGCCGCGCCTCGGCGTCGAGGTTCCGGCGCTTCAGGCCCTGGATGACGAACGGCTCGGTGATCAGCGACTTCACGGTCAGCCGTGGGCTCAGGCTGGCCACCGGATCCTGGAACATCATCGCGACCTGGCGGCGATAGGCGGTAACGGCCGCGCGGCCTTGTCGCAGCGGCTCCCCGCCCTGGAATCGAACGCTGCCGCCCTGGGTCGGCACCAGTCCGATGATCGCGCGCCCGAGCGTGCTCTTGCCCGACCCGCTCTCGCCGACGAGCGCAAAGGTCGTGCCGGCCGTCACTGCGAACGACACGTCGAGCACCGCGTCGAGGAAGCGGTTCTCCAGCCCCATGAGACGGGCCTTGATCGGTCCCGTCAGCGCGAAGCGCACGCGCAGGTTGCTGATCTCGAGCAGCGCGCTCATGCCGACGCCAGGTGGCAGCGGGCGGACTGGGCGGCGCCGACGGCATGATCGCCCGGCCGCTCGCGGCGGCAGCGCTCGAACACCTTCGGGCAGCGCGGCGCGAACACGCAGGCCGCCGGCACCTGCAGCAGGTTCGGCACGTCGCCCGGGATCGTCGGGAGCTCGCGGCTGACCGCGTCGATCCGGGCGGGGTCGCAGACCAGGAGCGCCTCGGTGTAGGGGTGGCGCGGCCCGTGGAAAATCTCGCGCACCGTGCCCTGCTCGACGACCTCGCCGGCATAGAGCACGACGACATGGTCGCACAGCTCGGCGATGAGGCCGAGGTTGTGCGAGATGAAGAGGATCGAGCCCTTGAACTCGCGCCGCAGCTCGCGCAACAGGTGTATGATCTGCGCCTCAAGCGTGACATCGAGCGCGGTCGTCGGCTCGTCGGCGATCAGCAGCTCGGGACTGCCGAGCAGGCCCATGGCGATGGCGATGCGCTGGCGCATGCCGCCGCTGAACTCGTGCGGGAAGTTGTCCAGCCGCTGCTCGGGATCGGGGATGCCGACGCGCCGCAGCATGGCCGCTGCCTTGGCGCGCTTGTCCGCGGCACTGGCCCTCTCGCGATACTGGATGTCCGTCATCTGCGCCCCGATCGACAGCACGGGATTGAGCGACGTCATCGGGTCCTGGAACACCATGGCCATGCGGCGCCCGCGCAAGGCGCGGAGCTGGGCGGTGCCCATGGTCAGCACGTCAGCGCCGTCGAACAGGATGCGGCCGCCGCGCACGGTCGCGTTCTCCGGCAGCAGCCCCATGGCGGCGAGCGACAGCGTCGACTTGCCGGAGCCGCTCTCGCCGACGATGCCGACGATGCTGCCCCGCGGCACCGCGAGGCTGACGTCGCGCAAGGCGTGCACCGGCCCGCGCGGCGTCTGGAACTCGATGCTCAGCCCTTCGATCGAAAGGACGGAGTCCGCGGCCATCACAAGACCCGCCGTAGCTTCGGGTCGAGCATGTCGCGCAGGGATTCGCCGAGGAACGTGAAGCCCAGCGTCGTGATGATCAGCGGAATGCCGCCGGCCACGACGATCCAAGGCGCATCGAAGATCCGGCTGTAGCCTTCGAACAGGATCCGGCCCCAGCTCGGCGCCGGCGGCGGGATGCCGAGGCTCAGGAAGCTCAAGCCGGCCTCCAGCGTGATGACGGACGGGACGTCCATGCTGCCGAGCACGAACAGCGGCCCGACGATGTTGGGCAGGATATGGCGTGCGAGAATGCGCACCGCGCCCGCTCCTAGGGAGCGTTCGGCCAGGATGAACTCTGAGTTCTTCATCGCCAGCGTGGACGTGCGCACCAGCCGGGCATAGACGGGCGTCTGGAACACGACGACCACCAGCACGATCGTCTGCAGGTTCGATCCCAGCAGCGTGATGACCGCGAGCGCCAGCATCACGACCGGGAACGAGTAGATCGTATCGAAGATCAGCAGCAGGATGTTGTCGAGCCAGCGCGGGCCGTAGCCGGCGGCGAGCCCGGCGGCCAGCCCCGCTGCCAGCGACAGGAAGATCGAGAGGACTCCCACGATCAGGGCGATCTGGCTGCCCTTGATGACGCGACTGAAGAGATCGTGCCCGACGCTGTCCGTGCCCATGAGATGGATGAGCGACGGCGGCTGCAAGCGGTCGGGCACGTCGATCTTGAAGGGATCGTAGGGCGTGATCCAGTCGGCGAAGAGCCCGCAGAACAGCACCGCCAGCACCAGCAGGAGACCGAGCAAGCCGAGGGGATCGCCGAGCAGACGGCGGATCATCCGGCTGCGGAGGAAGCCGGACCTCTCGATCGTGACGACGGGAACGTCAAAGGCCGGCACGGACACGGGGATCGAGCCAGGCTACGACGAGGTCGGCCAGCAGCGTCGCCAGCACGAACAAACCGACGGTGACGAGCACGGTGCCCTGGACGACCGGGAAGTTGCGGCTCGCCACCATGTCGACCACGAGTTGCCCGATGCCTGGGCGGGCGAAGACCTTCTCGGTGAACACGGTGCCCGACAACAAGCCGCCGATGGCGAGGCCGAGCAGCGTCACCGTCGGCAGGATCGCGATGCGCAGCGCGTAGCGGAAGACGATGCGCGGCTCGCGCAGTCCGAAGGCGCGGGCCGTACGGATGTGGTTCTCGCCCATCACCTCCAGCATGGAGGCGCGCACGATGCGCGCGAGATAGCCCACCCAACCGAGGCCGAGAGAGAAGGCGGGCAGCACGAGGTGATAGAGCTGATCCCAGCGGTCGTCCGGCTCGCCGGCCCCGATCGACGGAAACCAGTTGAGCTCGACGGCGAAGATGAGCACGGCATAGATGCCGACGACGAAGGAGGGGATAGAGATCGTCCCGACGGAGATCACGGCGGTGAACTTGTCGACGAGCGAGTTGCGGCGGACCGCCGAATAGCACCCGAGCGGGATGCCCAGCAGCACCGCCCAGCCCAGCCCGCTCGCGATGAGCGCCAAGGTGTGCGGCAGCACCTCCATCACCATCGTGGCCACGGGTCGCCGGCTGAAGAGGTCGTTGCCGAGATCGCCCCGCAGCACCATGCCGATGAAGTTGGCCAGCCGCATGGGGATCGGCTGGTCGAGACCCATCTCCATGCGGAAGCGTGCCACCGTGTCCGCCGTCGCCCGCGGCCCGAGGGCGATAGTCGCGGGGTCACCGGGTATCACGTAGACCAGCGTGAACAGCACCGTCATGGCGACGAAGCAGATGAGCAGGGCGAGCCCCACCCGCTGGATGGCGTACATCACCATCGTCGTCCGCCGCCGTCCGCTGCGTGTCGCCGCGCGTTTCGCTGTCGCGTCAGGATCGGGCGCTCATGCC
>DATIXH010000070.1:0-2713 GCA_035518775.1 Candidatus Acidiferrum sp.
GCACATCATTCTGGCCGTCGACTGAGGAGAGGTCCTAGTGCATTTCTGAGGGGCGCATTTTTTTTCGCCGCAAGTCCGTTGGGCGGCGTAGCTACCTCCAGATCGTCGAGAGCCGGCGCACCAACGGCGCCGTCCGCCAGCATGTCGTCGCCACCCTGGGCCGGGCGGAGGATTGGCTGAGGCCGGCAATCGATCAGCTGCTGCGGTCCGGGGCGCGGCTGAGCGAAACCGCCCTGGTGCTGTCCGCCGTGTGCGAGGGCGAGGGCCTCGCCGTCGACAGCCGGCGCATCGGGGCGCCCTTGATCTTCGAGCGGCTGTGGCGGGAGACCGGCTGCAAGGCGGTCGTCGAGGCCCTGCTCGCCGATCGCAGGTTCGAATTCCCGGTCGAGCGCGCGCTCTTCGCCAGCGTCCTGCATCGGCTGTGCGTTTCGGGCTCCGACCGCAGCTGCGACAGGTGGCTCGACGGCTACCGGCTCACCGGGCTCGACGGCATCGACCTGCAGCATCTGTACCGGGCGATCGCCTGGCTGGGTGAGGAACTGGCCGACCAGGACGGACGGACCCGGGCGCCGCGCTGCACCAAGGACCTGATCGAGGAGCGGCTGTTTGCCAAGCGGCGCGACCTGTTCAACGATCTCGATCTGGTGTTCTTCGATACCTCGGCGCTCTACTTCCACGGCGAGGGCGGCCAAACGCTGGGGGCGCGCGGCAAGTCCAAGGATCATCGCCCGGAACTGAAGCAGGTGGTGATTGGCGTGGTGATCGATCGCCACGGCCGGCCACTGTGTTCGGAAACCTGGCCGGGCAACGCCACCGACGTCCAGGCGCTGTTGCCGGTGATCGAGCGGCTGCGCCGGCGCTTTGCCATCGGCCGGATCTGCGTCGTCGCCGATCGCGGCATGATCAGCGCCCGCACGCTCGCTGAACTGGACGCGCGCGGCATCGAGTACATCCTGGGCACGCGCGAGCGCAGCGATGCCGCGGTCCGCGAGGGCGTGCTGACCGACACCGCCGCGATGGTGCCGCTCTCCATCCCCAAGGCATCCGGCAGCACCACCGACATCGAGGTGAAAGAGGTCCTGGTCCGACCGTGGGATGGCAAGGGCAAGCCGCGGCGCTATGTCGTCTGCTACAACCCCGCCCGCGCCGCCTGGGACGCCGCCCAGCGCAGCGCTATCATCGCCGCCCTGCAGGAGCAATTGTCGCGCGGCGACAAGTCGCTGGTCGGCAACAGCGGCTTTCGCAAGTTCCTCAAGGTGATCGGCGACGATCATTTCGCGCTCGATGAGGCGAAGGTGGCCGAAGAGGCCAGGCTCGACGGCTTCTACGTGCTGCGCACCAACAGCAAGCTGCCGACCCTCGAAGTGGCCATGCGCTATCGCGAACTGTGGAAAGTCGAGCAGATCTTCCGTACCACCAAGGCCGTCCTCGAGACCCGGCCGATCTATCACTCCTCGGACGCCGCCATCCGTGGCCACGTCTTCTGTTCGTTCCTGGCGCTGACCTTGCGCAAGGAACTCGACGACCGGCTGCAGGCGGCGGGACTGCAGCTGGAATGGCAGGACGTGATCGGCGACCTCGACCGCCTGGTGGAGACCACCGTCGACAGCGAGGGCCGCCGCTTCGTCCTGCGCAACCAGGCGCCGGGCTGTACCGGCGCGGTGTTCCAGGCCGTCCGCGTCGCCCTGCCACCCCTGTTCCACCGCCTGGAGCAAGACAAGCCTGAGGCACCGCCCGGCCCGCCGGCCGCCAAACCTCGCAAACGCCGCCTCACGCCCCGCGGCCGTAGTGCCACGTCAAAAAGCAAAACGCGAATCCGCCAATCCGATCAATAAGTTCCATAAACACGGTGTTGAAGTTCAGTCAAGCTGTCTCGGACCCCACCCAGACTTCGGTTGTGTCGCCGGAACCGTAGCCGAGATCGCCGCCGTCCCGGCGCAGCCCAGGACACGCGCTCGGCCCAATGCTGGCGCCGGGCCTCTTAGACGCGGGTGCGAGCCTGCAGCCGGTCGGCCTCGTCGGCGCTGACGATCACTTGGCCGATCGGCCACAGCGACAGGCCGGCGAGTTTGAAGTGGGCCCAGGCGAACGGCAGCCCGATGATGGTGAGCGCCAGCGCCAGCGCCGTGATGACGTGGCCAAGCGCCAGCCACCAGCCGGCCAGCACCAGCCAGATGATGTTGCCCAGCGTGCCGAGCGGGCCGGTGCCGATGGTCTCCCGGCCCTCGACCTCGTCGCGGCGGAGCGCCACCCGGCCGAAGGGCAGCAGCGTGTATCCGGCGATGTTGAAGGCCGCCCCCGCCCACGGGATGCCGATGATGGTGATCACCATCAGCAGGGCCGCGATCAGCCAGCCGAGCGCCATCCACAGGCCGCCCGTGAGGATCCACAGGATATTGAGGACAAGGCTCAGCAGCCCCAAGGCAACCTCCCGCCGGCCGCCGCCGCGGTCCCGGTGCTCGTGCAACCGATCGTCGCGGCGTCGCAGGAACGGCCCGGCACCTAGGACCGGACTTCCGCCCAAAGCGGGCGCACCGCGGGGTTCACTCTATACGGTCGAGTTGGTGGAGCCGAGGGGGATCGAACCCCTGACCTTCGCATTGCGAACGCGACGCTCTCCCAGCTGAGCTACGGCCCCATCGCGTCACTGGCCCCTGACAGAGCCCGCAGGACTATGGCGATCGTCCCGGCGCCTGTCAAGCGCGGCCCCGGC
>DATIXH010000071.1:0-28539 GCA_035518775.1 Candidatus Acidiferrum sp.
CACCCTCTTGCTTCTATTCCTCATTCTGAGGGCTCCGCAGGCGAATATCAAAGGATTGAATTTCACATTCAGATGAGGGATTTTCACCTATGGCCTTGCCATCCCTCACCGCGCTGCGGACCTTCGAGTCGGCCGCCCGCCATCTGAGCTTCCGGGCCGCCGCCGAGGAGCTGGCCGTCACCCAGTCGGCCGTCAGCCACCAGGTCGCCGACCTCGAGAAGAGCCTGGGCGTCGCCCTCTTCCGGCGCGAGGCCCGCCGGGTCGCCCTCACCGAAGCCGGGCTGCTCTACTACCCCTTCCTGCGCGACGCCTTCGAGCGCATCGCCCAGGGCACCGCCCTCGTCACCCGCACCAGCGCCGCCGGCGAGCTCAACGTGCAGGTCTACATCACCGTCGCCGTGCGCTGGCTGATCCCGCGCCTGCCCCACTTCCAAGCCGCCCACCCCGACATCCTCGTGCGCTTCAGCGCCAGCCACGTCGACTGGGAGTTCGACGAGACCGCCGCCGACCTCGGCATCATCTGCACCGCCACCGCCGACCGCCCCCCGCTGCACTACACCCACCTGTTCGACGCCCGCCTCGTCCCCGTCTGCAGCCCCGCCGTGGCCCAGGCCGGCCTCGGCCTGCGCCAGCCCGCCGACCTCGTGAACCACGCCCTGCTGCAGCTCTACACCGCCGCCGACGAGTGGCAGGTCTGGCTCTCGGCCGCCGGCGTGCCCCAGGTGAAGGGCCGCGCCGCTCCCAAGTTCGACAGCTACCTCCTGGCGCTCGAAGCGGCGACGGAAGGGCAGGGAGTCGCGATCGCCCCGCACTTCCTGGTCGCCGGCGATCTCCGCAGTGGCCGCCTCGTGAGGCCCTTCCGCCTGGAGGTGCCGCAGCCGCGCCGCTGGTATCTGGTCTGCCGCAAGGAGCGCCGCGCCGAGCCGCGCATCGCCCGCTTCCGCGAGTGGCTCATCGGCCAGATCGAATCGGACCCGTCGATGCGGTGAGTGCGAATCGAAACGGGGCGGCCCAGGCCGCCCCGTCGGAAGCGTCAGCGCCGTGAGCGCGCTTATTCGGTACCGTTGGCGGCGAGAATCTGGCGGGCCTCCAGCATGTGGGCGTGGCTGGCGGCCAGGCGGCGGTCGATGACCGTGGGATCGTCGTCGGAGCGGCAGATCAGCTTGCAGAGCGCCATGATCATGCCGCGATAGACATCGACGCCGGCTTCGCCGCCGGAGTGCATGGTCACGGCCTGCTTCAGGAAATCCTCGGACAGGCGCTCGACGGTCTCCGTCTCGCTCACGACCACAGGCTGCGGCCGCGGCTGCGGCTGGCGGGGAAACCGGATCACGTTGCTGCTGGTGTTGCTCATCTTGGTCGCTCGTGCCGACATGTGATTCGACGCTCCCGATTATTCCGTCCCTTTATTAACGACGATCTAACGGCGTGTTGAGATTCGGCTAAGACACAAACCATTATCGATCGTCGCAATTTGAAACGTATGCGCGCGACCGCCGGGGAAAAGTGACCAGAATCACAAGAAGTATGGTTTCCCGAGGAACGGGAGGAAAACTCAGGGGTCGAAACAGGAGGTCGTGCCCCGGTGGCAGGTCGGCCCCTGCGGCCGCGCCAGCACGAGCAGGGCGTCGCTGTCGCAGTCCGGCGCGATGCTCACAAGCGTCAGCGTATGCCCCGATGTCTCGCCCTTCTGCCACAGTCGCTGCTTGCTGCGACTGTAGAAGGTGACGAGCCCCGAGCGCAGCGTTGCCTCGAGCGCCGCGCGATCCATGTAGCCGAGCATCAGTACGCGCTTCGTCTCGGCATCCTGCACGATGGCCGGAAGCAGGCCGCCCTCCTTCGCCCAGTCGAGCTTGTCGAGATCGAGCGCGCTCATATCCTGACGACCACGCCTTCGCGCGCGAGATAGCCCTTTAGATCGGGAATCGCGATCATACCCTTGTGGAACACGCTGGCCGCTAGCGCCCCGTCCACGCGTGCCTGTCTGAACACATCGCGGAAGTGCTCGCTCGCACCAGCTCCGCCCGACGCGATCAGCGGCACGCGAATCACCGCGCGCACCGCCGCCAGCTGCTCGAGATCGTAGCCCTGCCGCATGCCGTCCTGGTTCATGCAGTTGAGCACGATCTCGCCGGCCCCGCGCTCCGTCGCCTCCCTCGCCCAGTCGAGCGTGCGCCGCCGCGTCGCCCGCGCCTTGGAGGGGTCGCCGGTATACTGATAGACGAACCAGTCGCCGTCCTCGTGCCGGCTGTCGACCCCGACCACCACGGCTTGACTGCCGAACGCGTAGGCCATCGTCGCGATGAGTTCCGGGTTCTCGAGCGCCGGCGAATTGATGGAGATCTTGTCGGCGCCGCCGTTCAGCACCCGTCGCCCGTCCTCGACCGTGCGGATGCCGCCGGCCACGCAGAAGGGAATGTCGATGACGCGCGCGATGCGCTCGATCCAGCTGCGGTCGACCGTGCGCTGATCGCTCGACGCCGTGATGTCGTAGAACACCAGCTCGTCGGCATCCTCTTCACAGTAGCGCCGCGCGAGCTCGACGATGTCGCCGACCACCTCGTGGTTGCGGAACTGCACGCCCTTCACCACGCGCCCGTCCTTCACGTCGAGGCAGGGGATGATGCGCTTGCTCAGCATGCCAGCGCCTCGGTGAGCGTGAACCGCCCCTCATAGAGGGCCTTGCCGATCACGGCGCCCGAAGCGCCCGCCGCCCTCAACGCGCGCAGATCCTCCAGGCTGGCAACACCGCCCGAGGCCTGCACGGCCAGCTTGGGATAGAGCGCATGAAGCTCCCGATAGAGATCGACGTTGGCGCCGCTCAAGAGCCCGTCTCGGGAAACGTCGGTGCAGAGCAGATGCCGCATGTAGGCCGCGCCGTACTCGTCGATCACCTCGAACAGTGTCTTGCCGGAATCCTTCTGCCAGCCGTGGGTGGTGACGTGCCAGCCGCGGTCGTCGGGCTTCACGTCGAATGCGAGCACCACGCGATCGCGCCCGAAGTGGTCGAGCCAGGTGGCGACGAGTCCCGGATTGGTCAGCGCCAGGCTGCCGATCACCACCCGCGCAACGCCGCTGCCCAGATAGGCGTTGATCTGGTCCTCGCTGCGGATACCACCACCGGTCTGCACCTGCAGCCCGGAATCGGCGGCGATGCGCAGGATGAGATCGGTCTGCGCCGCATTGCCGTCCTTGGCCCCGTCGAGATCCACGACATGCAGCCAGGCCGCGCCGGCAGCGGCGAAGTCGCGCGCCACCGTCAGGGGGTCGTCGGAATAGGTCGTCGCCCGATCGAAGCGGCCCTGGCTCAGCCGCACGCACTTGCCGTGGCGCAAGTCGATGGCCGGATAGACGATCATCCGAGCCTCAGGAAGTTTTCGAGCAGCCGCCGCCCCGTCCGGCGCGACTTCTCCGGGTGGAACTGGCATCCGTAGACATTGCCGCGATTCACGACCGCCGCCATCGGCACGCCATAGTCGGTGCGGGCGATGGTCCTGTCAGAGAGCGGCGCATAGAAGCTGTTGGCATAGAACGCCCAGTCGCCGCTCTTGATGCCCTCCAGCAAGGGATTGTCTGGCTTGAGCAGCTCGATCTGGTTCCAGCCCATATGCGGCACCGTCAGGCCGTCCCCATCGGGAATCGCCTCGACGCCCCCGGGCAGCATCCCCAGGCACGGAACATTGCCCTCGGCCGAGCGCTCGAACAGCAGCTGCATGCCCACGCAGATGCCGAGCACCGGCTGCTGGAGGCCACGCAGGCACTCGATCAACCCGTTGGCCCGCAGTTTCACCATGCCCGGCGCCGCCGCCCCGACACCCATCAGGATGACGCGCTCGGCCGCCGCGACGGCCTTCGGATCAAGCGTCAGGATGGGCCGGACGCCGATCCGCTCCAGTGCGAACAGCACACAGTTGACGTTCTCGCCCCCGCCGGGGACGACGGCGACCGAGGGTGCGGTCGTGGCCATCGCTCATCACCCTCAATCCATCATCTTCTCGATCGGCAGCACCAGGATGGCGCTCGCGCCGGCGGCCTTCAGCTGCTCCATGGTCTCCCAGAACACGCTCTCGCGGCTCACGGCATGCAGCGCCACCTTGTCGGGCCGGCCCTCGAGCGGCAGGACGGTCGGCGTCTCCGCGCCGGGCAGGATCTTGGCGATGGCGGGCAGAGCGGAGCGCGGCGCGTGCAGCATGATGTACTTGCTCTCGCCGGCCTTGAGGGCGCCGCGCAGCCGCTGCATCAGCCGCTCGGTGGTCGCTGCCTTGGCACCGCTCAAGCGATCCTTGCGTCCGATCAGCAGCGCCTGACTCTCGAGCAGCGTGTGCACGGCCTTGAGGCCGTTCGCCTCCAGCGTCGCGCCGGTCTGCACGATGTCGCAAATGGCATCGGCGATATGGAGCCGCGGCGCGACCTCGACCGATCCGGTCATGACGACGATCTCCGCCTCCACCTTGGCCGCCGTCAGCAAGGCGCCGAGGCTGGCGGGATAGGAGGTCGCGATCTTGCGCCCGGCGAGATCGGCCAAATCGCGAAAGGCCATCTGTTCCGGCACCGCCAGCACCAGCCGGCAGCGGGCATAGCCGAGCGGCAGCACCGTGTCCGTGTGCATGGGCCGCTTGGCCGCCAGCTTCTGCTCCTGCAGCACGTTCTCCCCGACGATGCCGAGGTCGCACACGCCCTCCTCGACGAAGCCGGGTATGTCGTCGTCGCGCACCAGCAGCAGGTCGATCGGCAGCTCCTGCACCCGGCAGAACAGCTCGGTCCGGCTGCGGGCGATGTGCAGGCCGCATTTCGACAGCAGCTCGAAGCTGGCGTCGGACAGCCGTCCGGAACGCTGCATCGCCAGTCTTATGCGGTCGGTATCCATCCTGCCCAGCCAGACGCCGTTGATCCGTGCCTGATCGCACAGGGCGGGCGGCGGAGCAAGGGTCCTGCAGCCCTGGGCGTTGTTAACCCTGCGGATTCTGCCGCGCCGCCGCCCATTCGCGCTCGATATAGCGCTTGGCGGCGGCGGCGAGGTCGTCGCTGTCGGTCCAGAGGTTGCGCCAGACCGCCAGTGCGTTGGACAGGTTCGGGTCGACCACCGCCGCGGAGAAGGACTCGAAGGTGATGGGGCCGCCATAGCCGATGCGGGCGAGGGCGCGGAAGATCTTCGGGAAGTCGACCGTGCCGGTGCCGAGATAGCCGCGGTGGCTCTCGCCGATATGGACGTAACCGCACTTGCTGCCGCAGCGCTCGATGGCGCCGGCGAGATCGCCCTCCTCGATGTTCATGTGATAGGTGTCGAGGTGGACGACGATGTTGTCGGCGCCTGTCGCCGCGATGATCGCGCAGGCCTGGTCGCCGGTGTTGATCAGGTTGCTCTCGTAACGGTTCACTGCTTCGAGCCCGAGGGTGATGCCCGACTGCTTCGCCGTCTTGGCCAGTCGTCGGAGCGCCGCGACGCAGTTGCGTCGCCCCTTCGCCGTCGCCGGCCCGGGGTACTTGCCGAGGGCTGAATAGATGACGCCGCCCATGTAGGTGGCGCCGACGTCGCGGGTCACCGCCAGCGCGCGGTTCAGCAAAGCCTCTCCGCGCTTGGCGATCGTCGGATCGGGACTGGAGATATCGGCCTTGAAGTTGAGGCCGAGCGACGTCGCGGCCTTGATGCCGTTCTTCTCGAGCAGCTTCACGGTCGCCGCCGCGTCGACGGCCTTGGGATCGAGCAGCGGGATCTCGATGAGGTTGTAGCCGAGCCTGGCGGCGCCGCCCACGGCGCGCTCGCGATCCTTCTTGTTCCAGCTGCCCGCAAACACCAGCGCGTGCACGCCCAACGGATTCATGGCGTCCCCCTGTGATTTGGAAGAGCGGCGAATCTATTGAAGCGCCGGCGGGCTGTCACGTTTGAGTTCGCCGCATGTTTGTGCTGAATCTGCAGGCGCTCGCGCGGCAGCGAAGGGGACGAGATGGCGAACCCGATCCGTATCGGCGTCGATTTCGGCGGCACCAAGCTGGAGGTCATCGCGCTGGCCGCGGATGGGCGCGAACTCTATCGCAAGCGCGCCCCGACTCCGGCTGGCGACTATGACGGCCAGATCGCCGCGGTCATCCGTCTGGTCGCCGAACTCGAGCAAGCCGTCGGCGCGACGGGAACCATCGGCGTCGGCATCCCCGGCGCCATCTCGCCGGCCACCGGCCTGATCAAGAACGCCAACTCCACCTGGCTCATCGGCCGGCCGCTCGATCGCGACCTCGCGCGCGCCCTCGGCCGTCCCGTGCGGCTGCAGAACGATGCCAACTGCCTGGCCGTCTCGGAGGCGACGGACGGCGCCGCCGCCGGCGCCGAGGTGGTCTTCGCCGCCATCCTCGGCACCGGAGTCGGCGCCGGCATCGTCGTCCATGGCCGCCCGCTCACCGGCCGCAACGCCATTGCCGGCGAGTGGGGGCACAACCAGCTGCCCTGGATGCGCGACGACGAGCGGCCCGGGCCGACCTGCTACTGCCGCCTCCATGGCTGCATCGAGACGATCCTCTCCGGTCCCGGCCTCGCCCGCGATCATCGCGAGGCGACCGGCCAGACGCACACCGCGCTGGAGATCGCGGACCTCGCCGCCCAGGGTGATGTCGCGGCCGAGGCCACGCTGCGTCGCTACGAGGACCGTCTCGCCCGCGCCCTCGCCCACGTCATCAACATCCTGGATCCAGACGTCGTCGTGCTCGGCGGCGGCCTTTCCAACATGGATCGCCTGTACGGCAACCTGCCGGCGATCTGGGACCGCTGGGTGTTCTCCGACCGCGTCGATACCGAACTGAAGAAGGCGAAGCATGGTGACTCCAGCGGCGTGCGCGGCGCCGCCTGGCTGTGGCCGCCCGAAGCGTGAGGACGACATGCCGACCTGGGATCCCCGCCAGTATCTGAAGTTCAGCGACCACCGCCTGCGCCCGGCGCTCGACCTGCTGGCGCAGGTCCCGCTCGAGAGCCCGCGCGCGGTCTACGACCTCGGCTGCGGCCCCGGCAACATCACGCGGCTGCTGGCCGAGCGCTGGCCGGGCGCCCAGGTCGTTGGAATCGACTCCTCGGCGGAGATGCTCGTGAAGGCGCGCCGGGAGGCGCCGCAGGTGACCTTCGTCCAGGCCGGCGTCGAACAATGGGCGCCGCCTGCGCCCGCCGATCTGCTGTTCACGAACTCGACGCTGCAGTGGCTGGACGATCATGCCCAGCTGTTTCCGCGCCTCGTCGCGCACCTGGCGCCGCAGGGCGTGCTCGCCGTGCAGATGCCGCACAATCATGATGCGCCATCGCACACGGCGATGCATGAGGCAGCGGAGGAGGGGCCGTGGCGCACCCAGCTTCGCAACGTCCGTCCGATCCGCCGGGTCGGCACGGCTGACGACTACTATCGCATCCTGGCCCCTGTCGCGCGCCAGATCGACATCTGGGAGACCGAATATCTCCATGTCCTCGAGGGCGACAATCCTGTCGTGGAATGGACCAAGGGCACGGGCCTGCGGCCCTATCTCGATGCCCTGAAGGAGCCGGAGCGCGGCAGCTTCCTGGCCGCCTATGCGGCGCGCATCGCCGCGGTCTATCCGAAGCAGGCGGACGGGCGCACGCTACTGCCGTTCAAACGGCTCTTCATTTTGACGCGCGTCTAACTGTTGTTAGGAAAACTCACCCGCCTCATGAGTTATTTTCGTTCGTAGCCGTCGAAGCCGGTCCCTACGTCATTCATGCGAGTGCGGTCAACAGCGGAGGGACGCGGACCATGATCGACCTGCACTATTGGACGACGCCGAACGGCCACAAGGTCACGATCTTTCTGGAAGAGGCCGGACTGCCCTATCGCATCCTGCCCGTGAACATCAGCAAGGGCGACCAATTCAGGCCCGATTTCCTGGCCATCTCCCCGAACAATCGCATTCCTGCGATCGTCGACCATGAGCCCGTGGGCGGCGGCACGCCGATCTCGGTGTTCGAGTCCGGCGCGATTCTCCTCTATCTTGCGGAGAAGACCGGACGCTTCCTGCCCGCCGAGCCGCAGGGCCGCGTCGAGGTGACGCAATGGCTGTTCTGGCGGATGGCGGGCCTCGGGCCGATGGCCGGCCAGAACCATCACTTCAGCAACTACGCCGCGGAGAAGCTGCCCTACGCGATCAATCGCTACGTCAACGAGACCAACCGGCTGTACGGCGTTCTGAACAAGCGCCTCGCCGACCGCCCGTTCATCGCCGGCACCTATTCCATTGCCGACATGGCCTCCTATCCCTGGATCGTGCCCCACAAGAACCAGGGCCAGAGCCTGGAGGATTTCCCGCACCTCAAGCGCTGGTTCGAGACGATCAAGAGCCGGCCCGCCGTCATCCGCGCCTACGAGAAGGCCAAGGAGATCAACGGCCAGCCCACCGTGATGAGCGAGGAGTCCAAGCGCATCCTCTTCGGCCAGACGGCCGCGTCCGTGGCCTGAGCGCGGCCAGCCGCCGCCGCAGGGGCGACTCTGGACTCCGGTCGCCCCGCGGCGTGCGCCTCAGAAATCGAAGCCGGCGATGTTGTCCTTCGTGTAGATGAAGGGCGGTCCCAGCAGCACTTCGCTGCCGTTCACGATCTGCAGCTTGCCGAGTTTGCCCGCCTCCACCTCCGTGGCGCCGGGCTTCAGCTTGCCGTCGACCACGGCGCGCGTCACGTAGACGGCCGCGTAGCCGAGGTCGACCGGATTCCACAGCACGACCGACTTCACACAGCCGGAATTGACGTAGGGCTTCATGGCGTTGGGCGTCGCCAGCCCGACGACCGCTACCTTGCCGCACAGCTTGGCCTGCGTCACCGCCTCGGCCGAGGCCGGCGTCGCCACCGACGTCATGCCGAAGAGGCCGCCGAGTTGGTCGCCGTACTTGTTGATCAGGGTCGAGGCCTGGTTGAAGGACAGGATGTTGTCCTCCTGCGCCTCCACCGTCTCCAGCCACTTCATCTTGGGATGGCACTTGGCGGCATAGGCCGACATCTCCGCGATCCAGCGCGCCTGGTTCGGTGTGGTGAAGGTGCTGGTGACGATGGCGAAGCTCTTGTCCTCGCCGATCTCCTTCGCCATGGAATCGATCATCGCCTTGGCGATGCCGTTGAACTGCGCCTGGTTCACAAACCACTCGCGGGCGTCGGGCTGGGAGTTGGCGTCGTAGCCGATGACATGAATGCCCTTGCCGAGCGCCTTCTTCAGCACCGGCGCGATCGCCACGGGGTCGTTGGCGGCGAACAGCACGCCGTTGACGCCGCGGGTGATGTAGTTGTCGATGAAGGTGATCTGCTTGTCGATATTGGCCTCGGTCGGCCCGTCGGTGGTGACCGTGACGTTGCCGAGTTCCTTCGCCGCGTCCTGCATGCCCTTGCTGGTGGCGTTGAAGTAGCCGATGCCGATCAGCTTGGGAACGTCGACGAGCGTGATCGGCTTGCCGGAGAGGTCCGGCGCGCCCGCCGGCTGGCCGCCGTCATAGGCGGGGGCGGCACCGCCCGCACCGCCGCCGCCGCTGGCGTCGCAGGCGAGTGGGTTCACCGGCAGATCGTCGCCGCCGTCCCATTTGTCGGCCGCCAGCGCCGTCCCGGCCAGCAGCACCATGCCCAAGGCTGCAGTGAGTGTTCTCAACATCATCAGTCCTCCCTTCGGTTTGCGCATGATCGCCGGTTCCGGCGATGCCTCTTGCTCAGCGTTCGCCCGCGCGGCGGGCCTGGACGAAATTGGTGATGAGAATCGAGACGATCAGCACCGTGCCGATCACGACGATGGTGGCGTCTCCCTTCACGCCGGTCAATGCCAGCCCGTTCTTCAGCAGCTGGATCAGGATGAAGCCGATGGTCGTGCCGGCGATGGTGCCGACCCCGCCGAAGATGCTGGTGCCGCCCAGCACCACTGCCGCGATCACGTCGAGTTCCAGTCCGGTTCCCATGTCCGAGCGCGTGGTGCTCACGCGCGAGACGAAGATGATGCCTGCGAGCCCCGCCATGAAGCCGGAGAAGGTGTATATCGCGGTCTTGTAGGCATCGACCGGCAGGCCGGAGAAGCGCGCCGCCACCTCGTTGTGGCCGATTGCGTAGAGGGCGCGGCCGAAGGTCGTGCGCGCCAGCACGATCCAGGTCGCGACGATCGCCAGCAGGAGCAGCCACAGCTGCGTCGGCACGCCCAGCAGGTCGCCCTGGCCGAGGACGAAGAACCAGTCGGGATAGCCGCGCACCGAGCGGGCCTGGCTGATGCCCTCGGCGAAGCCGCGATAGAGCGCCAGCGTCGCCAGGGTCATGATCAGCGGTGGCACCTTCACGCGCGTGATGAACCAGCCGTTCACGAAACCGGCAAGGGTGCCGACGGCGAGCGTCACGGGGATCGACAGCGGCAGCGGCAGGCCGAGATTCTTCCAGCCGTAGCCGACCATGATCACGCACAGCCCCATGATCGAGCCGACCGAGAGATCGATGCCGCCGGTGACGATGATGAAGGTCATGGGCAGCGCCACCAGCCCGATCTCCGCCATCAGCCGCCCCTGGTTGAGCAGGTTGTCGACGGTCAGGAACTGCTCGCTCTGCAGCGCCAGCACCACCAGCGCCGCCGCCAGGACGAGAAGGAGGATGCCCTCGTGCCGGAACAGCAGCCCGCGCAGCGTTTCGGCCCGTGATGTCGTCTGAGCGTTCGCCATGGTCACGCCCGATAGATCCGCGGCGCCACGGCGCGGCCGGTCGCAGCCGACTCATAGGCCGCCTCCACGAGCGCGAAGGTCTTGAGATTGTCGACGCCGGAGGTCTCCGCATCGCGGCCCGCGCGCACCGCTGCCAACATGTGCGCGCAGGTTGTTCGCGCGCTCTCCTGCGCGACATGCCAGGGCTTCGAGGTCCAGGGGAGAAGCGGCGCACCGATATCCGACGTCGTAGTGTGGCCGTCGCTGGTGACCTCCATCACGAGGCCGGGCTTCACCACGATGGCACCCCGGTCGCATTCGATCTCCAGCAGCGTCTCGGGGAAGGCATCGGGCAGCTTGCGGCTCTCATAGGTGCACTCCACGACCGACACCGCGCCGCCGACATGACGCAGCATCATCGTCGCCGTGTCTTCGGCGCGGACCTTCGGGTTGCGGCGCTGGGTCTCGCAGCTCACGCGCGCCGCTTCGCCCAGGAAGACGCGCGCGAGGTCAAGCACGTGGATGCCGACATCGAGGATCGCCAGCCGCTCCTCGGTGTAGAAGTAGGGTTGGGTGCGATAGACGTCGAAGCCCGTGCGGAAGGCGATGCGGGCCCAGGAGGGCGCGCCGATGGCGCCGGACGCCAGTACCTCGCGCACCCGCAGCATCGGCGTCTGGAAGCGGAAGTTCTCATGCACCGCCAGGAACACGCCGGCTTTGGCCGCGGCATCGACCATGGCGACGCCATTCTCCCAGTCCGGCGCGAACGGCTTCTGCACGATCGTCGGAACGCGATGGCGCACCGCCAGCTGCACGAGGGCGCGATGGCTGTCCACGCGGGTGGCGATGTCGACGAGACCGAGCGTCTCGCGCGCGAACATCTCGTTCGCATCGCTGTACCAACGGGCCGCGCCGAATTCCGCGGCCGCAGCCTTGGCACGCGCCGGATCGATGTCGCACACCGCCGCCAGCGCGGCCCCCTCGCCGGCGAGATCGCGCCAGGACTGCAGATGGTTGCGGGCGAAGAACCCGCAGCCGATCAGCCCGATCGCCGTCGCGGTCATCGCCGCGCCGCCCGCCGGCGCCGCCGCATGAGGTCGGCGAGCACGGTCAGCAGGATCAGTGTGCCCTGCACGGCGCGCAGCCAGTAGGGCGAGATGCCGACAAAGATGAGCGAGGAGCCGATGGCCGCGATCAGCACGGCCGCGAGGGTCGAGCCGATCACCGTCCCGGTGCCCCCGAGGATGCTGACGCCGCCCACCACCGAGGCCGTGATGATGCTCAGCTCGAGGTTGGGCGGCACGGTCGACTGGATGATGCTGAGCTGAGTGGCGAACAGAATCGCGGCGATGCCCACGAATATCCCGTGGATACCGAAGACCATCATCAGCGTCCGCTCGCGCGAGATGCCGGAGAGCCGCGCCGCCTCGGCATTGCCGCCGACGGCATAGATGGCGCGCCCGGCGGCGCTGTAGCGCATCCAGAGGGCGGCGGCCGCCGTCAGCACCACCATGAAGTAGATCGGCAGCGGCACGCCCAGCAACTCGTTCTGCGCCAGATGATAGCCATCCGGCAGATTGCTGATCCATTTGCCGCCGGTGGCGCTGATGAGGCCGCCCTTGAGGATGCTGAGCATGCCCAGGGTTACCACGATCGAGGGGATCCGCAGATAGGCCACCATGAAACCGATGACGAGCATCACGAGCACGCTGAGGACGATCGGCACCAGCCAGCTGACCACGATCGGGTAGCCGGCCACGGCCAGCGAGCCGCTGACCGTCGCCAGCACGCCGATGAGCGAGCCGACGGAGATGTCTATATTGCCGGAGACGATCACCATGGACATGCCGATCGCCGCCACCGCGATGTAAGCGTTGCCGAGCAGGATGCTCTCGACATTGCGCTCCGCGAGGAAGCGCGGGTTGAGGCCGCCGACCACGACGAACAGCAGGGCGATCACCCCCACCAGCACCGCCTCCTGCGAGCCGAACAGGCGGCGCAGCCGCGCCAGCCCGACGGTTCCCGCCCGGACGCTCTGCGTCGCGGTCGCCATGCCTCAGTTCGCCTGCGCCATCGGCGCGGCGCTGCTCATCATCGCCGCGGCGATCGCCTCCTGGGTCGCGCCGTCGCGCGCGAACTCGGCGACGATGCGGCCCTCGCGCATGACCAGGATGCGGTCGCTCATGCCCATGATCTCCGTGAGTTCGCTGGAGATCATGAGGATGGCGATGCCCTGGCGCGCCAGTTCGCTCATCAGGCGGTGGATCTCGGCCTTGGCGCCGACGTCGATGCCGCGCGTCGGCTCGTCGAGGATCAGTACCTTGGGCGAACTCGCCAGCCACTTGCCGAGCACCACCTTCTGCTGGTTGCCGCCCGAGAGCTTGTTGACGACCTGGCCGATGCCGCTGGCGCGGATGCCGAACTTGCGGATGCTGTCCACCGCCAGCGCCGCCTCGGCCGCGCGATCGATGAAGGCGTGCCGGGAAACGCGCGCCAGCACCGCAAGCGAGACGTTCTCCTTCAGCGGCATCGGCCGCACCAACCCCTGCGTGCCGCGGTCTTCCGGCACGTAGGCGATGCCGAGCCGTTTGGCCTGTGCCGGGCCGCGGATGCCGACCGAAGCACCGCCGAACCGGATCTCGCCACTGTCGGCCGGCATGATGCCGAATATCACCTGCGCCAGCTCGCTGCGCCCGGAGCCGACCAGCCCGGCCAAGCCGACGATCTCGCCCGCGCGCAGGGTCAGGCTCACGCCGTTGGTCGTGGGCTTGCGCCGGATGTTCCGCAGCTCGAGCACCGGCGCGCCGATTGGCGCCTCGATCTTGGGAAACAGGGCATCGATCCTGCGCCCGACCATCATCTGGATCAGTTCGTCGCGATTGGTCTCGCGCACCGGCTTCGTGGCAACATACTCGCCGTCGCGGAACACGGTGACGCGGTCGGCGAGCAGGAAGATCTCCTCCAGCCGGTGGCTGATATAGACGATGCCGACGCCGCGGGCGCGCAGCAGCCGCACGATGCCGAAGAGGCGCTCGACGTCGTGCTCCGTCAGCGCCGCGGTGGGCTCGTCCATGATCAAAATGCGGGCATTCTGCGACAGCGCCTTGGCGATCTCGACCCGCTGGCGGTTGCCGACCGAGAGCGTGCCGACGGTCTCGTCGACGTCCAGGTCGCGGATGTCGAGCGAGGCCAGCAGGTCCCGCGCCTGCGCGCGCATCTTCGCCCAGTCGATGCCGAAGCGGTTGTGCGGGGCGTGGCCCATGAAGATGTTCTCGGCCACGCTCAACTCGGGGAACAGCAGCAGCTCCTGGTAGATCGTGGCGATGCCGGCGCGCTGCGCCTCGAGCGGGCTGGCGAACGAAACCTCTTTGCCGTCGATGCGGATGTCGCCCTGGTCGGGGGCATGGACGCCGGAGACGATCTTGATCAGGGTCGACTTGCCGGCGCCGTTCTCCCCAAGCAGGGCGTGCACCTCGCCGGCCCGCATGTCGAAGCGCACGCCCTTGAGGGCCTGCACGCCGGGAAAGGATTTGCCGATGTCCCTGAGCTCGAGAACGGGCGGTCCATCGGTCGCCGGCGTCGTTCCTGCGGCCCCGCCGGTGCTCTCTTGCTGCACGATGGCTGTCCTCCCTGACCCGGGACGAGGCGATCCGGCATCGAAGCCGACGCTGGGCTGCTCGCCGTCGGCGTTCTGCCGTCCGATGCCGCGGCAGTATGGGATATGACAAGGCCGCGTCAAATCGTTTGGGCCATGTGAGGCATTCCAGCGACGCGGCGACGCATAGCGCATCCCCTTGAAAATGCTGTAGACATTCGTCCGGCGAAAAGAGCGACGCGAAGCGCCGGAAAGACCGGCTCCATGCGTTCATAGAGCAAGGCTGGCCGGCACCGCGACCGCCAGGGATGGCGGCTGCGCGGCGCCGGCCATGACATGGCCGCAGCGTGATACTATGTGTTGGCTGTCGGCGGTTCCGGGGGGCGCTGCGCTGATGCAGTCGGAGGACACGCTCATAGGTGATTTGGCAGCTCACTTGGGGACCCGACCCGGCCATTGTCGGCGGGCCACGCGCTCATGAAACGGCTCGCGATCCTCCTGCTGCTGGCCGCGCTGGCGGGCGCCGGCGCCCTGCTGTGGCCGCGCATCAATCACACCCCGTCCGATGTCGCCGCGGCCGGGCAGCTGGCGCAGACGCCGGCGGTGCCGGTGGCGGTGGCCACGGCGGTCAGCAAGCCCGTCCCCGTGCAGTTCACCACCATCGGCACGGTCACGGCCTATGCCACGGTCGCCGTCAAATCGCGCATCGACGGCGAGATCATGGAGGCGCACCTCAAGGACGGGCAGGACGTGAAGGCCGGCGACCTGCTGTTCTCCATCGACAGCCGTACGATCCAGGCCCAGCTGGAGCAGGCCCAGGCCAATCTCGCCCACGACCAGGCGCTGCTGGTCAACGCGCGGAACGAAGTGGAGCGCCAGAACTCCCTGGTGAAGAAGAACTTTGCCAGCAAGCAGGCCCTGGACCAGGCGAACGCGAACGCCGATTCGCTGCGGGCTTCGGTCACGGCCGACCAGGCCGCCGTCGACGCCGCCAAGGTTCAGCTCACCTACACCGAGATCCGCTCCCCCATCGACGGCCGCGCCGGCGTCGTCAACCTGCCGCGCGGCAACATGGTGAAGGCGAACGACACGGGCGCCCTGGTCGTGCTCAACCAGTTGCGGCCGATCTACGTCGCCTTCGCCCTGCCGCAGGGTGAACTGCCGCGCGTGCGCCAGGCCA
Organism: Candidatus Acidiferrum sp.; assembly: GCA_035518775.1. Taxonomy (GTDB): domain Bacteria; phylum Pseudomonadota; class Alphaproteobacteria; order Dongiales; family Dongiaceae; genus JBGPEQ01. The sequence continues at coordinate 15,411 of DATIXH010000071.1, forward strand.
TGGCCGGGGGTCCCCTGACCGTGAGCACCACCATCCCGGGCGACAGCGGGCCGCCGCTCGCGGGCACGCTCACGTTCGTCGACAACGCGGTCGACTCGACCACCGGCACGATCCAGCTGCGCGGCACCTTCGAAAACACCGAGACCCGCCTGTGGCCGGGCCAGTTCGTCACCGTCACGCTCACCCTGCGGGTCGAGCCGACGGCGATCGTCGTGCCCGACGCCGCCGTGCAGCGCGGCCAGAGCGGTACCTATGTGTTTGTCGTCCGCGGCGACTCCACTGTGGAGATGCGGCCTGTCGTGGTCGACCGCAGCGTGGCCGGCGAGAGCGTCATCGTCAGTGGCCTGTCCGCTGGCGAGGTCGCCGTGGTCGAGGGGCAGCTCCGGCTGGCGCCGGGCATGAAGGTCGAGCCGCGCCCGGCGGGGCGGGCGCCGGCGGCGGGTGCCTCGTCATGAACCTGCCCGAACTCTGCATCCGCCGGCCCGTGATGACGACGCTCGTCATGGGCGCCTTCGTCATCTTCGGCATCTTCGCCTACCGCATGCTGCCGGTGGCGGCGCTGCCGCGCGTGGACTTCCCGACCATCGTCGTCTCGGCCAACCTGCCGGGCGCCAGCCCCGAGACCATGGCCGCCTCGGTGGCGACGCCGATCGAGCGCCAGCTCTCGACCATCTCGGGCATCACGACCATGAGTTCGTCCAGCAGCCTGGGCTCGACCCAGATCACGCTGCAGTTCGATCTCGACCGCAACATCGACGCCGCGGCCCAGGACGTGCAGTCGGCCCTGTCGGTGGCGCAGCGCCGCCTGCCCGACGAAATGCCGGACCCGCCCTCCTACCGCAAGGTGAACCCGGCCGACGCGCCAGTAATGTTTCTGGCGCTCACTTCCGATGTGCTGCCGCTGTCGACTGTTGACGACTATGCAGAAACCCAAGTGGCCGAGCGCATCTCGACCGTGCCCGGCATCGCCCAGGTCCAGGTGTTCGGCCAGCAGAAATATGCGGTCCGAGTTCAGGTCGATCCTGACGCGTTGTCGGCCCGCAGCATCGGAATCGACGACGTGCGGCAGGCGCTCGCCGATACCAACTCGAACGCGCCGTTGGGCACGCTAATGGGCGACCGCCGCCTGCTCACCCTGCAGGCGACCGGCCAGCTGGGCAAGGCTGCGGACTACACCAACCTCATCGTCACCTATCGCAACGGGGCCCCGGTGCGGCTGGGCGAGATTGCCCACATCGTCGACAGCGTCGAGAACAATCGGGTTGCCGGCTGGCTCAACGGCAAGCGCTCGATCACCCTGGCGATCCAGCGCCAGCCCGACGCCAACACGGTCGAGGTCGTCGACGCCATCAAGGCGCTGCTGCCGACCTTCCGCGCGCAGCTGCCGGCTGCCATCGAGATGCACGTCGTGAACGACCGGTCGGAGTCGATCCGCGCCTCGGTCAACGAGGTGCAGTTCACGCTCACCCTGACGATCGTGCTGGTCGTGCTCGTGATCTTCCTGTTCCTGCGGCGGGTCTCGGCGACCGTCATCCCGGCGCTGGCGCTGCCGGTGTCGCTGATCGGCGCCTGCGCCGGCATGTACATGATGGGCTACAGCATCGACAACCTGTCGCTGCTGGCCTTGACCCTCTCGGTCGGCTTCGTCGTCGACGACGCCATCGTCATGCTCGAGAACATCGTCCGCCACGTGGAGCGCGGCGAACGACCAATGCAGGCCGCCTTCGCCGGCGGACGCGAGATCGGCTTCACGATCATCTCCATGACGCTGTCGCTGGTGGCGGTGTTCATCCCCGTGCTGTTCATGGGCGGCGTAGTCGGCCGCGTGTTCCGCGAGTTCGCGGTCACCATCACCATGACGATCCTGATCTCCGGCTTCGTCTCGCTCACGCTGACGCCGATGCTGTGCAGCCGCTTCCTGCGGCCGGAGGCGGAATCGCCCGGCCGCGTGCAGCGCGGGCTGGAGGCCGCCTTCAACGTCCTGCTCGCCGGCTACCGCTGGAGCCTGGATCGCGTGCTTGCGCATCGCCGCCTCACCCTGGCGGTAACGCTGCTCACCCTGGTCGTCAGCGGCTATCTCTACGTCGTCGTCCCCAAGGGCTTCTTCCCGAACGAGGACACCGGCCTCCTCACCGCCACCACGGAGGCGGCGCAGGACATCTCCTTCGACGCCATGGTGGCGCTGCATTCGCAGGTCGCGACGATCGTGCAGCAAGATCCCGACGTCGCCGTCGTCACCTCCACGGTCGGCGCCGGCGGCGTCAACGTGAACCAGGGCCGCCTGTTCGTCACGCTCAAGGACTTCAGCAAGCGGCGCGCGACCGCCGATCAGGTGCTGCAGCGCCTGCGCAAGGCGGTCGGCAGGATCTCGGACATGCGCGTCTATTTCCAGGTCGTGCAGAACATCAACATCGGCGGCCGGCTCAGCAAGAGTCAGTATCAATACACGCTGCAGGGAACGGACTTGGCGGAGTTGAACCACTGGGCGCCGCTGGTCGAGGCCAAGCTCAAGCAGCTGGCCGGCTTCCAGGACGTGACCTCCGACCTCGAGAACAAGAGCCCGCAGGCGTTCCTGTCGATCGACCGCGAGAAGGCCGCGATCATGGGCATCACGCCCGACCAGATCCGCAACAGCCTCTACAGCGCCTTCGGCGCGCGGCAGGTGGCCACGATCTACACTCCAACCGACGACTATGAGGTGATCCTCGAGGTCGATCCGGCGCGTCAGCGCGGCACGAATGACCTTTCGCGACTCTACGTCAGGGCGCCCAGCGGGAAGCTGGTGCCGATCGGCGCGTTTGCCTCGATCGACGAGCGGGTCGGCCCGCTCAGCGTGAACCATCAATGGCAGCTGCCGGCGGTGACGATCTCCTTCAACCTGGCGCCGGGCACGGCGCTCGGTGACGCCGTGAGTCGGATCGACGCCGCCGAGCGCGAACTCGGTCTGCCCGCCACGGTCGTGCCGAGCTTCCAGGGAACAGCGCAGGTGTTCCAGGATTCGCTGCGCGGCCAGGGACTGCTGCTGGCCGCGGCCGTACTCGTCATCTACATCGTGCTGGGCATCCTCTACGAGAGCTTCATCCATCCGATCACGATCCTCTCCGGTTTGCCCTCGGCCGGCCTGGGCGCACTGCTGATGCTGCTCGCGGTCGGACAGGACCTCACGGTGATCGCCATCATCGGCGTCGTGCTGCTGATCGGCATCGTCAAGAAGAACGCCATCATGATGATCGACTTCGCCCTGCAGCGACAACGCGGCGGCCAGGCGGACCCGGTGGCGTGCATCCGCGAAGCCTGCCTGCTGCGCTTCCGCCCGATCATGATGACGACCATGGCGGCGATCATGGGCGGCCTGCCGATCGCGCTCGGCACGGGCGCCGGTGCCGAGCTGCGCCGCCCGCTCGGCCTTACCGTCGTCGGCGGTCTGCTGGCCTCCCAGCTGCTCACGCTCTACATCACGCCCGTGGTCTACATCTATTTCGAGCGCGCCGGCCAGTGGCTGTCGCGGCGCCGCGCCCCGGCCGCGCCCGCGCCGGAAGCGGCCGAGCCTCCCATCCCGCTGCGCCCGCGCCGTGCCGCCGGCGGCAAGGACATCGAAGCCGCAGAGTAGCCGGTGGCGGGCCTGCTCTTGTAGGGGCGGGCTGCGCCCGCCCGTGGTTGGCGCAAGACTCCAACGACGGTACTTTGGCAAGACGGGCGCGCGCAGCGCGCCCCTACAGTTGACGGACGGCCGCCGCCGCCCGAAAAATGACGCGCCACAGCCCATGCAACTACGGGAAGAGTAGCGGCCCATGCGCAGAAACCGCACCGTGCCGGCTGGCGAGGTTCGCCGCCTCACCGTCGAGAGCAACGCCCTCAAGGGCAATCTGCTCGGCGACCCCACGACGCGCGAGCTGCGCGTCTATCTGCCGGCCGGGTACGACAAGGGCCGGCGCTATCCGCTCCTGGTCGACGTCGTCGGCTTCACCGGCTCCGGACAGATCCACACGAATTGGCGGCCCTTCACCGAGAACCTGCCGGAACGGCTCGACCGCCTGATCGGCGAGGGCGGCATGGCGCCTGTCGTGGTGGCCTTCCCCGATTGCTTCAGCCGCCTCGGCGGCAACCAGTACATCAACAGCGCCGCCATCGGCCGCTACGAGGATTATCTCGTCGACGAGGTGGTGCCCCTGGTGGAGCGCGAGCTCGGCTGCGGCGGCCCCGGCCGGCGCGCCATCTTCGGCAAGTCCTCCGGCGGCTACGGTGCCATCGTGCACGGCATGCGACGGCCCGACATCTGGGCGGCACTCGCCTGCCATTCCGGCGACATGGCGTTCGAGATCTGCTACCTCAACGACATGCCGCTCGTGCTCAACGAACTCGCCAAGCACGACCGCTCGATCGAGGCCTTCATGCATGCCTTCGAGCAGACGAAGAAGCCGAAGGACAAAGACGTTACCGCCCTCAACGCCCTCGCCATGGCCGCCACCTACGACCCCGATCCCACGCAGTTCCTCGGCATCCGCCTGCCGGTCGACCTCGAGACCTGCGAGCTGATCCCGGAGCGCTGGAAGAACTGGCTGGCCCACGATCCCGTTCGCATGGTCGACGCCTGCGCCGACAACCTGCGCCGCCTCAAGGCCATCTACATCGACTGCGGCGGCGAGGACCAGTTCCACCTGCACTACGGCGCCCGCCAGCTCAACCGCGCGCTGACCCGCCTCGGCATCGCCCACACCTACGAGGAATTCCCCGACAACCATTCCGACATCGACTACCGCATGGACATCAGCCTGCCCTTCCTGGCGCGGGCGCTGGAGTGAGCGGCGCGGCCGCGGCGGCCTGAAAGAGCCGCGACGTCGTCCCGACAATCCCCGAATAGAGCTGCAATCAATCAGGCATCATGCGCCCACGAACCGGAATCCATACTCCTGTCTCTCGCCGCCGCGTGCTCGCCGGCGCCGCGTCGCTGCCGCTGGTGAGTCTCGCGCTGCGGTCGGCCACCGCGGCCGCCGATGGGCTCGACCTCGGCGAGGCGCAGCCGTTCAGCTTCGACTGGCTGCGCGACCAAGCGAAAGAGCTCGCAGCCAAGCCCTACGAGCCGCCGGTGATCCGCTACGCCGACGTGCTCGAGCGCATCGACTACGACGCCTATCAGCAGATCCGCTTCATCCCGGGCCATGCGCTCTGGGCAAAGGGAGAGGACGGGCCCTATCCGATCCAGTTCTTCCACCTCGGCCGCTTCTTCAAGGCGCCGGTGCTGCTTCACGTCGTCCAGGACGGCCAGGCGCGCGAGATCCTCTACACGCCGTCGCTCTTCACCTTCGGCAAGGCGGAGTTCGCCTCACAGCTGCCGGAAGACATCGGCTTCGCCGGCTTCCGCGTCATGGACGTGGGCAGCAAGCCCGACTGGCTCGCCTTCCTCGGGGCCGCCTATTTCCGCAGCTCGGGTCAGCTCGACCAGTATGGCCTCTCCGCCCGCGGTGTCGCCATCGACACCGGCCTGCCGACGCCCGAGGAGTTCCCCCGCTTCACCGCCTTCTGGTTCGAGCCCTCGGCGGCCGATCCGCTGGCGGTCGTGATCTACGCCCTGATGGACGGCCCGAGCATGGCCGGCGCCTACCGCATGGAGTGCGCGAAGCACGACGGCGTGGTCATGGCCATCGAGGCCGCGCTTTACGTCCGCAAGGACATCAACCGCATGGGCGTGGCGCCGCTCACCAGCATGTTCTGGTACAGCGAGACCAACCGCCGGCAGGCCCGAGACTGGCGGCCGGAGATCCACGACAGCGACGGCCTCGCGCTCTGGACCGGGGCCGGCGAGCGGCTGTGGCGGCCGCTCAACGATCCGCCGCAGCTGCAGGTCAGCTGGTTCGTCGACAAGGACCCCAAGGGCTTCGGCCTGCTGCAGCGTGACCGCAACTTCGAGAACTATGAAGACGACGGGGTCTTCTACGATCGCCGCCCGAGCGTCTGGGTGGAGCCGCTCGGGGGTTGGGGCGAGGGCGCCGTGCAGCTGGTGGAGATCCCGACCGACGACGAGATCAGCGACAACATCGTCGCCTACTGGCTGCCGAAAGCGCCGGTCAAAGCGGGGTCGGAGTGGAACTTTAAGTACCGCCTGCACTGGCTGGCCGACGAGCCCTATCCGCCGGCGCTCGGGCGCGTGATCGCCACCCGCGTCGGCCGCGGCGGTATCCCGGGCCAGCCTCGCCCCAAGGACAAGAAGAAGATCGTGATCGATTTCGCCGGCGGCCCGCTCGAGGACCTGAAGAAGGGCGATCCGGTGCAACTCATCGTCGAGGCGGGCCGCGGCGCCATCGACGGCGACTACACGCTGCAGGTCGTCGGCACCAGGCACTGGCGCGCCTTCTTCGACATCGCCGTCGACGGCGCCGATCCCGTCGATATCCGCGCCTTCCTGCGCTACAACGACAAGCCGCTGACGGAGACTTGGCTCTTCCAGTTCATCCCGTTCGACTACTGAGCGCTCACACCGTCTCGGTCTGCAGTATCTCGCGCAGCTTGAGGGCGAGGTCGCGCTGGCGGTAGGGCTTGCCGAGCACCGGCTCCTTGCGCTCGCCGCCGCGTGCGTCGCCGGCCTTGTCGGGGAAGCCGGAGGTCAGGAGTATCTTGAGCTCCGGCCGGCGGCGGCGCACCGCCGCCGCCAGCTGGCGTCCGGACATGCCGCCGGGCATCACGACGTCGCTGAACAGCAGGTCGATGCGCGGGTCGCTCTCGAGGATGGCGAGCGCCTCCGGCCCGTCCTCCGCCTCGAGCGTGCGATAGCCGAGTTTCTGCAGTTGCCGCACCACCGACTTGCGCACGGTGGCGTTGTCCTCGACCACCAGGATCAGCTCGCCGGCCGCCGCGCGCGGCTCGCTGCGGCGCGGCGCGGCCTTCGTTGGCGCCGTCACGCGCGCGGCGCGCGGCAGGTAGAGGCGCACGGTCGTGCCCTGGCCGACCTCGCTGTCGATCTCGACATGGCCGTCCGATTGCTTGGCGAAGCCGTAGATCATGCTGAGGCCGAGGCCGCTGCCCTTGCCGGTCGGCTTGGTGGTGAAGAAGGGTTCGAACACGCGCCCGATGATGTCGGGCGGAATGCCGGAGCCGGTGTCGGTGACCATGAGCACGACGTAGTCGCCGGCCTTGAACTCGCCGCTGGCGGTGCCGTTCTTGCCGTCCACATGCCGGTTCGCGGTTGCGATCGTCAGACGGCCGCCCATCGGCATGGCGTCCCGTGCGTTGATGGCGAGATTGGTGAGCGCGGCCTCCAGCTGCGCCGGATCGCTCTCCAGCGGCCACAGGTCCGGCGTCAGCTCGGTCTCGATCTCCACGATCCGGCTGAGCGTGCGCCGCAGCAGGCCGACGCTGCGCGCGACCAGCGCATTGAGGTCGAGCGGCACCGCCAGCATCGGCTGCTTGCGGGCGTAGGTGAGCAGCTGGCGGGTCAGTTCGCCGCCGTCGAGCCCGGCGGCGAGCGCGCCTTCGGCCAGCTCGCGCGACAGCGAATCCTTCGGGTCGAGACGCGGCAGCAGCATGTCGAGGTTCACCGTCACGATCATCAGCAGGTTGTTGAAGTCGTGGGCGATGCCGCTGGTCAGCTGCCCGACCGCCTCCATCTTCTGCGCCTGCAGCAGCTGGCCCTCGCGCTGCTTGCTGTCGGTGACGTCGACCACCGTGCCGTAGCCGACCTTGCGTCCGTTGCGATCGGTGTCGATCTTGATGATCTCGCGCACCCAGACGACGCTGCCGTCGGGCCGCAGCAACCGGTATTCCAGGCTGCCGTCGCGCAGGTTGTCGCCGGAATCCTGCGTCCAGGCCCTGACGCGCTCGCGGTCGTCGGGATGGACCGTCTCCAGGGAGAGCGCCTGATCGGTCCATTGCTCGGCGGATTGGCCGAACAGCTTCTCGATCTGCGGGCCGATGTAGCTGTAGCGCTGGGCCTCGATGTCCCAGGTATAGGGCAGGACGCCAGCCGACTCGACGAGGTGCCGCAGCCGGTGCTCGCTCTCCAGGAGCTGGCCCTCGCGCTGCTTGCTGTCGGTGACGTCGACGACGGTGCCGTAGCCGACCCGGCGCCCGGTCTCGTCGGTCTCGATCTTGATGATGTCGCGCACCCAGACGGCGCTGCCGTCGGGCTTGAGCATGCGGTATTCCATGCTGCCGTCGGCGGGCTCGCGGAGGAACTCACGCAGCTTGCATTGCACGCGCGCGCGGTCGTCGGGATGCACGATCTCGAGCCAGCGCGCGCCGTCTATCCACTGCTCGGGCGAATGGCCGAACAGCCGCTCGATCTGCGGCCCGATGTAGCTGTAGCGCTGATCCTCGATGTCCCAGGTGTAGGGCACGACGCCCGCGGACTCGACCAGGTGCCGCATGCGCCGCTCGCTCTCGCCCAGCTTCTGCTCGGCCAGCTTGCGCGCGGTGATGTCGCGGCCGACCGACTGGTACTCGACCGGCCGGCCGTCGCCGTCGAAGCGCGCGGTGTCCGACCATTGCTGCCAGCGGACCTCGCCGCCGGCCAGCACGACGCGGTGCTCGCAGCTGCCGGACGGGCTCTCCGGCGTCAGCGAGGCCACGAATTGCTCGATCGCCGGGCGGTCGTCGGGATAGACCTGCTCGATCCATCTGGTGCCCAGCAGCGCCTCGAACGGCCGGCCGTGATAGCGGCAATAGGCCGGGTTCACGAAGGTCATCGCGGTGTCCGGGCGGAAGCGCGTGACCAGCTCGGTCTGGGTCTCGATGAGCTGGCGGTAGTTGCGCTCGCTGGCGGCGAGCGCCCGCTCCGCCTGCTTGCGCTGCGTGATGTCGAGGCTGACGCCGACGACGTATTTGACCGCGCCGCCGTCGTCGCGCAGCGGGAGCGACGTCGCCAGCCAGGTCGTCGCCCGGCCGTCCGGCTCGATATGGTCGATCTCCTGCAGTCCCGTCGGCTCGCCCGTCGCGATGACCTGGGCGTCGCGCGCCTGCAGCTCGTTCGCATAGGCCGGCGGGTAGAAGTCGGCCGGCGTCTTGCCGACGAAGGCCTCGACCGGCAGGTCGTGATAGGCGGCGAAGGAACGGTTGACCAGTGCGTAGCGCAACTCGCGGTCCTTGACGCGGATCGTGGCCGGCACCGCATCGATGACGGCGCGCAGCAACGCCCGGCTCTCGCGCAGCGCCTCCTCGGCCTGCTGGCGCTGGGTGATGTCGAGGGCTACGCTGACGACGTACTTGACGGCGCCGATGTCGTCGCGCAGCGGCACGGCGGTGGTGAGCCACGTGCTGGCGCGGCCGTCGGCGTCGACATAGTCCTGCTCATAGAGGCCGGTCGGGGTCCCGGTTGCGATGATCTCGGCGTCGCGGGCGCGGATGCGCGCCGCGTAGGCCTCGGGGTAGAAGTCGGCCGCCGTCTTGCCGGGGAAGTCCTCGACCGCCCGCCGGTGATAGTTGGCCAGCGCCGCGTTCACCAGCACATAGCGGCCGTCGCAGTCCTTGACGTTGATCGTGGCCGGCACCGCATCGATGACGGCGCGCAGCAGCGCGCGGCTTTCGCGCAGCGCCTCCTCGGCCCGCTTCCGCTCGGTGATGTCGCGCCCGACAGCCTGGTATTCCAGCAGGCGTCCTTCGGCGTCGTAGAGCGCGCGCCTGGTCCATTGGTGCCAGCAGACCTTGCCGTCGGGCTGAACCGTGCGGTGCTCGCAGGTGGCGCTCGGATCGGCGGCGGTGAGCGCGTGGAACGGCCCGGCGCCGGCAGCGCGCTCTGCCTCGGGCGCCGCCGCCATGAACGGCGTGCCCAGCAGCTGCTCCGCCGTCTTCCCGACATAGCGGCAGTAGGCGGCGTTGACGAAGGTGAGAAGGCGCCCGGGACCGAAGCGGCAGACGAGCTCCGTCTGGTCCTCGACGACGGCACGATACTTGCCCTCGCTCGCCCGCAGCGCCGCGGTTATCTCGCCCGCGAGCCGCAGCGCGGCGCCGCGCGTGCCCCTGGCCGCCCCCATCAGGGCCATCAGCACGAGCGTGAGCGCGAAGCCCGCCATCAGCACGGTCTGCGACCTCCAGGACTCGATCCCCGTCTGGAATCCCGGCAGGGCGGCCAGCCGCAGGGTCCAGGTCCGGCCGTAGAGGTGGATGTCCTGCGTCCGCTCGAACGGCGTGGCCTGCGGGAAGGTGCCGCTCGCGAAGATCGGTGGCGCCGCGGCGGCCGGCCCGTCGCGCAACTCCAGAGCGAAGTCGCTGCCGTAGCCGCCGAGCACGGCCCCCATGAGCGTCTCCAGGCGGAACGACGCGTAAACGAACCCGAGCGGTGCCGCCCGGCGGCCGCCGATGCCGGTCAGTGCCTCGCCATGCCGGTAGACCGGCAGATACATCAGCAGGCCGGGCGGCTGGTTGTCCGCGCCTGTCGCCAGCCGTACCACGGCCGTCAGCGTCGCTGCCCCGCTGTCCTGCGCCCTCTGCATGGCGGCTCGACGCTTCGGCTCCGACATCATGTCGAACCCGAACACCCGCGGGTTCGGCCCCTCGAAACGCTCGAGATAGGTGACGGGGGCATATTCGCGACGCGAACCGTCCGGCCAGATCTGGTAGTCCGAAAGCCCATCGGCGCGCATGCGCTGCACGAACGCCTCGCGTTCCGCCGCCGCGACCAGCGTTCCGTATCCGAAGCCGAGGATGCCCGGGTAGTTGTCCGCCACGCGCAGCGCCTGCACGTAGGCGCGCCACTCGTCGCGTTCGACCGACTGGCTGGCGTTGAACAGGCCGACACCCCCGCGCAGCACCTGCTCGTAGGCGGCCATGCGGCTGCCGATCGACGCGACCACCGCCTGCACGCGCCCATCGAACTGCGCCTCGGCCCGCCGCAGTTCGCTGCTGCCGACGAGATGCCAGGCGGACAGCGTGAGTCCGAGCGTGAAAACGCCGACGGCGGCGATGCCCGGCAGGCTGAGCAGGGTCGACAACCGGCCTTGCGAGCGCGCAGGCACGAGGGTCTGGGGGCCGGGAACGCTGAGAGCGCACATCTTCGTTCTGTTCTATGCTCGCGCCGGCCGCAGCATCCTCCGACGCCGGCTCACAGGAGGCTCGGTGCGGCCCGAACGCGGATTGCGCATCACGACCGCTGCGGGTGGCTGTTGGTTGAGTGTCATGGAGGAGACAATATCAGCCTCCTACAACATGGTTAATATTCGGTTTTGATTGGCCGCCGGCGGCCCGCGCCATGCCCGGAGGCGCGCGGGATCCCCGCTCAGCGGTCCGCGAACGCGGCCCGCCGGTCGGCACTCGGCTGCAGGCCGTCGATGATCGAGCGGTTCACGGCGATCAGCGGATCGACTGCGGCGTCGCCGCGCAGCACGTAGGAGCAATGCCGGATGCTTACCTCGGCGAGTTCCGCCAGATGGTCGCGCAGCGGATGCGGCACGGCGGCCGCGCCGTCCAGCAGCTCGTGCAGCACGCTGCCCCACAGCGTCATGTTCGCATGGATTGCGCTGGCCAGCCGGCTCCGGCGGTCGGCCGAGGCGGTCGGGTCGCTGGCGGCTTCGGGCATCGCCCCGCTGGCGCACTGTGTCAGCGCCGCCATCACGTGGCGGAACGAGTCGATGTCGATCGCCGGCGGCAGGAGCGCGTCGCTCGCGCGCGGCCGCAGTGGAGTGACGGTCATTCTGTCCCCTGACCATGCCCTTTACACGCATCCGCGTCGGGGCGACCCGAGGCATTCACGCTGCGTTCGGCCCGCGGGTCCGTACACCGCATGGATGGAAACGCGTCCGAGCGGCTCGAGTGCGGCGAGCCCCTCTTGCGTGAATGCCTGGGTCCCCGAATCTGCGGCCGGTTTTTGGGCCGGTTCCGCCCGCGGACGGACAGCAATCTAGCGGGCGTTATTCTTAGCGCTCGTTAAAATGCGGCGGAGCGGGCAAGGATAAGATGTCGATCTGCGCCTATCTTATATAGTAACGGAGCATATCTACTTATATAGATACTAAGAATAGAATATATTGATCTACAAATATTTTCGGTGGGTATTTGAGATCATGTCCTTGGCGGGCCTGTGCTCGATTCCGGCCAGTCTTCCCGGAGCGAACGCTTGATCATGGGGATCCTGTTCTTCGCGTTCGGTCATCGCATTACAAAGCCGGCGGCACAGGCGCTTTCTCAGAATAACCGCGAACTCCGATTGTTACATGATTGGAGTGGTCGCGTGCACCCCGAATCCGCCTTTAACTCTTGCGTAGGAACGCTGTCCAACGGCAGAATGAAACCGTGGTCCGCACTCCACCTTTGCACGTGATCGTCGCAGACGATCACGCGTTGATCCGCGAGTTGCTCGAACGACAGCTCAAAGAACTCGACGCCGACGTCCGCGTTTACCATGCCGGCACCTTGCAGCAGGTGCTGGAGGTCGTGGGCACGTCCGAACGGCTCGATCTCATCCTGCTCGATTTGCGCATGCCCGGCATGAACGGCTTCGCCGGGCTGCAGGCCGTGCGCCAGCGACGGCCGGACGTGCCGGTCGCCATCCTCTCCGGGCAGATCGATTCGCAGACCATCCGCGAGGCGCTGCAGGCCGGCGCCGCGGGCTATCTGCCGAAGACCATGCGGGCCGCCGGCATGCTGAATGCGCTGCGGCTGATCCTCGACGGCGAGCGCTATGTGCCGGAGTCGGCGCTCACCGCCTCGCCGCCGCCGGCTGTCGGCGCAACGAGCGGCCCGGCCGAGTTCTCCAAGCGCGAGCGCGACGTGATCAAGCTGCTGATCCTCGGCCATACCAACAAGGAGATCGCCCGCGACCTCCGGATCGAAGAGGTCACGGTCGCCCTGCATCTGCGCTCGATCTATCGCAAGCTCGTGGTCCGCAACCGCACCCAGGCGGTGCGCGTGCTGCTGGAGCGCGGCTGGGAGTCATAGCTCCGGTGCCATAGCGCGCCGCTATCGATTCGGAAGCCAGCCGGCATTTCCGCGGTCCGCGCGGTCCCCTCATTCTTGCCGCCGATGCTCGTGCGTTGTGGCGCGAGCGGCTGCCAAGAGGAGGAGCATATGTTTGCGCGTATCCTGAAGATCTGCTCGGCCGTGCTGCTTGCGAGCGGCCTGTTGCTGTCGACGCTTGCGGCGCAGGCTGGCGGCGTCGGTGACGCTGCTGCCGACGACGGCCTCGTCCGGGTCAAGAGCGCCTATC
>DATIXH010000072.1:0-22029 GCA_035518775.1 Candidatus Acidiferrum sp.
GTGGCGATGTCGGTGGTGATCGCGAGCAGCGGCACGGAGGACTCGTTGGCCTCGGCCACGCCCGGCAGGAGGTAGGTGGCGCCGCCGCCGCTCGGGCCTTCGCAGACGCCGACCCGCCCGCTGACCCGCGCATAGGCGTCGGCCATGTAGGCGGCCGAGCGCTCGTCGCGCGTCAGGATGTGCGTGATCCCGTGGTCGAGGCGCTGGAGCGCGTCATAGAGCGGCAGGCTGGTATCGCCGCACAGACCGAAGATGTGCGTGACGCCGTGCTTCTGCAGCATGCGGACGAAGGCTTCGGCGCCGGAGAGCTGGTTCATGGGCGGTGGTCACCGGAGGGTCGGGCCGCGATTGTTGCCCAGGTGGGCGGATGCGGCAACGATACAGGAGCGAGGGGATCGGCGGACCGCGATCGACCGATATCCCCTCCAACCCTGGAAGGGTCGACCCCCGAAAACTCGAAATTCAACGCTATCGTGTTTTGCGTATGAACCAGGGACTCTCACGAGGAAAGCTCAAGGATATCAAGAAGACAGGCCGCCGGGGGCCGGTGGAGTCTCGGGAACCGGAGACAGCAAATTCATGCTCTTCAGCGCAAGACCCGGAGTGTGGCACAGGGCGGCGACAGCTACATGAGAGCGCAAGAGCGACGAATTGACGAAAGGACGACGCCCATGACCGCCCTATCCCACCCGACCTCCGGCGACATCTACACCAAACCTGCGGGCTATCGAGGCGAGGCTACGCCTGCGATCCGCTTCACCATCGGCGAATGCTCGCTCGGCTCCGTCCTGGTCGCGCGCAGCAACCTCGGCATATGCGCCATCCTCCTGAGCGACGCCCCCGATGCGCTCGTGCGCGAACTGCAGGATCGTTTCCCCCAGGCGCGGGCGGGCGGCGGTGATGCCGGTCTTGAGGAACTCGCCGCTGAGGTCGCCGGCTTTGTGGAGGTGCCAGCGCGGGGCCTCGATCTGCAGCTGGACTTGCGGGGCACGGCGTTTCAGCGGCGGGTATGGCAAGCCCTGCGCAAGATTCCCGCGGGCAAGACCGCCAGCTACAGCGAGATCGCCCGCCGCATCGGCGCGCCGAAATCAGTGCGCGCGGTCGCACAGGCCTGCGCGGCCAACACGATTGCGGTCGCCATTCCCTGCCATCGCGTCGTCAGGAGCGACGGCGCGGTCTCGGGCTACCGCTGGGGCGTCGAGCGCAAGCGCCTTCTGCTGCGCAGGGAAGCGACGGCGTGACTGTCGCCGCGCAAAGGAGACCGGCCGCCGCCTCGCAGGCGGAGCGCGTCGCGGCGATCGATTGGGAGCGCGTCGCCGCCGATCTCGGCGAGCAGGGCGCGGCTGTGCTGGAACGCCTGCTGACGCCCGAAGAGGGCCGCGCCATCGCCGCGCTCTATGAGGAGGACGACCGTTTCCGCAGCCGCGTCATCATGGCGCGCCACGGCTTCGGCAAGGGCGAGTACAAGTATTTCTCGTACCCGCTGCCCGAGCTCGTCGCCGGCCTTCGCACGGCGCTCTATCCGCGGCTGGCGCCGATCGCCAATCGCTGGAACGAGCGCATGGGGATCGGCGGACGGTACCCGGCGGAGCATGAAGCCTTTCTGGCGCTCTGCCACGCGGCGGGCCAGCGGCGCCCGACCCCGCTGCTCCTGCAATACGGTCCCGGCGACTACAACTGCCTGCATCAGGATCTCTACGGCGAGCTGGCGTTTCCGCTGCAGGCGACGGTGCTGCTGTCGGAGCCGGGCGAGGATTTCGCCGGCGGCGAGTTCGTGCTCACCGAGCAGCGGCCGCGCATGCAGTCGCGGCCGGAGGTCGTGCCGCTGCGGCAGGGCGATGCCGTCGTGTTCGCCGTGCATCACCGGCCGGTGCAGGGCACGCGCGGGACCTACCGGGTGAACACGCGGCACGGCGTGAGCCGCCTGCGCTCTGGACAGCGGCACACCCTCGGCGTGATCTTCCACGATGCGGCGTGAGCGAGCGGACGCGATGCGCGATCTCTTCGACGGCAAGGTCGACGCCGACGACCGGCGCGAACAGCCGGCATTCACGCCGACCGTCCTGCGCGGCTTCGCGCTGCAGTTCACGGATCGGCTCCTGGCCGAGCTGGACAGGATCGCCGCGGTCGCGCCGTTCCGCCGCATGGTCACGCCGGGCGGCTTTACGATGTCGGTGGCGATGACGAACTGCGGATCGGCCGGCTGGGTGACGGACCGGACCGGCTATCGCTACGACCCGGTCGATCCGGCGAGCGGCAAGCCCTGGCCACCCATGCCCGCTGTGTTACGCGACCTGGCGACGACGGCGGCGGCGCAGGCCGGCTTCGCCGGATTCACGCCGGATGCCTGCCTCATCAATCGCTACGAACCGGGCACGAGGCTCTCGCTGCACCAGGACAAGGACGAGCAAGATTACGGCTCGCCCGTCGTGTCGGTCTCGCTCGGCCTGCCGGCGCGCTTCCTGTTCGGCGGGCTGAAGCGCTCGGACCCGCAGTCGAAGATTCCCCTCGAGCATGGCGACGTCGTCGTCTGGGGCGGCCCTGCCCGCCTGGCCTTCCACGGCGTCATGCCGCTGGCGGATGGAGTCCATCCGGCGCTCGGCCGCCAGCGCATCAACCTCACGTTCCGGAAGGCGCTCTGAGCCGCGCCGTCGGTGGCGCGGGGGAGGATCGAGATGAGAGGCTTGCGCGCGGCTTGCGCCATCGTTCTCGCGGGACTTGCGGCGGGCGACGCGCGGGCCGGGCGGGGGACGTTGCTGCCGGGCGGATCCTACGAAGTCAGGTTCCGGCTCGAGCTGCCGCATCTCGAGAGCTGGGCGATCGAGAAGACGCGGACGATCTGCGTCGCCGACGCGGTGAGGACGGATGCGGCGCCGCTGCCGGTGCTGAGCGGAAACAATCCGCTGGCGACCTGCCCGGCCAGCAACGTTCATCGTGGAGGCGCCACCCTGCAATTCGACATCCGCTGCCCGGGCCGCAACGAGGCGAGGGCACATGCCGCGTATGCTCTCCTGCCCGACGGCTTCAAGGGCCGCATCGCCATGGTGATGGGCGCCAAGAACATGACGATGACGGAAGTGCAGGTCGGCCGCCGCATCGGTCGCTGCGACCTGGCCGGCGTCGGCTGGACGGCTGGCATCAGCGATTGAGCGCTAGAACACATCCCGCGCTTGTACGATCGCGGCGCCGCCACCGCCCACTCTACCCTCCCTCTCAAAAGCAGGGGAATCGCATTTGGCCGCGATGCTGGCCGGCATGAAAGTGTCGCACGCGGAGCCACGGAGTCGCGGAGATTCCTGTAGGGGCGACCGGCAGGTCGCCCGTCCGGCAGATAAACTGGCTTGACGCAACGAATCACGGCGCTGCGGAGAGGCGGGCGACCTGCCGGTCACCCCTGCAAGCGAGGCAGGGCTCGCGTCAGTCCCGGCGTAACGCAAGCGGCAGCGCGACGAAGATCCCGGCGGCGGCACCGGCCGCATCCGCGACGGCATCCGCAAGCTCGGGCGTGCGGCCGGGCGAGAATGCCTGCAGCAGCTCGATGGCGCCGCCCATCGCGCACAGGATGACGAACAGATAGAGCAGGCGGCGCCGCTCGCGAAATGCCAGGCCACCGAGGATCGCCAAGCCAAAATAGGCGATCGCATGCTCGAGCTTGTCGGAGACTCCAACCTTGGGCACGTCGCGCTGGGGCAGCAGGCTGAGCACCGTGACCGTGGCGGCGGCGAGCAGAAAGAGGAGAAGGGTCACGATGCGTGGGAAACGGCGGGGCCGGGCCGCCATGCTCATGCGCGAAGCACTAGTTGAGCGAGCCGCCGGGCCGCCACTGCGCTATTGTCTTCGTGAGGTTCGCCCCTATCAGCTTGGCGTTCTCCGCAGTCACGGACTCCGTTCCGAGGGTCGGGCTGTTGGAGATGCCGCCGCCGCCTTTCTTGCCGTGCAGCGCGTCGTTGTCCATCTGGCACTTGTTGTGCATCATTTCGTGCACGGCGATGCGCGCCAGCTTCTCCGCCGGAAAATTCATCTCGACATAGGCTTCCGACAAGGTCGCTTTCGTGCCGATGACGGTCCAACCCGCCGCGTTCTCCGGCGGGCTGGGGGCACCGACGATGCTCTTCGTCTGCGAGGACTGCGCATTGGCGCGGAAATAGATGATGATCACGCCCTTCTTTTTCAGGCCCTCGTCCGTGACGCCCCAGGTCACGGAATGGGTGAAGGTGGTGCCGAGCTTCGACAGATCGTCGAGCAGCTTGTCCATGGTGTCGCGGATCTTGGTCTTGGCTGCGTCGGTGAAGTAGTCGAGGTTGCTCTTATCTCTGGCACTCAGGCCGTCATCAAGCAGCAGATTGATTTCTTCCATTGGCGAGCCTTCCATTCACACGCGTCTTGAATCATCGGGTTATCAGCGTTGAGCTTGTCGCTCCCCTACTCCACCGTCACGCTCTTGGCGAGGTTGCGGGGCTGGTCGACGTCGGTGCCCTTGGCGACGGCGGCGTGGTAGGCGAGCAGCTGGACGGGGATCGCGTAGAGGATCGGCGCGACGAAGGGATCGACCTTCGGCAGCTCGATGCTAGCCCAGGCCTTCGACTTCAGCTTCTTGAGGCCGGCGGCGTCGGACAGCACGAGCACCTTGCCGCCGCGCGCGCAGACCTCCTGCAGGTTGGAGGCGGTCTTCTCGAAGACGTCGTCGCTGGGCGCGGCGATGATCACCGGCACGTCCTCGGCGATCAGGGCAATGGGGCCGTGCTTCATCTCGCCGGCGGCGTAGCCCTCGGCGTGAATGTAGGAGATCTCCTTCAGCTTCAGGGCGCCTTCGAGCGCGATCGGGTAGGAGGTGCCGCGTCCCAGGAACAGCACGTCGCGCGCCTTCGCCACCTCGTGGGCGATCTCGCGCAGGCGGGCGTCGTGGTTCAGCACCTCGGCGGCGCGCGCCGGCACCTCCGTCAGCGCCGCCGACAGCGCGGCCTCGCGGTCGTGGCCGATGGCGCCGCGCGCCCGCGCCGCCCCGATGGTGAGGCAGGCCAGCACGGTGAGCTGCGTGGTGAAGGCCTTGGTGGAGGCGACGCCGATCTCGGGGCCGGCCAGCGTGTGCAGCACGACATCGGATTCGCGCGCGATCGCGCTCTCGGGCACGTTGACGATCGAGAGGATCTTCTGACCTTGGCTGCGGGCGTAGCGCAGGGCGGCGAGGCTGTCGACGGTTTCGCCGGACTGCGAGATCACGATGGTGACGCCGCCCGCCGGCATCGGCGCCGCGCGATAGCGGAACTCGCTGGCGATGTCGAACTCCACGGGCAGGCGCGCCAGCTGCTCGAACCAGTACTTGCCGACCATGCCCGCCAGGCTGGCGGTGCCGCAGGCGGTGATGGTGAGGCGCGGCACGGCCGCGAAATCGAACGGCAGCGCCGGCAGCTCGATTCGGCGCTGGAGCGGATTGAAGAACGCCTGCAGCGTATCGCCGATGACGGCCGGCTGCTCGCATATCTCCTTCAGCATGAAGTGCGGATAGTTGCCCTTGCCGATGAGGGCGCCGGAGAGCGCGGTCTGCGTCACCGGGCGCTCGACCGGCTTGCCGCCGTTGTAGACGTTGGCGCCCGTTCCGGAGAGGACGACCCAGTCGTCCTCCTCCAGGTAGCAGATGCGTCGCGTGAGCGAGGCCAGGGACAGTGCATCGGAGCCCAGATACATCTCGCCGTCGCCGAAGCCGACGGCGAGCGGGCTGCCGCGGCGGGCGCCGATCATCAGGTCGTGGCGGCCGGCGAAGATGACGGCGAGCGCGAAGGCGCCGTGCAGCCGCTCCATGGCCGCGGCCATCGCCTGCTCCGGCGTCTTCTGCTCCTGCAGGTAGCGCGTCAGCAGATGGGCGACGACCTCCGTGTCCGTTTCCGTCTCGAACTTATGGCCGAGCGCGCTGAGCTCGCGGCGCAGCTCGTCGAAATTTTCGATGATGCCGTTATGGACGACGGCGACGCGATCGGTGGCGTGCGGATGGGCGTTGGTCTCGTTGGGGCGGCCGTGCGTCGCCCAGCGGGTGTGGCCGATGCCGATGGTGCCGGCGAGCGGCTCGCGCGTCAGCAGCGCCTCGAGGTTGCCGAGCTTGCCCTCGGCGCGCCGGCGCGCGATGTGGCCGTTGGTCAGGGTGGCGATCCCAGCGGAATCATAGCCGCGATATTCCAGGCGCTTGAGCCCTTCGAGCAGCAGCGGCGCCACCGCCGCCTTGCCGATGATGCCGAGAATGCCGCACATCCGTTGGCTCCCTCCGAGGACGCTACGAGCAAGAAGAGTCGACCACAGATGAACACGGATAAGGCACGGATGGACAAAGATGCACCGAGCGCCCTCGATGCGTGAGCGAACCTCCATCCGTGTTCATCTGTGCCTTATCCGTGTTCATCTGTGGTCACTCTTCTCAAAGAAAACGGGACGCATTCGGGCCACAAAATTTGACTGTCACCCCCGCGAAAGCGGGGGTCCAGGACAAGTGACGTGCGGTTACCCTAGACCCCCGCTTTCGCGGTGGTGACAAGCGATTGGATGTGCGCCGGAGGCTCGTTCGATGCCCTCAACGGTGGAAACTCTTCTGCAACACTAGCGCCGGCCTTTCTGGGGCGCCGGCTTCTTGGTCTCGGCGGGCTTTTTCGCCTTCGCCGCCGCGGCAGCCTTGGGTTTTACCGCTGCCTTGCCGGCCTTGGCAGTTGCCCCATTCGCGGCGGCGGGCGGCGTCTTCGACGCCGTTGCCGTCGGCGTTTGAGCGGGAGTGGCCTGCTGCTTCGCGGGGGCGACGCGCACGGTCGCGGGGCCGGTCGGCAGCACGCTGCCGTCGGGCCGGGTGATGGTCACGCGAAAGGCCTTGTCGCCGTGGCGGATCACCGTGCCCTTGCCGAGCATGCCCTTGGACTCGCGGAACTTGGCGGCCCAGCCCGGCTTTTCCGTCTGGCGGCCGCGGGCGAGCGCCAGCGCATCGGGCGTGACGCTCTCGGTGATCACGCTGCCGGCGGCGACGATGGCGCCGCGCCCCACCTTCACCGGCGCCACCAGCACGCTGTTGGAGCCGATCGAGGCGTCGGCGCCGATCTCGGTCTTGTGCTTGTTGAAGCCGTCGTAGTTGGCGGTGATGGTGCCGGCGCCGACGTTGGTGCGCTCGCCGACCACGGCATCGCCGAGATAGGTAAGGTGATTGGCCTTCGCGCCCTTGCCGACCTGTGCGTTCTTGGCCTCGACGAAATTGCCGATATGGGCATTCTCGCCGATGACGGTGCCCGGACGGAGGCGCGCGAACGGGCCGATGGCGGCGCCGGTGGCGACCTTGGCGCCCTCGAGATGGCTGAAGGCCTTGATCTCGACGCCGTCGGCCACCGCGACGCCGGGACCGAAGATGACGTTGGGGCCGACCACGACGTCGCGGCCCAGCTGCGTATCGAAGGAGAAGAAGACGGTCTGCGGATCGGTCAAGGTGGCGCCGTTCTCCATCGCCTGTGCGCGCAGGCGGGTCTGCAGGATCGCCTCGGCGGCCGCCAGCTCGGCCCGGCTGTTGATGCCGATCAGCTCGTCGGCCGGCGCCTCGACCACGGCGCAGGCGGCCCCGTCAGCACGCGCGATGGCCACGATGTCCGTCAGATAGTACTCGCCTTTGGCATTCTTGTTCCCGACGCGATCGAGCAGCGCGAACAGCCGCTTGCCGTCGATGGCCATGACGCCGGAGTTGCAGAGCGTGATGGCGCGCTGCTCGGCGTTGGCGTCGCGATACTCCACGATCGCCTCGAGCAGGCCGTCGCGGCCGACGATGAGCCGGCCATATTGCGCGGGATCGGCCGGCCGCATGCCCAGCACGACGACGGCGGGTTGGTCGGCTGCGCGGCGCCGCGCGATCAGCTTGCCGATCGTTTCGCTCGAGATGAAGGGGCAGTCGCCGTAGACGATCAAGACGTCGCCCGCGAAACCCTGCAGCGCCGCGCGCGCCGCCCGCACGGCGTGGCCGGTGCCGAGCGGCTCGGCCTGCAGCGCGGTTGCATGGGGCGCGACCGCGGCGGCGACAGTCTCCATGCCCGGCCCGATCACCACCACGATGCGCTCGCAGGACAGTGGCGCGAGGTTGGCGAGCACGTGCGCGATCATCGGCCGCCCCGCCAGCTTGTGCATGACCTTCGGCAGGTCGGTCTTCATGCGCGTGCCCTTGCCGGCGGCAAGGACGACGACGGCGATAGGGTTGTCAGGCATTGACGGACTCAAGGTTGGTTCGGCCGGAAGAGGCGAATCACGCCGCAGCCTGCCATAGCGCCCCCGGCCATCCAAGAGAGCAGATCGGCGTGGCGGAACTATGGCGCGGCGCGGTTAACATCCATATTCTCGCTGCGCCATGGCATCCGTACGCAACGCGCTGGTCTTCGACCTCGACGGCACGCTGGTGGACAGCGCGCCCGATCTCCACCGCTCGCTGAATGCCGTGCTCGCCGAGCAGGGCCGGACGCCGGTCTCGCTCGCCGACATCCGCTCGATGGTCGGGGATGGCGCGGCGAAGCTGGTCGAGCGCGGCTTCGCCGACACCGGCGCGCCCGTCGAGCCGGCAGCGATGCCGGGACTGGTGCAGCGGTTTCTCGTGCACTACTCCGCAGGCCGCCATGCGCTCACCCCGGCCTTTCCAGGCGTCGTCGAGACCCTGAGGCTGCTGCGGGAGCGCGGCTACCGGCTCGGCGTCTGCACCAACAAGCCCTATGCCCCCACGATGGAGATCCTGGAAACGCTCGGCCTCACCGGTCTCTTCGCTGCGGTGACCGGCGGCGACAGCCTGCCCGTCCGCAAGCCCGACCCCGGCCATCTCCTGGGCACGCTCGATCTCCTGGGCGCTACCGCCGACCGCGCCGTCATGATCGGCGACAGCGCCAACGACGTCGCGGTCGCCCGCGCGGCCGGCGTGCCCGCGATCGTCGTGCGCTACGGCTACACCCGCACGCCGGTCGAGGAGCTGGGGGCGGACGCCATCATCGCGCACTTTGCCGAGCTCATCCCCTGGCTTGACGCGTGAGCTTGCGGTGGACGGCGCGCCGCCTCGATAGGCTGTCAGCGCTTCCGGCGGGCGCGCGTCCGGGCGGCCTTGCGGGCGGAACGGGACCGCGCCGCCGCAGGCCGGGAGGCCGCGGCCCGGCCGCCGATGCGGCCACCCTTGCGGGCGGGTTCCTTGTTCACGCGCTTGCCCTCGCCGGAGCCGCCCTGGCGGCCGCCGCCGGTCATCTTGTTCACGGTCGCCCAGGCGCGCCGTGCGGCCTCGCGCCGGGAGACGCCGCGGCTCTCGTAGCCCTTCTCGATGTCGCGGGCCTGGCGGCGTTGCTTGCTGGTGTATTTGGACTTGTCGCCTCGAGGCATCGCTGTCCTCCATTGGTTGCTGCTTCAACGCAATCAATGCGTTGGAGGCCGCAACTGTTCCGAAACCGCAGGCCGCCGCCGGCCCAGGTTGACAGGCAGGAACGGCATGGCCTAATGACTGCACCGTTCGAAGCGGCCCTCGCAGGGCCGGGGATGGGCGCGTAGCTCAGCGGGAGAGCACTGCTTTCACACGGCAGGGGTCACTGGTTCAATCCCAGTCGCGCCCACCATTCGCACCGAAGCCGGTGACCCCGATCCAAGTCCGGCGCAGCGATTTTGAGAAGCCATTAGACCATCGTCCAATTGCGGCGCGGTCGCCGCCGGGGACATCATTACGGCGAGGAGTGACGCCATCATGCGATTGAAGCACGTACTCATCGGACTCGGGGCCGTGGTCGTCGTCGTCATCGGCGGCGCGGTCGTCGCGATCGAAACCATCGACTTCAACCAGTACCGGGCGCTGATCGCCGATCAGGTGAAGCAGCGGACGGGCCGGGAGGTGAAGATCGCCGGCGATCTGAAGGTCGGGATCTCGCTGACGCCGACAGTGGCCGTCGACGATGTGAGCTTCGCCAACGCGACCTGGGGATCGCGGCCGCAGATGGTGACCGTGAAGCGCTTCGAGGCGCAGCTGGAGCTGTTGCCGCTGCTCACCGGCGACGTCCGGGTCAAGCGCATCGTGCTGAACGGCGCCGACATCCTGCTGGAGACCGATCCCAAGGGAACCGGCAACTGGTCCTTCGGCCAAACCGGTGGCGCGGCGCAGCCGGCGTCTCCGACCGAGGGCGGCGGCAAGCTGCCGACCGTGAACAAGATCACGCTCGCGGACGTCACCATCACCTACAAGGACGGCGTCGCCAAGAAGACTCAGACCGTGGCGCTGCAGAAGTTCACCGCGGAGAGCGCCGATGCGGCGAACCCCATCGCGCTCGAGATCGTCGCCAATCTCAACGGCAACCCGGTCAGCGCGACGGGCACAATCGGCGCCCTCAGCGGCATCCTCGGCAACCAGCCGCTGCCGATCGACCTCAAGGCGCAGGGTGGCGGTGCGACCGTCACGGCCAAGGGCACGATCGCCAAACCGGCGGCCGGGAAAGGCATCGCGATCGCGCTCACGGCGGACGGCAAGAGCCTGGCCGATCTTACGCCGCTCGCGGGTTCGCCGCTGCCGCCGCTCGGGCCCTACAGCCTCAGCGGCAATCTCAGCGATGTCGAGGGCGGCTACAAGATCGCGGGCCTGCAGCTGAAGATGGGCGGCAGCGACATCGCCGGCGACGCCGCCATCGCCTTCAGCGGCGGCCAGCCGAAGATCACGGCGAACCTGTCCTCGAGCCTCGTCGACGCGAAGGACTTCGGCATCCAGCCGGCGCCGCCCGCCGGCGAGGCCGCGCCCGCAGCGAAGAGCGGCGACGGCCGGGTCTTCTCCGATGCGCCCCTGCCGTTCGCGCTGCTGAAGGCCGTCGATGCCAAGATCGCCTTCACCGGCCAGAAGGTGATCCGCGAGCCGGCCACGCTCGACGGCCTCGCGGTCGCGCTCGACCTCGCGGGCGGCAAGCTCACGATCGGCAAGTTCGACGCCGGCATCAGCGGCGGCAGGCTCGGCCTCTCCGGCGTGATCGACGCGAGCGCCCAGCAGCCGGCGGTCGCCCTCAAGGTCAGCAGCCGCGGCGTCGAGGCCGGCACGCTGATGCAGACCTTCGGCCAGTCCGCCGTGCTGAGCGGCGGCAAGGTCGACATGGACGTGGACGTGAAGGGCCAGGGCCAATCGGTGCGCCAGATCATGGCCGGGCTCAGCGGCAGCACCGCTCTGCAGATGGGCTCCGGCAAGATCAACAACCGGTTCGCGCAGATCATGCTGTCCGATCTCTTCAAGCTGATCTCGACCGGCGGCAGCACGGACAGCTCCAACCTGAACTGCCTCGTCAGCAAGTTCGACATCGCCAAAGGCCTGGCGACCAGCAAGGCGCTGGTCGTCGACACCAACGGCGCCACCATCGTCGGCAGCGGCAAGATCATGCTCGACAGCGAGAAGCTCGGCCTGCATCTCGACCCCACGGCCAAGCAGACGAACCTGGTCAACCTGGCGATCCCCGTGAACGTCGGCGGCACGCTCGCGAACCCGAACGTGACGCCCGATCCGGCGGGGCTCGCCAAGAGCGCGACCGGGGCGCTGGCTGGAACCGTCGGCACCGGCGGCGACGTCGGCGCGCTCACGGGCATGCTGACCGGCAATTCGGGCAGCGGGGCGAGCGGCACGACCACTGCGTCCAACGGCTGCGGCAGCGCGGCGGCGGGAACAACTGCAGCGCCCGCACAGCAACAGACGCAACCCAGTTCGCCGACCGACCTGCTTCAGGGCAAGCCGAAGAGCACCGAGGATGTCGGAAAGACGCTGAAAGGCCTGCTCGGCCAGTAGCCCTTCCCTTGCCCCTGCCGCCGCGCTGTCCGTAATCTGCGGACGGAATGGCAGATGGCGTCGGCGCACGCCGACGCGGGGGACGCATGGCAATCAACACGACCGATCTGAGCCGCCCGGGCGCGGCCCATGTCGATTCCTATTGGGCGGCGACCGCGGGCGAGGAGGTGGCGGGCTGCGATCCCGTCAGCGCCGACGTCGACACCGACATCGCGATCATCGGCGGCGGCTATACCGGCCTGGCCTGTGCCTATCACCTCGCGCGCGACTACGGCGTCAGGGCGCACGTGCTGGAGGCGAACCGGGTCGGCTGGGGCTGCAGCGGGCGCAACGGCGGCTTCTGCTCGATCGGCGTCGGCAAGGAGGACTTCGGCGACTGGGTCGCCCGCTTCGGCCTCGAGCGCGCCAGGGCGGTGTTCGAGGTGGGTCGCGATGCCGTGCGCACGGTCGACGGTGTCATCGGGGACGAGGGCATCGCGTGCGATCGCACGCCGGAAGGCGGACTCGAACTGGCCCACAGGCCGAACCGACTGGCGGAGATGGCGGCGCGCGCACAGCGTATGAACCAGCTGTTCGGCCTCGACTCGCAGATCCTCAGCAAGAGCGATCTCGACGGCGGCTACCTGGCCAGCCGCGAGGCGCACGGCGCGATCCTGCACAAGGAAGGCTTCGCCCTGCACGCGCTGAAATATGCGCGCGGCCTGGCGCGCGCCGCGCTCGCCAAGGGCGCCGTCATCCATGACGCCTCGCCGGTGACCGAGTGGCGGCGCGACGGCCGGCTGCATCTGCTGCGCACGCCCCGCGGCACGGTGCGTGCGCGCGAAGTGGTGATCGCCACCAACGGGTACACCGGCGACCGGCTGCATCCCTGGACCGCCGGCCGCCTGCTGCCGGTCCTCTCCAACATCATTGTCACGCGGCCGCTCAGCGAGGCCGAGCGCGCCTCGGTGGGCTGGCGCACCTATCAGAAGATCTGGGATTCGCGGCGGCTGCTGTTCTACTACCGGCTGCTGCCCGACAACCGCATCCTGTTCGGGGCGCGCGGCGGCGTCGAGGATTCACCGGCCGAGCATCGCTATCGGCGCGCCTGGCTGGAACGGCGCCTGGTGGAGATGTTCCCGCCGCTGACCGGCATCGGCTCGGACTACTTCTGGCACGGCTGGGTGTGCGTCTCCTACGACAAGAACCCGCATGCCGGTGCGACCGACGATCCGACCGTGCACTACTTCCTCGCCTGCATCGGATCGGGCGTCGCGCTCGCCACGCATTGCGGCAAGCTGCTGGCGGGCAGGATCGGCGGCGGCGCAGCGCCCTTCGGCGCGCTCCTGGAAACGCCCCTGCCCCGCTTTCCGTTTCCGGCGTTCAGGCGCGTCTATCAGCGGCTCGCCTATGCGGCCTTCACAATCCAGGACGAGTGGCTCTGAACGCTCAGTGGCAGGGGAAATCGGCCGAGTGGCGCACGTCGTGAGCGGCGTTGTGAATCGCCATCGGACCCGCAAAGCCCACGCCCCACAGCAAGAACGCACCGAGGAACGCCGCGGCGAAGGCGGGCAGGACCGCGTAAGTGCGGCGCGCGGCTTCGGTCGTGTGCGTGCGGCTGGTCGCTTCCGATCTCATGGCTGCTCTCGCTGTGCTTGCCCGTGCGCAGGAAGATGCCCCAGTTGGGCGGCGCGGGCAAGAGCGCGAGCGACTCCTATGGCTCGTCCCGCGACTCCTCGCGGTCGATGAGATGCAGGAAGGAGCCGAAGACCGTGCCGGCCCGCCGCCCGCTGCCGCCGAGGGCGCGGCCGCGCGCATCATCGCAGGCGAACAGCGGTTCGCCGCGCCCCTCATCCTCGATGACGGCGTAGTGGAACTCATGCCCGCGGAAGGCAGCGCCCCGTGCGCCGAGCGCGCAATCCGTCGCTAGCCGGGCGCGCCGGTAGCCGAGATGCAGCCGCCGCTCCGCGAACGATGCCTGCAGCGGCAGCAGCGCCGCCATGGCGTGAGGCTCGCCGTTGGGATCGACGAGGCCGGCGCCCAGCACCATGTAGCCGCCGCACTCGCCGAACACGGTCGCACCGCGACCCGCCGCCGCGCGCAGGGCATTCAGGAACCCGCTGTTGCCAGCGAGACGCCCGGCATGCAGTTCCGGATAACCGCCGGGGAGATAGACAGCGTCAGCCGCGGATGACGGCGCCTCATTGGCCACCGGCGAAAAGAATGAGAGCTCGGCGCCGGCCTCGCGCCACTGATCGAGCAGTGCCGGGTAGACGAAGGCGAAGGCGATGTCGCGCGCGATCGCGATCCGCTGGCCGAGGGGCGCCCAGCCCGCCTTCCCGCCACTACGACCAGGCGGGCGTGCAGGACGTGCCAACGACCGCAATCGCGGCAAGTCGAGATATCGCTCGGCGATGTCCGCGGCCGCCTCCAGGAATGCGGGCAGGTCGGCGCGCTCGCCGGCCTGCACCAAGCCGAGATGCCGTTCCGGCAATTCGAGCTGCTCGTGGCGGGGCAGGCAGCCGAGCACCGGCAGGCCGAGCGGCGCCACCGCGCGGTGCAGAATCTCGGCATGGGCTTCGCCGCCGACACGATTGAAGACCACGCCGGCGACGGCGACGTCGGCCCGGTGACTGACGAAACCGCGCAGCAGCGCCGCCGCCGACGCCGCTTGGCCCCGCACATCGACGACCAGGATGACCGGCCAGCCGGTCATTGCCGCCAGATCGGCGGTCGAGCCCGTGCCATCAGTGGCCCCATCGAACAGGCCCATGACGCCCTCGCCTAGGATCAGATCGGAGCCGGTGCCCAGCCGCTCGAGCAGATGGGCGATCGTCGCGGGCCGCATCGCCCAGGGGTCGAGATTGAGGCATGGCCGCCCGGTCGCCGCCGCGTGGAAGGCCGGATCGATGTAATCGGGTCCGACCTTGAAGGAATTGACGCTGACGCCGGCGCGCGCGAGCGCGCGCAGGATGGCGAGGGTGACGACCGTCTTGCCGCTGCCGGAGGCCGGGGCGGCGATGATGAGGCCGCCGCCGCTTGCCATCAGCCGGCCTCGCTCTGCCGGCGGCCGAGCGGGTCGGGATCGAGCCGGCGGCCGGCGAGCGCGCCCAGCCAGTCGAGGCCGGACCTGAGCGTGACCGCCTGGCCGATGGCGACCACGGCCGGCGGTTCGAGGCCGCTGGCGACGACATCGGCGGCGGTGCGCGCCAGGGTCGTCTCGAGCACGCGCTGCTGGGGCGTCGTCGCCCGGCTGACCACGGCGACCGGCTCGTCCGGGCGGCGGCCGGCGGCCATCAGCCGCTCGGCGATCGCCGCGATATGCTTCAGCGCCATGTAGACGACGATGACCGGCGCACCCTTGGCGAGCGCGTCCCAATCCACGGAGTCCGGAACCACACCGCTGGCGTCGTGGCCAGTGACGAAGGCGACGGCGGAGTTGACGTCGCGATGGGTGATGGGAATGCCGGCGTAGGCCAGACCGCCGATACCGGCGCTGACGCCGGGCACGATGCGGAACGGTACGCCGGCGGCGACCAGCGCCAGCGCCTCCTCGCCGCCGCGGCCGAAGATGAAGGGATCGCCACCTTTGAGGCGCAGCACGCGCCGGCCTTCGCGCGCCAGCTGGACGAGACGGCGGGAGATGTCCGGCTGCTTCGCCGAGGGCTTGCCGCCGCGCTTGCCCGCGAACTCCAGGAGGGTGCCGGGCGCCGCCAGATTGAGGATGTCGGCGCTGACGAGGGCGTCGTAGACGACGGCATCGGCATGCCTGAGGCCATGCAACGCCAGCAAGGTCAGCAGGCCGGGATCGCCGGGGCCGGCGCCGGCCAGCCACACCGAACCGGGCTCGAACCGCGGCAATTCCAAGGGCGCTTCAACCATCCGGCCATTGTCGAGGACGGCTGCCGGTGCGGCTAGCCATTTTGAGACCCCACCCACTACAATCGCGGCATGAGCCGCAAACCCGCCGGACCGCTGCGCCGCGGCTGGACCACCGGCGCCTGCGCTACGGCGGCGACCAAGGCCGCGTTGACGGCGCTGCTCACCGGTCGCTTTCCCGATCCGGTCGAGATCGTCCTGCCCAAGGGCGAGCGCCCCAGCTTCCCGCTCGCGCGCGCCGAGCTGCGGGCGGATGCCGCCCTCGCGGGTGTCGTCAAGGATGCGGGCGACGATCCCGACGTTACGCACGGCGCTCTGGTCCTTGCCGAAGTGCGGCGGGCGGAGACCGGGAGCGGGATCCGCTTCCGCGCCGGCGAGGGCGTCGGGACCGTCACCAAGCCGGGGCTCCCGCTCGCGGTCGGCGAGCCCGCCATCAATCCGGCGCCGCGGCGAATGATGACGGAAGCCGTCGAAGAGCTGGCGCGCGCGCACGGCGCTGCGGGTGATCTGGAGATCACCATCTCGGTGCCCGGCGGCGCTGAGATGGCGAAGCACACCTGGAACGGGCGGCTCGGCATCGTCGGTGGGCTGTCGATCCTCGGCACCACCGGGATCGTGCATCCCTATTCCTGCTCGGCCTGGATCGCCTCGATCCACCGCGGCATCGACGTGGCGCGCGCCAACGGACTGGGGCATGTGGCGGCCTGCACGGGCTCAACGTCCGAAGCGGGAATACGACGACTCTACGACCTGCCGGACATCGCCATCATCGACATGGGCGACTTCGCGGGCGGCATGCTCAAGTATCTGCGCCGCCATCCGGTGCCGCGCGTCACGATCGCCGGCGGCTTCGCCAAGATCGCCAAGCTGGCGGCCGGCGAAGGCGATCTGCATTCCGGCCGCAGCCAGGTCGACAGCGCCCTGCTGGCGCAGGCGCTGGCGGACCTGGGCGCGCCAGCCGCGCTGGTCGAAGCGGCACGCAAGGCCAACACCGCGAACGAAGTGCTGAGCGCGGCGCGCGCCGCCGGAGTGCCACTGGCCGATCGGATCGCGGCGCAGGCCCAGGGCGTGGCCGGCGCCATGGCCGGCGATCATCTGGCGGTCGAGGTGGCCATCTTCGACCGTGATGGCGCCTTGGCAGGGCGGGCGTCGTTCGGCAATTCTTAGTCGCCGGTCCGCTCGGGGCCGGTCTACACTGTAGGAGACCTTACCCAGGCGGACATGGCAGACGGCGCGCCGGAGCGGCGCATCCTCATCCTCGGCGGCACCACGGAAGCGGCGCAGCTGGCGCGCGCCGTCGAGCGCCGTCGCGGCCTGAAGGTGATCAGCTCGCTGGCGGGCAGGACCCGCGAGCCGGCCCCGTTGCCGGGCGCCACCCGCTCCGGCGGTTTCGGCGGGATCGAGGGCCTGATCCGCTTCATCCGCGAGGAGAAGATCGACGTCGTCGTCGACGCCACCCATCCCTATGCGGAGCAGATCAGCCGTCACGCCGTGGTCGCGAGCCGCTCGACCAGCGTGCCGCTGGTACGATTGGAGCGGCCGCCCTGGCCGCGCCAGCCCGGCGACCGCTGGGCGCTGGTCGACTCGGTCGCCGAGGCCGCCCGCGTCTGCCAGGACTACGGCCGGCGCGCCTTCCTCACCGTCGGCGGCAAGGAGCTGCAGGCCTTCGCCAACCTGGAGCGCATGTGGTTCCTGGTGCGCCTGGTGGAGCCGCCGCTCGAGCCGCTACCGCTGCTCCACAGCCAGGTGGTAACCGGCCGCGGCCCCTTCAGCGCCGAGGACGAGCGCAAGCTGCTGCAGCAAAACCGCGTCGACATGGTCATCGCCAAGAACAGCGGCGGCGACGCCACCTACGGCAAGATCGCGGCCGCGCGCGCGCTCGGCCTGCCGGTCATTCTCGTGCGTCGGCCGGTGCCGCCCTTCGACCTGCCGGCGAGCGCCATCTTCACCGCGCCCGAGGACGTGATCGCCTGGCTCGAAAAGGGCTAGGGGCCGGCAGAATCGGGGCTTGCAAGTTCGCCCGCAATAACCTCTCCTGCGCCGGGGGAATGCCGATTCAGGCCGGCCGGAACCGAGTCCCAGAAAATCCGGGCCTATCAGGGGAACGACAAAGGGCGCGCATGGAACCTCCCGTCTTCATCGTGAGCACCGGGCGCTGCGGCTCGACGATGATGTCGGACATCACGCGCCTGCATCCGAAGCTGCTGAGCCTGTCGGAGTTCTTCGTCTCGCTCTCCAACAAGTCCTTCACCAGCCGCGCCCTCGACGGCGAGCAGTTCTGGAACATCCTGAGCGTGCTGTCGCCGACCGTGAGTCGGATGTTCGCCAAGGGCTACCGCGTCGACCGCCTGCTCTACCGCTTCGGCCCGCAGGCCCGCTTCAAGCCCGCGGAGCTGCCGCCCATCCTGTGCATCACGCTGCCGCACCTGACCGACGACTACGAGGCGCTCTACGCCGACCTGGAGCCCGCAATCCGCAGCCGGCCGCTGGCGCCGATCGCCGACCAGTATCTCTTCCTGTTCGACTGGCTGTGCGAGCGGCTCGGGCGCACGATGGCGGTGGAGCGCTCCGGCGCCTCCCTCATGTTCGTCTCGATCCTCGGCGACATGTTTCCGGGCGCCCGCTTCGTCCACATCTACCGCGACGGGCGCGACACCGCCCTCTCCATGCAGCACCACGACTATTTCCGGCTGATCGCCCGCTTCTCGCGCTTCGTGCGTCGCTTCGGCGTGAACCCCTACCGGCGGCCGTTCGTCTACGGCTCCAACCCGCTCTACGGCCCGATCGAGTCGCTGACCTTCCGGTTGTTCAAGCTGGAGGGCTGGCTCGAACAGGGCATCTCGCTCGAGGAGCTCGGCAGCTTTTGGAGCGACATGGTGACCTCCGGCATCCAGTACCTGCAGTCGCTGCCGCCCCGGCGCGTGCTGAACCTGCGTTACGAGGACGTGCTGGAGCGCCCGCGCGCGGAGCTGACGCGCTTCATGGAGTTCCTCGGCCCGGCCTACGCCGACGAGCAGTGGCTGGCGGACGCCAGCCGGATCCCGGCCCGCCCACCCTCCAGCTGGCAGAACCTGCCGGCCGCCCAGCGCGACCGCCTGACCGCCGCCTGCGGACCCGGCTTGCGGCTGCTGGGGTACGCCTAGGGTCTCACCTCAAAATCGAGCGATCGACCCCATGTCCAGCGGGATCGTCGACAGGAAGGACCACCGCAAAGGCGCAAAGAAGACTTCGGTCTCTTGCACCCGGATCCGGCCTTCGCGTCCTTGCGTCTGCCCTTTTACGCGAAGGACCCCATGCCAAGCGGAGATCGCGGGATGACCGGTCCTGTAGAGGCGCCCCCGCATGGGCGCCCTCCGTCCGCGTAACCGGGCCTAGCCCAGGGGGCGACCACATGGGTCGCCCCTACACAGGGAAGGACCCCATGCCAAGCGGACGCGACGGCCCCCGGAGCAGGACCAGGTCCAATCCCCGAAGCGTCGGAACAAACCTTACGCGAAGCGTTAACGGGGGACCGGGGGCGCCGGGCGTTGCCAGGGCCGCTCTGCTGTCTAACTATCCACGATGTCAAAGATCGAGGTCAAAGACCGAGAAACGAGCGTACGAACAAAAGACGAACATTGCAACAAAATCCTCGAAGCGGCCTCCTTGGCTGTGGTTTCAGCTCGAGGCGCCCCGCTCCGGTGCCGGCTCGCGCCGAGGAGCCGCGGACAACACTTGTAAGGAATCGAGTTCCGCATGCGACACAGGCTCCTCTCCTTTGCGGTCACGGTCGTCGGGCTGACGCTGCTGGGGATGATCGCCGCGGCCGTCGCCCAGGACAGCGGTGCGTCGTTCACTGTTTCGGTCAGGGATCCGCAGACCCACGAGTGGCGCCGCTATGCGGACACCGTGGTTCCGCTGCGGCCTGACGACGCCTGTTACGACTGGGCGCTGTACCTGCGCGACGCGACCACGACGGCGACGGTCGAGGAGACCTTCATCCTGCCGGCCGCCCCCGCGCATTGGCCCGCCAGCCCCCAGATGGAGCTGCGCGAGGGCGGCCGGATCGCCGTGAGCCGGCTGACGCTCCCGATCACCGGCGGGTGGCCGGGCGGTTGGATCTCGCACGGCTGGTGCGTCGCCGCGGGCGACCCGGAGGGCGAGTACGTCATCGAAGTGCGCAAGGACAACCAGCTGCTGCACCGCTACTGCTTTCTGGTCGTCGCGGAGGGCGTCGAGCCCAGTCCGCCGCGGAGCCCGCCGCCCGAATGCGGCGCGCCCGTCTCCGAGGCCGTGACCATACGGATGGCGTCGGAGCGGATGGACGCGGAGCCGCGCTGACGGGTCTGCGGACATGCCGTGCCGGCGCGCGCCGCCGGCTACTTCGCCACGAACAGGATGCTGGCCTCGCTCGACGCCAGCACGGCGGCGGCGACGTCGCCGAAGAACAGGACTTCGCCCGGGCGGCGGTTCACGCCCATCACGATCAGGTTGTGCCGGCCGTGGCGGGCCTCGCGCAGGATGGCCTGTTCGGGCGCAGATTCGACGCGCACGGCGGTGACGAGCTCGGCGCCCGAGCGCTCTGCGAGGCCGACGACCTCTTTGAGGATGACTTCCGGCCGCGAGCGGGTCGGCGAGGCGTGCCGGGCAGCCCCGGCATCGGGCTTGGCTCGCGCCACATGGATTGCCCGCAGAGGCCGGCCGGAGCCGCGGGCGAGCGCGACCGCCACCTCGGCCGCCCAGCGGGAAATCTCCGTCCCCGTCACCGGCACGAGTATGCTGAGGGCGGCATCGGCCGGGCGGCGCAGATGCTCGCCGCGCGCGACCAGCACGGCGACCGGCCCGTCGAAGCCGGCAGCGGCGCGGGCCACGCGAGCATGGAAGGCGCCGGTCGCGCCCACGGGCTCGTCCAGCCCGATCAGCAGCAGATCGTAGCCGCGGCGCGCCTCATCGACGACGGCGGCCTTGGCCTCGGTCGCCGCGCGGCGGGTCGTCACCGCGAATGTGCCGGACCGCGAATCCTCCTCGGACGGGCCGACATCGGCCCGGTTCGCGCTCTCGGCCTGCGCGGCCGCCTTGGCGACCTCGCCGGCGTCGTCTTCGCCGGCGGCGGACTGCCGCCTCTCGCGCCCGAGTTGCAGGACCGTGACCGGAATGCCGCGCGGACCGGCGATGACGCCGGCCAGGCGGCCCGCGACGCGGCCGTTGGCGCTGTCGTCCACGGCCAGCAACAGGCGCTCCAGATTGGCGACGAATCCCTTCGCCTCGAAGGCCTCGCGCTCCAGGCGCTGACGTTCCGCGTCGCCCATGGGCAGGCGGTGAAGCGCCCAACGCAGCATCGGCGGCATCGCCATGGTCGTCGCCACCGCCATGGTCACGATCATGGTGAAAAGGCTCTGGCTGAGCATGCCCAGCGACAACCCGATGGACGCGACGATCACCTCCGTCGAGCCGCGCGCGTTCATGCCACATGCCAGGGCGACGCATTGCCGCAAGCCGAGTCCGCCGAGGCGGCCGCCGACGAAGGCGCCGGACGCCTTGCCCACGGTGGCGATCGCGATCAGGCCGAGGGTGAGCGCCAGCAGCGCCGGATTCTCGAGAATGGTCAGGTCCGCGGAGAGGCCGGCCAGGGCGAAGAACACCGGCATGAACAGGCCGAGAATCAGGCCGCGCAGCTGCTCGTCGATCTGTCGGGTCAGGATCGGCGACTCGCCGATCAGGATCCCGCAGACGAAGGCGCCGAGCACGGTGTGCACGCCGATCAGGTGCGTGATCAGCGCCATGCCCAGCATCAGCACGAGGATGACCGAGATCACGGGCATCTCGCTGACGAGATGGTCGTTCGACCAGCGGATCACCGCGAACACCGCGCGCCGGCCGATCGTGAAACTGACGGCCAGGAATATCGCGGTCCCCAGCAGGCTCTTCGCCAGAGAGGCGAAATCGACCGCGCCGTGACTCGCCAGGCTGAAGGTGATGGCGATGATGATCCAGCCGATCGTGTCGTCGATGACCGCCGACGCGACCAGCACCTGACCGAGGTCGCGGCGCATGAAGTTCATCTCGCGCACGACCTGGCCATGATCTTCACCGACGAGATCGAGAGCGCCGTGCCGAGAAACAGCGATACGACCAGTCGATATTCCGGATGCGGCAGCATGCCCTCGGGCAGGTACTGGCCGAGGGCGAATCCGCAGCCGAACGGAAGGACGATGCCGGCCACCGAAACGCTCGCCGCCGCGCGGCCGACGCGCCGCACAAGGCTCAAGTCAGTCTCCATGCCGGTGAGCAGAAGAAGCATCAGGATCCCGAGCTGCGACACCGCATCGAGCATCGATTTCTGCGCCGCATTGGACGCAAACAGGGCGTGCTGCCACTCCGGGGCGAGCGCGCCGAACACGGAAGGTCCGAGCAGGAGG
>DATIXH010000073.1:0-18929 GCA_035518775.1 Candidatus Acidiferrum sp.
CCTTGCGCTCGCCGCGCGCGGCCAGGCCGGCGATGCGGAGGTCCTCGCTGCGCACCACCTTCACAGCCGCGCGGTTGTCGCCGTCGTTGCCGGTGGCGAACAGCTCGTCGGTGAAGACCGAGAAGCGCAGGCCGGTAGCGCGCAGGCGCTCATAGGCACGGCGCAGCTGCTCGCCGCTGCCGGCGAAGATCAGCACCGGCTGGCGGAACATCGGTAGATAGCGGATGCCGGAGGCGTCCTCGTAGGGCTCGCCGATGGTGTCCGCATCGGTGCCGGCGACGCCGCTCACCAGGAAGGCGGTGACGTTCAGCTTCTGCCACACCGCCAGGTCGTCGCGCAGCGCCACCGCGATCTTCGTGTCGAACCGCACCCGCCCGGCGTGCACGGCGTCGCCGCCGGCAGCCTCCAGATCGCCGGCGCGATTCTGTGGGGTCGTCAGCATCGATTTCTCCTCCGCTTGCATCCGGCCGGAAGATATGATCGATGCCCGGGTATTGATTGTACCGGGTTGCTCCGGAGGTGCGGCCGATGGCCGGGAGGCTGCGGGACAACGACTGGGCGAACTACGACGCCGCCGGCGCTTTCGGCGTCGAGTTGCTCCATGCCCATTTCGAGCGCCATGTCTATGAGCGGCACAGTCACGAGGGCTACGCCATCGGCGTGACGGAGACGGGGGTGCAGGCCTTCCACTGCCGCGGCGCGCTCCATGCCAGCAGCGCCGGCATGACCATGGCCTTCAATCCGGATGAGGCGCATGACGGCCATGCCGGCATCCCCGAGGGCTTCACCTATCGCATGCTCTACCTGCCTCCGGAGACCGTGCGCGCCGTGCTCGCGGATGCGCGCGACGGCCGCCGGGCCGACCTGCCGTTCGCGCGTGCGCCGCTCATCCGCGATCGGGTCCTGGCGCGCCGCGTGCAGGCGCTGCACCGGGCCCTCAGCGAGCGCGCTCCGGCGCTCGAAAGCGAGGCGCTGCTGCGCGACGCCTGTCTGCGCTTCGCCGCCTGCCACGCCGACGCGCCCTTTGCCTCGGCCGTTACGGTGCGCCAGCCGAGCCTTGCCGCCCTCCGCCGCGTGCGCGATTTCCTCCGGGAGTCGCTGGGGGACGACGTCACGACGGCCGCGCTTGCGGACCTCGCCGGCATGAGCCGCTTCCACCTCTGCCGCGCCTTCGCGCGCACCTACGGCCTGCCGCCCCACGCCTATCAGCTGCAGCTCCGCCTGGCCGAAGCGAAGCGCCAGCTCGCCGCCGGCCGGCCGCCGGCCGAAGTGGCGGCCGCCATCGGCTTCACCGACCAGAGCCACTTGACCAAGCGCTTCAAGGGCGCGTTCGGGATAACGCCGGGGCAATTCGCGGCGGCCAGCCGAGCGAATGGCAGCGCAGCGGTGCGAACCGCCTGATCGACTCTGTCCCCGACCATCGCCATTGGCGGCGCAGGGAGGCCGAAGCATACTGCAGTCGGAACCATAGGTTGCCGCACGCCTGGGAGGGCGTAGAGCGGATCAGAAATGGCCGAGCTTCGCTACGACCTTGCCCGCCTCACGCTTGGAGTCCTGTTCATCGCGGCCCTGATCGGCGCCTCGCTGTGGATCCTGCGTCCGTTCCTGCCGGCCGTGATCTGGGCGACGACGCTGGTGATCGCCACCTGGCCGCTCATGCGCCGTGTGCAAGACGCCCTCTGGGGCAGCCGCGCCCTCGCCGTGACAGTCATGACGCTGGCGCTCCTGCTCGTGTTCGTCGTGCCGTTCTGGCTCGCCATCGGCACGATCGCACGGAACGCGGGACA
This sequence comes from Candidatus Acidiferrum sp., assembly GCA_035518775.1. Classification (GTDB taxonomy): domain Bacteria; phylum Pseudomonadota; class Alphaproteobacteria; order Dongiales; family Dongiaceae; genus JBGPEQ01. The sequence continues at coordinate 1,788 of DATIXH010000073.1, forward strand.
GATCCTCAGCTGGGCGGAGGCGCTGGCGGCGGCGGATCTGCCGCCGCCGCCAGACTGGCTCGGCGGTCTCCCGCTGATCGGCCCGGGCGCCGTGCGCTTCTGGCAGGAGGTCGCCGATACGGGCGTTCACGAGCTGCTGCAGCAGGCGCGGCCCTACGCCGGCACGCTGACGCAGTGGTTCATAGCGGCCGTCGGCGGATTCGGGGTGATCCTGATCCAGTTCCTGCTGACGGTCGCCGTCTCGGCGATCATGTATGCGAAGGGCGAGGGCGCCGCGGCCGTTGCGATCCGCTTCAGCGCGCGGCTCGCCGGCGAGCGCGGCGAGCAGTCGGCGCGGCTGGCGGCGCAAGCCATTCGCGGCGTGGCGCTCGGCGTGGTGGTCACGGCCCTGATCCAGTCGGCCATCGGCGGCATCGGGCTGGCGATCGCCGGCGTGCCGTTCGCGTCGGTGCTGTGCGCCCTGATGTTCATGCTGTGCATCGCGCAGATCGGGCCGGCGCCCGTGCTCGTGCCGGCCGTCATCTGGATGTTCGTGGCCGCCGATACCGGCTGGGCGATCTTCCTCCTGGTCTTCGGCGTCATCGCCAGCACCATCGACAACGTCGTGCGCCCGATCCTCATCCGCAAGGGCGCCGACTTGCCGCTGCTCCTCATCCTGGCCGGCGTGATCGGCGGCCTGGTGGCCTTCGGCCCGGTCGGCCTCTTCCTCGGCCCCACGATTCTCGCCGTCGGCTACAAGCTCCTAGGCGCCTGGATCGACGACGTTCCGAGCGAAACGGTTTCGTGAGCAATCGGCCTGAGGGCTAGCATCCTTCCTCTCAAGGAGCGATTCTCCCACGACCCTCACTGGCCACCGCGAAGGAACACGCCATGCCGAAGGAAATCATCGAAGTGCCCGTCCTGTCCGAAACCGTCCGCAAGCTCGGCGTGCCGCTCTCGCTCGTCACCCGCGCCAACGGGCTCGTCTACGTCTCGGGCATGCCGCCGCTCGACCTGGCGACCGGAAAGCTGGTGCGCGGCGACATCGAGGTCCAGACCGATGCGTCGCTGAAGGCGGTGCAGCTCTGTCTGGAGACTGCGGGCAGCTCGCTGGCGCAGGCGCTGATGGTGCGCGTCTACGCGGCCAATGCGGCCTACTACGGGGCGATCAATCGCGTCTACGCCCGCTACTTCCCCAAGGATCCGCCGTCGCGCACCTTCGTTCCCGTCGCGTCCTGGCCTATGGAGTTCGACATCGAGATCGACTGCACGGCGCTGGCATAATCCTGCGCAAGTCGATCGGAGTACTCGCCGGAGCCGACCGCTAGGCTAGGCGGCGCGCGGCAGTATCTCGGCGTCGATCGCCATCGCGTTGAGGAAGGCTACGGTGCTGGTGTCCTTCGAGTCCCGTCCGACGAGGAGGAGGAGAGAGAGCCGACACTCGGACGCTGCTTCGGCCGTGAACTTGAGCTTCTGGACTGGACTTTCATCCGAGTTGGCGGGGAAATCGGCGACGGAGGTCTGACCGTTGACGCTGAGCATCAGGGTCGCATTCGCGCCCTCCTTGGTTACGACTGTGCCGCTGACGGCGAACTCGATCTCCAGGTTCTTGCCGTAGCCTTCAATCGGAACGACGAGAGAAAAGACGTGCGCCGATATCGGCGCCGCCGATGGCTGGCCTGCCTCGGACGTGACCTTCAGGTCATTGAACGTCAGCGTAAAGGCACGCTTGTCGTCGGACATGCCGAGATCGAACTTGTCCTCGGTTTGATCGGTAGGAACTTTGCCGAAGGTAAACATTGCCGCCTCCTACGCGGACAGGCCGCCGGATCGAGAGTGAATACGCGCGTGGTATGGACGCCTGTGAAGTGGCGCCTCGAATGCCTGGGAAGAACCGATAGAAGCTTCCCGCAGAGCGGGAACTCCTGCTGTGAGGGAGATCACAGTCTTGCAAAGAGCAGGCTGGCCATGCGCAGGGGGCGGTAGCGCTTGGGAAGTTATTCTCGTTCTAAGAACTCCGTTTCCAATTTCCCCGGCACAGGCGGCACGAGCCGAGCAGCACCGTTCCGCTCCGGACGAGGATGACGCCCACGCATTGCACGGCCATGGTCGCTATGTCCGCTCCGCCGCATGCCATCCGACGATCGCGTCCGGCACGGCATCGATCGAGGCGAAGTAGGGCTTGATGTCGAGCAGCGGCGTGCCGTCGCGGCAGTCGAGGCCGACGACCTCGAGCCGCGTGCCGTCGACACGCAGCAGCCGCACGACGCTGGTGGCAATCGGGTTCGGCCGCGCCGGCGAGCGCAGCGCGAAGGCCCCGTGCGGCTTCTTGTAGTAATTTGGCGCCTGCACGAGGATGTCGCGCGGAGCCTCGTCCATGAAGTAGAGCACGATCAGGTGCGAGACGGTCGCGATGTCGCGCAGCGCCTCGCCATAGCGGGCGTCGACCTCGATGGTGCAGACGGCCTGCGACTCGCCGCTGTTCTTCGGACAGTCCTCGCGGCGGCCCCAGGGCGTCCGGATGCGCCCGATGAAATAGATCCCGGCGTCGTAGGTCGCCGGCAGTTCGACCGCGACTTCGCCGGGCCTGGGCTTGCGACTCGGCATGGATGTTCCGTATCGCTGCGTGAACGATCGCGGAGTCTTCGCGTCCGCGGGCGTCTTTGCAAGCGAAACAGCAAGGCGACGGGCTTGAGCAGGATGCCGAGGGGAGCCGGGGAGGTGCCGGGCCGCGCGTCCGCGAGCTATCGCCGCGGATCGGAATCGCGATCTTTCCTGCGCAGCGCCTGGCGACGCTCTTCGACGCGCTCAAGCCTTCGCCTTGCTTCATCCTCCCGTTCGGCGTCGAAGAGGATGAGGGCCAGCAGAAAATCCAGAGCGAGGAGGAAGAGTACGAGGGCGGTCATGATGAGGTAATGCTGCCGGGACCTTAGCGTTCCGAACGCGGCTCTGCCTTGCGGGCAAACGTCGCAGAGTGTCCTGCCGACGGCGTCGCCGGAGGGCCAAGGAGTTTAGCGGTCGAGTCCTTTCCAGGAACTAAACCGCCGGCAGCGGCCAGGGGCGCGCCTGCTCGAAGGCGCGGGCGGCGCGCAGCACGCGCGCGTCGTCATAGAGCGTGCCGATGATCTGCAGCCCGATGGGCAGGCCCGCCTTCGTCAGGCCGCAGGGCACGGTGGCGGCCGGCTGGCGGGTGAGGTTGAAGGGGTAGGTGAAGGGGGTCCAGGTCATCCAGCGCTTGCGCGCGTCGCCGTCCGGCACCTCGCGGCCGGCGGCGAAGGCGGGGATCGGCAGGGTCGGCGTCAGCAGCAGGTCCCATTGCCGATGGAAGCGGTTCATGGTTACGCCCATCGCCTCGCGCTCCCTGACGGCGGCGAGATAGTCGAGGAGCGGCAGCCTGGCGCCGGCCTCGGCGATCTCGACCAGGCCCGGATCCATCTGCTTGCGCTGCTCGGCTGTGAAGGCGCGCAGCGCGTTGGCGGCGCCCGGGAACCAGTGGCGCGCGAAGGTCTCATAGCTGTCGGGCAGGGGAGGGGCGGCCTCCTCCACCGTGGCGCCGAGTTCCGCGAAAGTCCTGGCAGCCTGCGCGACCGATGCCGCCACCTCCGGATCGACCGGTGCCTTGGCCAAGGTGGAAGCGAAGGCGATGCGCAGGCCCTTGACGCCGTCCCCGAGTCCGTCGCGGTAGTCGCGGCCGTCGGGCGGCAGGGCGTACCAGTCGCGCTCGTCGGGCTGCGCCAGTACGGTCAGCATGAGCGCGCCGTCCGCGACCGTGCGCGTCATCGGCCCGATATGCGCGAGCGTGCCGAAGGGCGAAAGCGGGTGGGCGGGCACGCGGCCGAAACTCGGCTTCAAGCCGAAGATGCCTGTAAACCCTGCGGGCATGCGGATCGAGCCGCCGCCGTCGGTGCCGATGTGGAGCGCGCCCATGCCGGTCGCCGCCGCCACTGCCGCGCCGCCGCTGGAGCCGCCGGGCGTCATCTGTTCGTTCCAGGGATTGCGGGTGATGCCCGTGAGCAGACTGTCGGTCACGCCCTTCCAGCCGAACTCCGGCGTGGTGGTGCGCCCGAGCAGCACGGCGCCCTGCTCGCGCAGGCGCGCGACCGCCGGGGCGTCCTCGTCCCAGGGCTGGTCGGGCGAGATCAGCTTCGAGCCGCGCAGGGTCGGCCAGCCCTTGGCCAGGAGGATGTCCTTCACCGTCGTGGGTACGCCGTCGACCAGGCCCTTGGCCTCGCCCCGTTGCCAGCGCTGCTCGGACGCCCGGGCTGCCGCCAACGCACCCGCCTCGTCGACCCGGCAGAAGGCGTTGAAGCGGCCGTTTAGCGCGGCGATGCGGGCGAGCGCCGCCTTGGCGGCCTCGACCGGTGACAGCTTCTTGGCGCGGTAGTTCGCCAGCAACTCCGTCGCCGGCATCAGCGCGAGTTCACGGGACACTGCGACAACCCTCCTGATCTGCTGGAAGCGGACCGTGTCACGGCGGCTGCGGCTTGTCGAGGTTAAGGCCGGATTAATGCCGGCTCGCGCGGCAGTATCAAAAGATCGTTAACGCCCGTTGTGTAGCCTGCGGGGCACGATTCGGGGACCAGGCAGCAGCAAGCATCCGCACGGCCATGCGCAAACGGTCCATAGCATCCTTCGCGACGCCACCGGCGGGCACACCCGCTGCGACGCCGGCGCCCGCTGTGCTCGCGGAGCCGGCCAGCGACGAGACCGTTGTCGTGCCGGGCCCGGCGCGGACCATACAGACCGCCCTGAACCAGTCGATCGCGGAAGCGCCGCGGCTCGAGATCGGGCAGATGCTGAACGGCCGCTTCGTGCTGGCGCAGCGCCTGGGCGAAGGCGGCATGGGCACGGTCTACAAGGCGCTCGACCTGCGCAAGCAGGAGGCCCAGGACCGCAGCCCGTTCGTCGCGCTCAAGGTCCTGAGCGAGGACTTCCGCCGCCACCCGGAGGCGCTGAAGTCGCTGCAGCGCGAGGCCAAGAAGGCGCAGACCCTGGCGCATCCCAACGTCATCACCGTCCACGACTTCGACCGCGACGGCGCCACCATCTACATGACGATGGAGTATCTGCCGGGCCAGTCGCTCGACCGGATCGTGCGCGCGCCCGACTTCAAGGGCCTGCCGAGGGCGGAGGCCTTCAAGATCGTGCAGGACATCGGCGCCGCCCTCGTCTATGCGCATGAGAACGGCATCATCCATCTCGACCTGAAGCCGGCCAACATCATCGTCGCGGAGAACGGGCGCACGAAGGTGATCGACTTCGGCATCGCCCGCGCGGTGGCGCGGCCGCAGGTCGAGCAGAGCGACGACACCGTGTTCGATGCCGGCGTGCTCAATGCGCTGACGCCCACCTACGCCAGTCCGGAGATGCTGAGCAACGGCGCGCCCGATCCGCGCGACGACGTGTTCGCCTTGGCCAGCATCACCTATGAGCTGCTGACCGGCCGCCATCCCTTCGGCCGCATGCCCGCGACCGAAGCGCAGAAGGCCGAGCTGAAGCCGAACAAGCCGGCCTGCCTGTCGTCCTACCAGTGGCGCGGCCTGCAGCGCGGCTTGGCCTTCGACCGCGCGGCGCGCACGCCCGACGTGGCGACCTTCGTCGGCGACGTGACCGCGAAGCCCTGGTGGCGGCGCAATGCCGTGCCGCTGTTCGTCGTGGCCGCGCTCGCGGCCGGCGCCGCCGCCGCCTATGTCTATTTCGAGCAGACTGCACCCGAGCAGATCGGCGTGGAAGCGCCGAAGAACCCCTCGGTCTCGCAGGTCGACTGGACGGCGGAGATGCGCAACCGGCTGGCCTCGGCCGCCGCCGAGGCGGTGCGCATCTCCGAGATCTCGGAGCGCGTGCGCATCGCGGCCATCCAGTCGTCGGTGCGCTCGGCGGCGCTGGCGGAAGCGGATCGCCGCGCCGTCGCAAACTCCGCCGTCCGCAAGGCGATGGCCGAAGTGGCCGCGCTCAAGGCCGTGCTGGCGGAGGTCGATCACCAGACGGCCGTCGCCGCCGAGGCCGCCCGCATCGCCAAGGCCCAGGAGGAGGATCGCAAGGCGGCCATCGACCAGGCCGCCAAGCTGGCGGGCACGCGCAACGAGGCTGCCCGTGCCGTCGCTGCAGCGGAGGTGACGCGCATCATGGGCGCCTCCAACGAGGCCAATCGGATTGCCGCCGCCGAAGAGGCGGCGCGCGTCGTCGCGGAGCAGGAGGCGGAGGACCAGGCCACCGGTGCTGCGCAGGCTGCGCGCAGCGCTGCCGAGGCCGCGGCACGTAGTATCGGCACCACCTTTGTGACGATTCCAGCCGCGCAGAAGACGGAAGCGGACCTGGATCGCACGGAGCGTATTGCGATTCAGAAACGCCTGCGTGCACTCGGCTTCTTCTTCGGGACTGCCAACGGCACCTTCGGTCCGGCGACGCGCGCCGCGATCAGCACCTATCAGCAGGCGAACAAGGCGGCTGCCACCACGGGCACGCTGACGCCCGAGGAGATCGCCGAACTGCTGAAAGAATAGGCGCCAATGTTAGTCGTGCGCGCGCCGGCAAGTGGATTCGCGTCGTCTGTGATCCCGCTCACAATCCCGGGCAGTGCGGCCGGTTACTAGTTACTAAAGGTTGTGGGCTTGTGCAGATGCTCGCTACAGTAAGTTTGTCGTCGGTCATCATCCCCGAATTCCAGCCGAAATAAAGCATGCCTGTGGACACGCTGACCCCGGCCCAGCGCAAACAGAGTCTGGCAGCCATCATCGGAACGGCATTCGGCGTGGGCGTCGCGGTCGGCGCCATCGTGCCGCTGGTGTCGCTGTCGCTGGCGCGCGACGGCTACAACGCGCTGATGATCGGCATCAACTCGGCCATGTTGCCCGTCGCGGTCATCCTGATGGGGCCGCTGATGCCGCGCATTATCGCGCGCCTGGGGGCATTGCGGTCGGTCTATCTCGGGCTCGGCCTGGCGGCGCTCTGCGTCCTGCTGTTCCCGGCGCTCCCGAACTACTATGCCTGGTGCGCGATCCGCTTCGTCATCGGGCTTGCGAGCGCGATCCATTGGATCACGAGCGAGACCTGGATCAACCTGATGGCGACGAGTCGCAGCCGCAGCCGGGTCATGGGCATCTACGCGTCGGTGATGGCGCTTGGCTTCGTCCTTGGACCGCTCGTCATCAACCTCACGGGCATCGACGGGTGGGCGCCGTTCGTGGCGGTCTCGGTGGCGCTGGTGGTGGCGCTGCTGCCGGTCGCTTTCGCGCAGCAGGTGGCGCCGGCCGTCTCGGGCCACGGTGCCGCCCGCGTTGGGCAGGCCTTCGCGATGGCGCCGACGGTAATGCTCGCGGCGCTGGTGGCGGGCTTCGTCGACGCCGGGCTGTTCACGCAGATACCCATCTACGAGCTGCGGGCGGGGTTCGATCGCGAGATCGCGGCGGCATCGCTGAGCGTCTTCATGGCGGGCAATCTGGTGCTGCAACTCCCCCTCGGCTGGCTCGCCGATCATAGCAGCCGGCGCGGCATCCTGCTCCTGAGCGCCGCGATCGTCGCGGCCGGCGCGCTGCTCTATCCGCTCGTGCTGGGGACGCAACCGTGGCTGTGGGTGTTGATGTTCCTTTGGGGCGGTGTGAGCTGGGGCATCTACACGCTGGCGCTCGGACTCATGGGCGAGCGGTTTCCGCCGGCCGGCCTTGCCGCCGCCAACGCCGCCTTCGTCATGATGTACGAGGCGGGCAGCTTCGGCGGCCCGATCATCGCGGGTGCGGCTATGGATCAGTGGCCGCTTTACGGCTTGCCGGTCGTGATCGCCGCCGCCGCGGCGGCGCTGTTCCTGTTCGGACTCCTGCGCAATCACGCACGCTGATCGGGGCCGAAGACCCTCAGGATGTGCTGCGCGGTGCCGAGGTCTTCATGGCCGCCGCCGCCGGACTTGAACAGCGTGATCTCGTCATCGCGCAGGCGGCCGGGCCGCTCGCCGCGCGCCAGCTGGAACGTATCGGTGATGTCGTCCTTGCGGAGCAGGCCGGCGGCGACAGGCTGGCAGATGTCGCCGCAATGCTCGCCGGCGGTGAACCAGGCGTCGATGAAGACGCGCGCGCGCCTGATGGCCTCGTCGTCGGCCTCGCGCGTCTCCGGGCGGTAGGCGCCGACGAGATCGAGATGCACCCCGGGCGCCAGCCACGCGCCCTTGACGATCGGCGTGCTCGCCATCGTGGCGCAGGACACGATATCGGCGCGCGCGACCGCGGCCGCGAGATCGTTCACGACCTCGACCGACAGCCCTGGGCGCGCCAGCGTCGCCGCCATGCGCTCGGCCTTGCTGACTGTACGGTTCCAGATCATGAGCTGCGCGATCGGACGGACGGCGCAGTGGGCGCGGGCGAGATAAGGCGCCAGCGCGCCGGCGCCGACCATCAGCAGCCGCCGCGCATCCTGGCGCGCGAGATAGCTGGCGGCCAGGGCCGAATTGGCGGCCGTCTTCCAGAGGGTGATGGCGGCACCGTCGATGACGGCGAGCGGCAGGCCGTTGCTGCCGTCGAACAGCACGTAGAGCCCCTGGACCGAGGCGAGGCCCTTGGCCTCGTTGTGCGCGAAGACGCTGACGAGCTTGACGCCCATATGGCGGTCGAACTGCCAGGCCGGTAGAACGAGCCAGTCGTTGCGCCGGCCCTCGGCGAGCGGTTGGCTAAGATGGATGGCACGCGCCTCGTCGACGCCGCGCCGGAAGAGATCGCGCAGCGCCTCGACCAGGGGCGGGAACTCGAGCTTGACGTTCAATTCGTCGGCGGAGATGTAGCGCATGACGCTCCCGATGCGATGTCGTCATTGGCAGGCGGCGGCGCGCCGCCTATGATCGAGTCATGAAGGCGATCCTACCGATTGCGGCCGCGATCGCGCTATGGGCGTCGACGGCGGCCGCGCAAGACGAGCCGGCGGCGGAGCGCTGCGGCGCACTGCCGCCCGCGGTGGCGAAGATGCGCGACTCCATCCGCGCGGCGGCGACGGCGCGCGACTACGGGGCGCTGGCGAAGCTCACCGACGCCAGCCAGTTCACCTACAGCTTCGGCGACGAGGGCGGCGACCCCGTGAAGTATTGGGCGTCCGCGGACACCGAGGGCACGGACATTCGCGCCACGATCGCCGCCCTGCTCGACATGAGCTGCGCGGTCATCGAGGAGGAGGACGCCAAGGAATATGTCTGGCCGGCCGCCTCCGAGATCGCCTATGGCGAGCTGACCGCCGAGGAGAAGGCGGCGCTCGAGAAGCTCTATCCCGGCAAGGTCGAGGATCAGTACGTCGAGGGCACGGCCACCGGCTACTACGTGGGCTGGCGCCTCTACATCGACGAAGAGGGACATTGGACCAGCTTCGTGGCGGGGGACTGACCGTCAGGTCACGGCGTTCGGCAGTTCTGCCTTCCGCTTCGCGATGAACTCCAAGAGCGCCTCGTCGACGGCGGGATCGAGGGGTGGCGGCTCGTATTGCGCCAGCAGGCGCTTGGCGGCTTCGGTGGCGCGCTGGTTGGCGTCCTTGCCGCCTTCGGCCTCCCACTGCTCGAAGCTGTTGTTGTCGGCGATCGGCGACGTGTAGAAGGCGGTCTTGAAGTTGCGCTGGGTGTGGGCGCAGCCGAGATAGTGGCCGCCCGGGCCGACCTCGCGGATCGCTTCCATGGCGCGGCTTTCCTCCGACAGATCGAGGCCCCTGGCGAACTGCTGGAGCATCGCGATCTGGTCGGCGTCGAGCATGAACTTGCCGTAGCCGGCGGCGAGGCCCGCCTCCAGCCAGCCCGCGGAGTGCAGGACGAAGTTGGTGCCGGCGAGGAGCGTGGGAATCATCGTGGCCACGGATTCGTAGGCGGCCTGGGCGTCCGCGATCTTGGAGCCGTTGAGCATGCCGCCGGCGCGTACGGGGACGCCGTATTTGCGGGCCAGCTGGGTGGCGACATAGATCATCTGGGCCGGCTCGGGCGTGCCCATCATCGGCGCGCCCGACTGCATGGACACCGTCGTCGCGAAGATGCCGTAGACCATGGGTGCTCCGCGCCGCACCAGCTGGGCATAGGCGATGCCCGCCAGCACCTCGGCGTTCAGTTGCGAGATGGCGCCCGCGGTCGAAGCAGGAGCCATGGCGCCGGCCATGATGAAGGGCGTCACCAGGACGGCCTGGTTGTTGCGGGCGTAGACCGAGAGCGCCGACAGCATGGTGCCGTCCCACACCATCGGCGAGTTGCAGTTCACCACCGAGGTCAGGACCGTCTTCTCGCCGACGAAGGAGTCGCCGAAGACGAGCTTGGCCAGCTGCACCGTGTCCTCGGCGCGCTCGGGCGCGGTGACGATGCCCATGAAGGGCTTGTCGGAATATTTGATGTGGGAATAGACGATGTCGAGGTGGCGCTTGGGCACGGGCACGTCGACGGGCTCGCAGATGACGCCGCCGGAATGGTGCAGCTCCGGCGTCAGGTAGGTGAGCTTCACGAAGTTCTGGAGGTCCTGGAGCGTGCCGTAGCGGCGCTTGTTCTCGAAGTCGCGCACGAAGGGCGAGCCGTAGGTGGGGGCCAGCACGGTGTTGCGGCCGCCGATGACGACGTTGCGATCGGGGTTGCGGGCGTGCTGGGTGTACTCCCGCGGCGCGGTCTTGATGGTCTCCATGATCAGGCCGCGCGGGAAGCGGACGCGCTGGCCGTCGATCTCGGCGCCTGCTTTGCGCCAGAGTTCGAGGGCGGGCTCGTAGCGGAAGTCGATGCCGATCTCCTCGAGGATGGTCATGGACTCCTCGTGGACGATCTCCAGGCCCTCGGGGGAGAGGATCTCGTAGAGCGGGATCTCGCGGGTGATGTACTTCTTCTGCACGATTGGCGCGTGGGCGCGCTCGGCCCGGCGGCCGGCCTGGCCGCCGCGGCGGTGTCTGGCGATCTCGGACATTCCCTGCTCCCGGCTCGGTTGATGGTGAGCGTAGGGCCGCCGTGGCGTGCAGGTCAATCGAGGCCGCGACGGCGTCTCCGCTGGCGGCGACGCGGCCGGCCCGCTCAGGGCTGGCGCAGGACCTGGCCGCGGATTTCGCCGTCGGGGTGGGCGGCGGTGTGGATGTTGATATACCACTTGCCGGAGAGGAGCTGATCGGCCTGCCCCTCGGTCAGAGCGGCGCTGCCGCGGAACGGGCTGTGGAAGCCGTTGCCGCCGAGGTCGAGCTGCACGCCCGCCTTGTTGGTCTTGCTGGCGGGGCCGTGAAAGTGGGCGGCAGTCGGCGGGCCCGAGAGGCCGGACCAATAGACGTCCCAGGTGACCATGCCGGTGTCCTTGTCGAACCAGACGGTGGCGGTGGCCGTGGCCGGGCTCTGGACCGGCGGCACCTCCGACACCCCGTCGAGGTTGGCGGAGAGGCGGATGCGCTCGGCATAGGCGGGCGCGGCGCAGGCGATCAGCAGGACGGCAGCGAAAGCGGCGGCAACGATGCGGGCCATTGGGGCTTTCTCCAAGGATTGAAACGCACGCGGGCCTCGAACGGAATGAACGGTGCGAGGAGAGTTTCGTTCCGGGCGCCGCGCCGCGAGCGCGAGCGGGTCAATAGGGACGGTCGCGCAGGCCGAGGCGGTAGAAGAGGCAGGAGAATATGATCTCCCCGATGAAGAAGACAGCGACGATGAGCCCCATGTCCAAGATGTTCAGCGGCAAGGGCAGCAGGCCGCGGCAGGCGAGCAGCGGCAGCAGCGATTCCGGGACCTGATCCAGGCCGGTCGCCTTGCTGCTGGAGGGCAGGGCGAGGCGGCGCTTCACAAAGCTGGAGATAAGATCGCCGGCCATGGCCGAGGCGCCGACGAGGGCGCCGGCCGCCGCCGGCAGGCCGATGGGCAGGGCTGCGGCCGTGGTCGTCAGGATGGCCAGGACGATCCCGCGGATCGTCTTGGACGCGCCGAAGAGCGGGCGCCCGTCGAGGAAGGTAGCGCCGCCGTCGAGCGGGTAGGCGAGCCTGCCGCCCAGGATCCGCTTCGCGAGCAGCGGTGCCGTGTTGGCCAGCGCCAGAAGCGCCAGGAACTGGACATCGAGGAGCAAGTGCATGGCAGGCCTTGTCGCGCGGCTGGCGGGTGCGGCTGTCATTCTTGAACGCGAACGGCGCGTTGCGCCAGCAGCTGCCGCCGGCACCCGGGACCTGCGGCCACTGTGACGATTGTCACTGCAGCGGGCGCCGGTTTCAGGCAGAATGCCGATGGGTCGTCATCGCGTCGCTCCCACCCGACGCCGCGGGACGTGCCCTCGAATGCTGTCGAGGATTTGCATGATGGACCGGATGAGGCGGCGGGGCATGATCCGCCGCGGGGTGGGCGCGTTATGATGTCGGCACATGTCATCGCGCTGGGGCTCGGGTCGGGCCTGAACCAGAGCGTTCGAGCGTGGTTCCAGCAGTTCAACTATCTGCCGCCGCTTCCGCTCACGGCCGCGCAGGTCGACACGGTCGACAAGGACCCGACGCTCGAGCACCTGCTGACGCTGGTCGCGGCCTCGCCGCATCAGCGGTTCATCCTGATGGCGCACGGTCACGAGGACGGCTCGGGCCTGTTTCTCAAGCTGACCGCGGGATCGCCGATGCAGGCGGAGCACCGGTTCATCGGCCGGCTCAACGAGCTGGCGGACGGCCAGACGTTCAACGACTTCGACAAGAAGCACCTCGGCCTCGACAAGGCCGGGCTGGGCCGGATTCTCGGCCTCATGCAGAAGGTGCGGGCCAAGAAGATCGACTGCATCGAGTTCCGCGCCTGCAACCTCGGCCGCAACACCCTGGGGCTCGACCGCTTCCGCCGTTTCTTCGGCGCGCGCCTGCTCGGCGCTCCCGACCTGCATACCTTCTTCGGCCACGGGCCGGTGGTCACCGATCCCAAGCTGCTCGACACGCACCAGAAGGGGCATGTCGGCGGGGAGTGGCAGACCTACGAGTTTCCGCACTGGCTGCGGCCGAGCGACGTGAAGCCGGAGCTGGTGTGCTGCTTCCGCGTCAACAGTCACCACAAGCCGGATGGTGGCCACATCGCCGCCGACTCGCCGGGCCGGCTCGAGGCCTGGATCAAGAAATTCGTGATGCCCGGCGGCAAGCCGCCGGCCAAGGGCGACATGGCGCTGCACGGCATCTGGAACACGACGAAGCAGATCATCCTCGAGCCCGAGGACATCAACGAGCCGCTCGGCGGCTGGGGCAGCGCGGGCGGCACGGACAAGCGGCTGATCCTCCCGGCGACGGAGAACTACCGCAAGCACATCATCTATTCGCGGGGGTAGGGCGCGCATTTCAGCCGCGTCGGCGCGACCAGCCCAGCGGCGCTGGCGCCGACGCGGAGAGCGAATCGCCGACCAAGCGCTTGCCGTAGGGCGGCGCGCGCTCCTAGGCTTGTCTGGCGGGCGAGCGTGGGGAGGGGCTTTCGATGAAGAACTGTCGCGACTGCGGCCACCGCGTGAGCGAGCAGGCGGTCGCCTGTCCGTCTTGCGGCGCGCCGTCCCCCGCGCGGGCGAACTGGGATGGCTATGGCTTCGAGTACAAGTCGAAGGCGACGATCCTAGGCCTGCCCCTGCTGCATATCTGTTTCAAGTACCGGGCGAACCGGATGCCCGTGGTCGCCAAGGGCGTCATTGCCATCGGCCAGTTCGCCGCCGGCATCATCACCATCTCGCAGTTCGGGGTCGGCGTCATCAGCATCAGCCAGTTCACCGTCGCTGGATTCGCGGTGGCGCAGTTCGCCCTGGCCTATTCGCTGATCGCCCAGTTCGGCCTCTTCGTGAGCGAGGGGCACGGGCTGCTGGTCTTCGGCGCCGGACAATTGCTCGGACGACTCGCGGCGCTCTAGCGCTTTGGCGGAGGCCCATCTCTGCCCGCTATTTGTGCTGTGCCCCGGCCGCGCGGCGGGCGATCAGGGCTTCGGACTCGACCACCTCCGTCACCATTCCGTCGACGGCGGCGCCGGCGAGCAGCGCGCGCAGCTCGCGAACGAAGTCCTCGGCGCGGGGGCCGAGGCGTTCGGGCGAGGTGCTGGACATCGAGAGGGCGCGGTCGAGCAGGCTGTCGACGGGCGTGCGCCGGCGCTCGATGACGCTCAGGCGCTCGAGCGCCGGGAAGGGTGACTCGAGCAGGATCGCCTCGTGGGGCACCCAGTCGGGCGACTTGATGTGCGCGCGCACGGCATCGCCCTCGGAATAGCGGTCGATCAGCGCCCGGAAGTCGCGCCGCCAGCGGTTGTCGGGCAGCCGCGGGTGGTCGTCGCCGAAGAGGGCGACGGCGCCGTCGGGCTCCACGATCTCGGCGAGCCGGCGCAGCGTGTCGACGCGGTCCATCCAGTGGAAGGCGCGGCCGATCGTGACGAGGCGGAAGCGGCCGAGCTGGGCGCCGAGATCATAGGAACTGCCGGCGACCAGCTCGATCGTGACGCCCGCGGCGGCCGCGGATTCGGCGGCGATGCGGCGCATCTCCGGCTCGGGATCGATGGCGACGACGGCGCCGACCAGCGGCGCGAAGGCGACGGCGAGCTGGCCCGGTCCGCAGCCGAGATCGAGCAGCCGGTCGGTGCGGCGCAGGCGGCAGCGTTCGGCGACCAGCGCGATCAGGCGCTCGGCATAGGGCGGCCGGCCGGCGAGGTAGTGCTGCGCGGCCGACTGGAAGCGGCGGGGCTGGAAGGGGACCGGGGCGACCATGCGCGGCATTTGAGGCGCGGCGGGCGGGAAGGGCAAGGCCGGCGGCGGAGGCGGAACGTCACAGGTAGCGCACAAGTTCAGGGCTGCGCTCATTTCTTGCCGAGAGGCGCGCCAGGCGCCGGCTCTGGTAGGATGGCGGTGCGAGGCAGATGGAAGGGGACGAGCGATGGAGCCGATGCCCGGCATGGCCGCGGACGAGCCGCTGCGCACGGCGCTGGCGGGGGTGGGGCGCGACGCGACCGCGCTGTGGGTCGACGGCACGGCGAAGGATTTCGCGGCGCTCTCCGAGTTCGCGGCGCTGAGCACGCTGCGCATCCACCGACTGCCGCGCCGGCACGTGCCGGTGCTGGCGGGCTGCCGCCTGCCGCTTCTGACCGCGCTGAGCGTGCGCCATGCCGACGCCGGCGACCTGCAGTTCGTGGCGGGCTCCGCGGCGCTGGAGGCACTGGTGGTCTGGCAGTGCCCGAAGCTGACGCGCCTCGACGGCCTCGAGCGGCTGACGCGGCTGACGGTGCTGGGGCTCAACGATCTCGGCGCCATCGAATCCCTGGCGCCGCTGGCGGCGCTGGGCGAGCTGCGGGTGCTGGGGCTGACCGGCGGGATCTGGACGACCCAGGGGCTGCCGTCGCTGGCGACGCTGCGGGAGCTGCCGAAGCTCGAGCGGGTGAACCTGATATCGGCCAAGGTCGTCGACGGCGACCTCGGCCCGCTCTGCGACCTCCGGCACCTCGGCCAGCTCGACCTGTCGCCGCGCAACTTCGAGCCGGCGGAGCTCGCCCGGGTGGCGGCGGCGCATCCGTTCTGGCGGCGCCAGCTGCTGACGCTTCCTGACTTCGACACCTGGGAGCGCGCGCCCGGGTGCAAGAAATGCGGCACCCACCGCAAGATCCTGTTCCTGCGCCGCAAGAAGCTGCTGTGGTGCCCGCGCTGCGAGGGCGAGAAGCTGGCGGCGCTGGTGGCGGACTTCGAGCGGCTGGTGGAGGAAAAGCGGCGGGAGCGGGAGGCGGGCAAGCGATAGCGGGCGCGGGCGGCGAGGCGGCGGCAATCCATGGGAAATTGCATTTTCGCCGTATCATCCGTATAATACGGCTGATACGGCGAGGAGGCGACGATGTCGGACAAAGTGAGCGCGCGCGAGCTGCAGAAGAACTTCGGCCGCTATCAGGACCGGGCCCTGGTGGCGCCGGTGACGGTCACGAAATACGGCCGGCCGAGCGTCGTGATCGTCTCGGCCGTGGAATATGAGCGCCTCAAGAAGCTCGACCGGCAGGCCCTGGCGGTGAGCGAGCTCGGCGAAGGCGACATCGCCGCCATCAAGGCGGCCCGCATCCCGGCGAAGCACCGCTACCGCAGCTCCGATCTGCGCTGACGGCCGATGCCGCTGCCGCGCCCGGCACCGGGCCTGGTGATCTCCTATGCCTATCTGTGGCGACATGAGCATCGTCGCGGACGAGAGGAAGGCGCAAAGGCGCGCCCCTGCGCGATCGTACTGGCGATCGAGGGCGAGGCCGACGATGTGGTGGTGACGGTCGCGCCGATCACGCACAGCGCGCCCGCCGACCTCGCCCTTGCCGTCGCCTTGCCCGCGAAGGTGAAGCGCCATCTGGGCCTCGACGACGAGCGCTCCTGGATCATGGCCGACGAGGTCAACCGGTTCATCTGGCCGGGTCCGGACCTGCGGCCGATCTCGCGGGCGGATCCCGGCCGCTTCGACTATGGCTTCCTGCCGGTTGACGTCTTCGACGCCTTGCGACGGAAGATCGTGGCGCTCTACAACGCGCACCGGCTCGCGATTACGCGGCGAAGCGAGTGAAGGTCGACGCGACGCGACGCGCGCGAGATCGATCGCACGAGAGCGGCTGAATAGGAGGACGACGATGCGCGGCATGCTGCCCAAGCACGTAGTCGGCAGCGGCAATGTGTTTGCCGATGTCGGCCTGCCGGATGCCGAGCTTCACCTGCTGAAGGCGGAGATCGTCAACCGCATCGACGATATCCTGAAGGAGGAGCGGCTGACGCAGGCGGCGGCCGCGCGCATCATGGGCATCAGCCAGACCGATGTCTCGAAGATGCTGCGCGGCCTGTTCCGCGGCTTCAGCCTGGAGCGGCTGCTGGTGTTCCTGGCGGCGCTGGGGCAGGACGTCACCATCGACGCGCGCCCGCGGGGACGGGCGAAGGCGGGCTCGATCAGAATCGCGGCGTAGGCATGTCGTCGTCGAATACGGTATGTCTGCTGCGACGCCATTTTCCGCAAACGTACCGTGACCCCGATTGTCCTAAAGAGCGCGATCGCCTGCTTGCCGAGAGAACGGCGCCGGCTGTTCGGCCGGTATCCCCAGCCACATCATCCAGCAAGGCGGAAACTTGACCCGACAAGCGGAGAATAGGTAACGTTTCGGCGTTTTGGTTCGGCGTTCGGCAGGCCCTTTCGTCGGTGGAACGCCAACGCCACGCGCGCCGTTGCCGGCATTGAGCTGTACGGCGCTCCAACGATGCAAAGGCGGGAAACTCTAGGAGGAAA
>DATIXH010000074.1:0-39204 GCA_035518775.1 Candidatus Acidiferrum sp.
GACCGCCTGGTACTGGCACATCGGCGACAGCACCGCACGGTTGCGCAGCGCGGTGCCGCGCAGCGTCAGCGGCGAGAAGAGCTTCGGCAATGTCACGCGAGTGTGCGGCCCACCGATCGCGGCACCGGCGACCTATTCCGCCGCTGCGCGCTGGGGTTTGGCGGCCTCGATCCGGTCCACGAGATCATCGAGTTCCTGCATGATCGGCACGAGTTTCTTCAGCCGCGCCTCGCCTTCCTTCCCCAGTTCCTTGAACGTCGTCAAGGGAGGCCGGACGTCGCCGACGGGATAGCCGGCCGCCGCGGCCAGCGCCTTGGAATAGCACTGGTGGCCGTAGGTCGGATGTCCTTCGTTGATGATGACCTGCATCTTGTTGATGAGCCGCTCGATCTTCTTCGCCTCCTCGATGCGGCCCTCGACGATGAAGTCGCAGATGCGATAGGAGGCGCGCGGGATGTAGTTGCCGTAGGGATTCACGTAGCCGACGGCGCCCAGCAGATAGGACTGCACGATCCGCTCGCCCGCGAACACGTTCATGACGCCCTTGGTCTCCTCGATGACGTCGTAGACGCGGGCCACGTCCATGCTCGCCTCCTTGATGTAGCGGATCTGATCGAAGGCTCTGGTCAGCCGCGCCACCAGCTTGGCCGACATGTCGACGTTGGAGGTGAAGGGGTTGTTGTAGAGCATGATGGGGATCGAGACCTTCTCGCAGATCGCCCTGTAGTAGTTGAAGATCTCGTCGTCGGTCGGGGTGTAGTAGTAGGGCGGGATGATCATGAGGCCGTCGGCGCCGAGCTCCTCCGCCTCGCGGCTGTAGCGGACGGCGTTCGGCGTGTGGGCGTTCATGGTGCCGACCAGCACGTGCATGCGTCCGCGGACATGCTTAACGGTCGTCTCGACGAACAGCCGCCGTTCCTCGTCGGTGAGCGTAAGGAACTCGCCGGTGGTGCCGAGGATGATGATGCCGGGCACGCCGACCTTGAGCTGCCAGTCCACGAACCGCTTCCAGGCGGGGATGTCGATCTTCTTGCCGTCGGCGGTGAACGGCGTGATGGTCACGGTGTAGCTGCCGCGGAACTGCTTGGGCATGATCGTCACCCTCCTGACGTGGCCGCACGGATGGTAAAGGAATGGCCGTGGAATCGGCGCAATATCCAGCCTAGTCTATATGCATACTTAGTGTCTACGTAAGAATGCCCGGAAATGGCGGGGAATGACATCGATACCGATGTGCTGATCGTCGGCGGCGGGCTGGCCGGCTGCGCCACGGCCTACTACCTGGCCCGCGAAGGAGTCGAGGTCGCGCTGATCGAGCGCTACGACCTCAACACCCAGGCGTCCGGGTCGAATGCCGGCAGCATCCATGCGCAGATCCCGCACGAGCCCTTCCTGAGCCTCGGCGCGGAGTGGGCGCGCAACTTCGCGCCGACCATCCCGCTCATGCTGGAATCGATCCGCATGTGGGGCGATCTGGAGGCCGAGCTCGGCTGCGATCTCGAGGTCTCCCTCGATGGCGGACTGCTGGTGGCGGAGACCGAGGCGCAGTTGCGCGACATCGAGCGCAAGGCCGCCCTCGAGCGCGCCCACGGGCTCACCGTCGAGATGCTGTCGGCCGGCGATCTCCGGCAGGTGGCGCCGTATCTCTCCGAGCGGATGGTCGGCGGCGCCTTCTGCCCGACCGAGGGCAAGGCCAACCCGCTCAAGGTCACCCCCGCCTTCGCGCAGGCGGCCCGGCGCCAGGGCGCGCGGCTCTACGCCAACACGGTGCTGACTGGCCTCGCGCCGGAGGCGAACGGCTACCTCGCCCGCACGAGCCGAGGCACGGTCCGCGCCCGCCGCCTCGTGGACTGCGCCGGCGCCGAGACGGGGCGCGTCTCCGCCATGCTCGGCGTGCCGCTCCCCATCGAAGGCCATCCCATCCAGGTCAACGTCACCGAGCCGGTGGAGCCCATGGTCAAGCACCTCGTCTATTTCGCCGGCGAGAAGCTCACCCTGAAGCAGGCGCGCAACGGCTCGTTCCTGATCGGCGGCGGCTGGCCGGCGCGCTGGAGCGCCGCCGGCGACCGCCCGGTCGTGAACCTGGACTCCCTGCGCGCCAATCTGCAGATCGCGCAGACCGTGGTGCCGCGCCTCGGCTCGGTGCGCCTGCTGCGGGTCTGGCCGGCGATCGTGAACGGCACCGCAGACTGGAAGCCGATCCTGGGCGAGGTGCCCGGGCGTCCCGGCTTCTTCATCAACATGTTTCCCTGGATGGGCTTCACCGCCGGCCCGATCTCGGCGCGGGTAACCGCCGACCTGGTCATGGGCCGCGAGCCTTCCCTGGATCTCCGTCAGTTCTCCGCGCTCCGGCATGTCGCTTGACGGAAGGCCGCCTCTCTTTTGAGCGATCGACCCCATGTCCAGCGGAGAATTGATGTTAGGGGTTGTAGGGGGCGACCGGCAGGTCGCCCGTGGCGCCGTGCCACGGATAGATGGGCGACCTGCCGGTCGCCCCTACGGAGTCCCGAGACGGGGCGAAGGACCCCATGCCAAGCGGTGATTGAGCGGTTGTAGGGACACCAAACAGGGTCGCCGCCGTGCCCGCGGTCTCGACCGAAAGGGGCGACCACATGGGTCGCCCCTACACCGGATCATCTTGGGCGGCCTGCTTTTCGGAATCTGAATATCGAGCCCATGTAAAGGAAGTTAACGAGGCTCGGCCCTCCATCTCGCAGGCGTGGGGAAGCGCTACGGCGCGGTTCGCGCCGGTGGTGATTTCTGATCCACGATGTCAAACAGCGAGCCGGTGGAGCATGCTCCGTCGACGATCCGAACAATATAGGAACAAGGTGTCTGGAAGTCAATGCCGCAGGATCTTGCCGACGAACTCTCGCGCGCGGTCGGTCCGGGGCGTGTCGAAGATCTGCTTGGGCGTACCCTCTTCGACGACCTGGCCCTTGTCCATCATGACGACGCGGGAGGCGACCTCGCGCACGAAGCCCATCTCGTGGCTGACGATCAGCATTGTCATGCCCTCGGCCGCCAGGCCGCGGATGGTATCGAGCACCTCGTTCACCAGTTCGGGGTCGAGCGCCGAGGTCACCTCGTCCAGCAGCAGGATCTCCGGTTTCAAGGCGAGAGCGCGCGCGATGGCGACGCGCTGCTGCTGGCCGCCCGAGAGCTCGTCGGGATAGGCGTGGTGCTTGTCGGCGAGGCCGACCTTGGCGAGCAGGCGCACCGCCTCGGCCTCGACCTCGGCGCGCGGCCGGCGCTTGATCTTCACCGGCGCGATCGTGACGTTGCGCATCACGTCCATGTTCTGGAACAGGTTGTACTGCTGGAACACGATCGCCATGCGCTCGCGCGCCGCGCGGATGCTGGCGGCGCTGCGGTAGTCGATGGCCGTGCCGTCGACCCAGACCTCGCCGGCGGTCGGCGGCGTCAGCCCCATCAGCACCCGCAGGATCGTCGACTTGCCGGAGCCGGACGGACCGATGAGCGCCACCACCTCGCCCTTACCGAGCGTGAGATTGACGCTCTTAAGAACGGTGAGCGGGCCGTAGGCGCTGCTGAGATCTTTTACTTGGAGATGATGCAAGGCGTTGCTCCAGCCATCGACCCCAACGGCTCAGGGGGTAGGACATCGCGAAGTAGAGAAGGGCAGTGGTGCCGAACACCAGCAGGGCGGAGAAGCCCTCGTTGTTCATTTCCTTGGCCCGGAACGTCAGCTCGAACACCCCGACCTGCGATACCAAGGCGGTATCCTTGATGAAGCCGACCGCAAAGGCCACCGCCGGCGGCAGGATGACCGGCCAGGATTGCGGGATGATCACGCTCACCAGCGTCTGCCACCGGCTGAAGTTCATGGCCGCCGCGGCTTCAGTCTGCTGGCGTGCCACGGATTCGAAGCCGCCGCGGATGATGTCCGCCGTATAGGCCGTGGAATAGATGCAGATGGCAATCACGGCGATGGCGAACAGCGAGGCATTGTTGACGAAGGCCTGGATGAAGAAGAGCACGAGATAGGTCACGACGAGAAAGGGGATGCGCCGGAAGATCTCGACATAGAAGATCGCCATGAACCGGATAGGCAGGGCCAACCGTCCCGGGGTCTGCCGCAGGAACACGATGCCGAAGGCCAGCAGAAATCCGAGCACGCAGCCGACCACCGTCAGCGCCAGCGTCATGCCCATGGCCTCCAGCAGCAGGGCGAGGTTGTGTGGCGCAAAGAAGCGCGGGGCCTCCATCGCCAGGCGCTCGAGCATCACAGCACCTTCGCCTTGACTCGGAAGGCCCAGCGGCCGACGAGGGCGAGCGACAGGCTGGCGATGAGCGTCAGCACCACATAGATGCCGGCGACCACGACGAACATCTCGAGCCAGCGGTAGTTTTCGGTCGAGATGTTGATCGCCTGACCCGTCAGCTCATCGACGCCGACGATCGCGCCGACCGAGGTGCCCATGACGAGGATCACGATGAAGAAATTGGCGAGCGCCGGATAGATCACCTTTGCGATGTGCGGCACGATCACGAAGCGGATCCGTTGCCACACCGACATTCCCAAGGTCTCCGCCGCCTCCATCTCCGTACGATGCACCGAGATGAAGCCCGCCCGCATGATCTCCGTCAGATAGGCGCCGGCGTTGAGCGTGAGGCCGATCAGCGTGCAAGTGAACGGATCCCACAGAATGCCGATATCGCCGAGACCATAGAGGAGGAAATAGATCTGGATCAGAGCCGGCGTGTTGGTGAAGAAGACGACGTAGACGTCGGCCACGCGGCGCAGGAACGGGCCACCGAAGGTCTTGAGCGAGGCGCCCAGCAGACCGATGAGCGCGCCGCCCCAGAACGTCAGCAAGCCCAGCTCGAGAGTGACGACGGCGCCCTGCAGCAGTTCCGGCAAATGGGCGAACGCGACGCCCCACTGAAACGTGTAGTTGAAGTGGAAAAAGTGGAGGAAGCTGAAGTTCATCGTTGCGGGCCCACTGTGCCTGGCTCGCAAAGCGGCGAGCGGGCGCCGCTCAAGCGCCCGCTCTTACCGTGACGCGATCAGAAGTAGGGGTTCGGCACCACCTTTACCAGCATTGGCGCGCCGTACCATTTCTCCCAGGTATCGTTCACGAAATTGCTGGTGTGGAGGTTGTAAAGGACGATGTTCAGGAAGTCGCGCAGCGGATAGTTGCCGCGCTGCACGCCGATGGCGTCCCAGCCGATGTCGATCGGGTTGGGCAGGACCTTCCAGTGCACGTCCGGATAGTTCTTGGTGTGCTTCATGAAGAAGTCGATGTTCTCCACGATCGCGTCGGCCCGGCCCTGGGCGACCAGGCGCACCGTGTCGGCGATCGTATCGACCAGCTCCATCTTGGCGTTCGGCAGCTCCTTCTTCAGGTAGTCCACCGACCAGTTGCCGCGCATGTTGGCGAGCGTGTACTTGGAGTTGTCCAGCTCCTTCCAATCCTTGATGTCGAGCTTATCGGTCGTGAGCACCGCCATCACCTCGGTGTGGAGCGGGACGGTGTATTCGATGAGCTTGGCGCGCTCGGCCGAGCGGGTGAGGGCGCCGAGCGAGATGTCGATTCTATCGGCGACCAGGAACGGCACGCGCTGCGGCGTCTCCGTCGGCACCCATTCGACCTTCACGCCCAGGGCCTCCGCGATCTTGTTGCCCACGTCGATGTCGAAGCCTTCCCAGTCGCCGCTGGCGCCGCGCGAGCTGTTGGGCGGGAAGTTCGGGTTGATGCCGATGCGGATGACGCCGTCCTTGATGATGTCGTCGAGCGACTTCGCCTGAACGACGGTGAACGAAGCCGCCAGCGCCGCCACCAGGGCGAGGCAAGACAAGGCCATTCTCTTTAGCATGGTGAGATCTCCCTGCGCGGCGCGCCCGGGAAGCCCGCCGCCGCTTATTGTTTGACGCGGGCGCTTGGCCGCCCCTCCAGCCGCAGCCGGCCGGCCTCCCCGCAACGCCGATAGTGACGCATGGCGCGCCTCCAAGTCAATCGCATACTCCATGTCGACATGCGATCGACGCGTGACGGAGCGTCACTTGCCGAGCAGCAGGAGCGCGGCCGGCCGGTTCGACAGATCGCGCTTGAACTCCTCCACGATGACCAGCGCGTCGGCACGGCCGGCCGCCTCCGCGCGGTCGGCATCGCCGGCGGCGATGGCGTCCAGCATTTCCCGGTGCGACTTCAGCGCCGTGTCCGGCAGGTTGTCGCCGAGATTGCGCGCATAGAGCCGCAGGATGCGCTGACCCTGATCGAGCAGGCCGCGCATCCAGTTGGCGAGGAAGGGGTTGCCGCTCATCTCCGCGACCGCCGTGTGGAAATCGCGGTTGGCCAGGATCATCGCGCGCATGTCGCCTCGGTGCACGGCCACTTCGTGCTCGCGCATGATGCGGCGCAGTCCCTCGAGCTTCGCCGGGATGGCGTTCGCCGCCGCCAGTCGCGCGCTCAGGCGATAGAGCAGCTGCAGGGCGTCGAAATAGGCCGGCAGGGCCGCCACGTCGAACTGCGCCACCATGGAGGTGCGGTTGCGCAGGTTCTGCACCAGCCCTTCCGCGGAAAGCCGGATCAGGGCCTCGCGCACGGGCGAGCGGGAGACGCCGAACTGCCGACTCACCTGGGTCTCGTCGAGCAGCGTGCCCGGCTGCAGCTCGAGATCGAGGATCTGCGCCTTCAGGCTGTCATAGACATAGGCCGCGCCGGTCCCGCGCAGCCGCCGCGGCGGCTTGCCCTTGCGCGGGCCGGCGCGTTCGCGCTTGGCGCGGACCGTTGCTTTCTTTCTGGTCGCCATCCCACCCGCCCTCCAAATCTGCTGCAAAGCGGCCGTGCGTCCTTCGACAAGCTCAGGATGAGGGGCGACTTCGGTGGCACGAAGAAGGAACCTCATCCTGAGCTTGTCGAAGGACGCACATCGCCGATCCAGGCCTCTGCACGCTGTTCAGCCGCCGCTCGGCGTGCTTCCATTCTTGCGCCGGTAGGCGCGCCAGGTCATGGCCCAGCGTTTCGGGTCCTCGAGCGGCGCGCCCTTGATCTGGTGAATGGCCTGGGCATGCGGCGCGCTCTTCACCAGCGCGGCGTCGGCGTACGCCTCCTCGACGATGCGCGCGATCACGGCGATCCACTGGTCGAGATCCTCCTTGGAGTACATCTCGCCGGCCTCGGGCGTGAACGGCTCCGGCACCACCCAGGGCTCATGCGACATCCAGTAGGGATCGATGCCGTAGTCGGCCATGCGGTTGGCGACGTCGGCAGTGCCGACGCCAGTATCTTCTTTCAGCTTGCCCAGGCTCCAGCGCGTCATCTCCATGCGCCACTTCTTGACCTGCGGGTTGGAGCGCGTCAGCCCGCGGATCTCGCCGAGCTTCTTATCCATGTAGTTGTTGGCCAGCACCGACAGGTCCGAGGCCTCGTTGATGCCCTCCGCCCCCATGCAGCGCGCCCAGGCATAGGCCTTCAACACCTGCGGCACGTTGCCCCAGAACTCGCGGATCTTGCCCGCGCTCTGCGGACGGTCGTGGTCGAGGCGGTAGGCACCGTCCTCGCGCACCACGACCGGCGTGGGCAGGAAGGGGGCCAGCTCCTTCGAGCAACCATAGGCGCCGACCGCCGGACCGCCGCCGCCCTTGGGCGCGCCGAAGGTCTTGTGCAGCATGTACATGCAGGCGTCGAAGCCCAGCTCCCGTGCGCGCAGCTTGCCCATGACGCCGTTGAAGTTGGCATGGTCGTAGAAGCAGAGACCGCCGGCCTCATGCACGAGCCTTACCCATTCTTTGATGTCCGGGTTGTAGATCCCCATGTCGTCGGGGTTGTTGATGAGCAGCGCCGCGGTGCGCGGCGAGAGCGCGGCCTTCAGCGCCCCGATCGAGGGGTAGCCGTTCTCCTCCAGCTGGAGCGTGACGACCTTGAAGCCGGCCGCGGCGGCGGTCGCGGCGTTGCAGGGATGGGCCTGGATGGAGGTGATGATCTCGTCGCGCTGCGCCAGCTGGCCGCGCGCCTGGTGCCAGGCACGCGTGAGGCAGCAGTGGGTGTAGGCGGCATCGGCGCCGCCGCCGGCCTGGAAAATGAACTGATCCATGCCCGAGAGTTCGCGCAGGATGAGATCGAAGCCGTGGATGATCTCGAGGATGCCCTGCAACGTGTCCTCGGGCTGATGAGGATGCACCTCCGCCAGCTCCGGCCGCATGGCCACGGCCTCGCTGACGCGGGCGTTGTATTTCATGGTGCAGGTGCCGAACAGGCTGATCCCCATCATGCCCAGGGTCTCCTGCGAGAGATGCAGGTAGTGGCGCTGCACCTCGGGCTCCGACAGTTCCGGCAGGTGCGGCGCCTCCGTGCGCGCCATGCCGGCCGGGATCAGCGCCCGCGCCTCGCCCACGGCCTTCCTCACCGCCGGCTCCGCCTCCGGAAATACCTGTCCGCGCCGGCCGGGATGGCCGAGCTCCATCACGAGCGGCTCGTCCCAGACGGCGGCGTGGTAGCGGCGCAGGTCGTTCTTCTCGCTCATTTGCCCACGACCTCCTTCAGCGCCGACGCCAGGCGGTCGATGTCGTCCTTGCTGTGGACCTCGGTCACGCAATAGAGCGCGCTTTGCCCGAACTCGGGGAACTCGCGCGAGAGGTCCTTGCCGCCGAAGATGCCGCGCTTGAGGAGCGCCTTGTTGATGCGCGCCACCTTCTTGCTCGTGCCGTCGAAATTGACAACGAACTCCTTGAAGAAGCCCTTGGGAAACAGCACGCGCACGCCCTTGATCTTGGCCAGCGTCCGCGCGGCATAGTGGGCCTGCTGCAGGATCAGCTCGCCGATTTCGCGGAACCCCTGCGGCCCCAGCAGCGACATGTAGACTGCATTGGCGATGGCCCAGAGATAGACGGAGTTGCCGGTCCAGTCGCGGCCCTGCTCGCGCATGCCGTAGGAGGTCTGGTGCGAGCAGGAGAGAGAAAAACCGTGCTCGCCGGGCCGCGCCGTGTCGGTGATGCTGACGAGGAAGCCGTTGTACTGGCGGATATACTTTTCCTCGTCGCGCGAGGCGATATAGCCGCCGACGCCGCCGCCGCAGTTCATGTGCACGCCGAGCGGCTGGGTCGGCCCGACTGCGATGTCGGCGCGATAGTCGGCCGGCGGCTTCAGCACGCCCAGGCTGATGGGATCGGCGCCGACGATGGTCTCGGCGCCGTGGGCGCGGGCGATGCGGGCGACCTCCGCGCCTTGGCCTTCGATGGTCCCGAGATAGCCCGGAGATTCGAAATAGACGGCCGCCGTCTTGGCCGAGATTTTCGCCTGGAGGTCGCGCAGATCGAGGCCGCCGGTCTTGCGGTCGTGGGCGACCGGCACGATCGCGATATGGCCCGTCATCTCGGTCGGCTCGCAGTAGTTGCGGATGACCGACAGGCGCTCGGGATCGATGAGCCGGGGCAGGAGCACCTCGTGCCGCCCGGTGAGGCGCGCAGCCATACGGATGGCGTGGCCGATGGCGCAGCCCCAGCTATAGACGGGGAGCTGCACGACCTCCATGTTCAGCAGCTCGCCCATCTGGCTGGCATATTCGAACCAAGCCTGGTTGCGGCCGTGGTCCGATTGCGGCGAGCCCCAGACGGGCGTCAGGAATTCCGTGCGCCCGACGATCTCGTCGACGACCGCCGGCACGTGGTGCTGCCAGCAGCCGGCGCCGAGGAAGTTGAGGTACTGCTCGCAATTGCCGTTGCGCGCCAGGGTCGTCACGAGATGGCGCTTCAGCTCGGCCTCCGACTTCAGCTGCCGCGGCAGCTTGATCGACGCCTTCAGCCGGTGGCCGACCGGGATCTGCTCGAACAGCTCCTCGACGCTCGCGGCGCCGATCTCCGCCAGCATGGCCTGCTTGATGTCGGCCAGCGAGTTCGCCATCCACGGATGGGCCGTGGCTTCGTTCGATGTCATGCGACGGCATCTCCCTGCTAGACGGGCGCATTCTTGCATCGGCCCCGGCGCTTTTCAATCGCGTGTACAGCGTGTCGACTGGGAGTCAGGCGGCGAGCCGCATGATCGCCGACTGGCCCGGGCCGGTGCGGATGCGGATATAGCCCTGGAGCTGCTCGTCCAAGGCGCGGTCGCCGGTGTCCACGAGCAGGCGGCCGCCCTCGATCGTCGCCAGCTTGTGCTGGGTCGCCACGACGACGATGTTGTCCCGGCCTACGGCGCGGATGATGGCCGGGCCGATCTGCTGGTTGCCGCGCCCGAAGATGTAGCCCTGGCCGCCGATGACGCTGACGACGATCCGCGCCGGCCGGCCGTCGACCAGCGCGCGCAGCTCCTCGGCGCCGACATCGCGGCCCACGAGCTTCCCATCGAGCACGGCGTCGACGCCGAGCAGCGTACCGGAGAGCCCGAGATGACCGAGAATGCGCTGCGTCGTCGTGCCGGGGCCGAGGACGTAGACCACTCCCGGCTGCAGCTCCGCGGCGATCTCGCGGCAGACGCCGTCGAGCGCGGCGTCCTCGGTCATGCCGCCGGCCTTGGCGCTCTGCAGGAGCTGCCGCTCGAAGGGGACGCGTCCGTAGCCATAGAGCCGGGCCGAGACGCGGCCCGTGCGCATGGCGTCTTCGTCGATGTCCATGATCTCGGCTTCGCGCGTGCCGATCTTGCCGCCGGGGGCCGCGGCGACGAGGGCGGCGAGCTGGCCCGCGGCCTCCGGGCTGATGGCGAAGACGGCGGAGTGCATCTTCACGCCGCTGGGAATGCCGAGCATCGGCACGGCGTTTCCGACGGCATCCAGAATGTCGCGCGCCGTGCCGTCGCCGCCGGCGAACAGGATCAGCGGGACTCCGCGGGC
This sequence comes from Candidatus Acidiferrum sp., assembly GCA_035518775.1. Lineage (GTDB taxonomy): Bacteria > Pseudomonadota > Alphaproteobacteria > Dongiales > Dongiaceae > JBGPEQ01. Next base: position 10,792 of record DATIXH010000074.1, read on the forward strand.
GCGCAGCTCCTGCGCGGCCGCGCGCGTATCGGCGGCCGTTGTCGCGCCCGGTCCATGGGCCAGCGGCGTGAAGGGGAGGCCGCCTTGCGCCGCCACGTCGCCCCCCATGGCGCCGGCGCAGCCGATGAGACCGGTGCCCGGCGCCAGAGCGGCCAGGCGTCGGAGCGCGCGCAATGCTCGCGCGGGCGCCACCGGCTGCGCGCCCAGCGCCACCGCGCGATCAAGAATGTCGCGGCCGTCCGTGCCCTTGAGCCCGACGCTTCCGCCCATGCCGGCGACGGGATTGACGATCAGGCCGAGCCTGCCGGTGTCGGCCATCACTTCACCGCGCCCGCCATGAGGCCGCGGATGAAGTATTTCTGGAAAGCGATATAGAGGATGACCATCGGCGCGCTGGCGATCACCATCGCGGCCATGGTCAGGGGGATCTGGTTCTCGTAGCGGCCCTGGAACACGCTGATGCCGGCCATGAGCGTGCGCTTCGAGTCGTCCTGCAGGAAGATGATGGCGATGAGCAGGTCGTTCCACACATAGAGCGCGTTCACCACCACGAGCGTCAGCAGGGCCGGCAGGGAGAGCGGCAGCACGATCCGCCAGAGGATGAAGAGGTCGCCGGCGCCGTCCATATGGGCCGCCTCGAAGATGTCGCGCGGCAGGGTGCGGAAGAAGGTGGTGAGGAGATAGACGGAGAACGGGGTCAGCAGGCCGGCATAGATGAGGATGGTGCCGCGGAAGGTGCTGATCAGCTCGAGCTGGGTATAGAGCACGAACAGCGGCACGATCATGACCACCGGCGGCACCGCCATGAGCGAGGTGCTGACCGAGAACAGCAGCCCGCGGCCGCGGAACTGCATCCGCGCGATGGCATAGGCGCCGAGACAGGAGACCGCCGTGCTCAGGATCACCGCGCCGCCGGCCAGGATGGCGCTATTCTGCATCCAGACGAAAAACGGGCTGTCGAACAGGATGCTCTCGAAGTGGTCGAACACGATCGCCTGAGGAAAGCCCACCTTGTTGAAGGTATAGTCGTCCTGTCCCTTCAGCGATGTGAGGATCATGAAGGCGGTCGGCGAGAGCGCGAGGACGGCCGCGACCAGCAGGATGCCGTGCTTAAGGGCCTGGTCCGGCTTCACGATGCGGCGGCCTCCTCGTTGGCCCGCCGCCGCACCGCGAACAGCGGCACGATCAGCAGCAGGGACACCAGGAACAGCAGGACCGAGACGGCGGAGGCGATGCCGGGCAGGCTGGTCTTGATCAGCGCGCTGAAGATGTAAAGCTCCAGCACCATCGTGGACGTGCCAGGGCCACCGCGGCCGCCGCCCATCATGTAGATATAGGCGAAGACCGAGGACAGCATCGTGATGACGCTGACCACCACGTAGAACTCGATCACCAGCTTCATCTGCGGCAGGAACACGAAGCGCGCGCGCTGCCACCAGGTGGCGCCGTCGAGATGCGCCGCCTCGACCAGCGCCTCGTCGAGGCTCAGCAGCCGCGCCAGGAAGAGGATGATGCCGAGCGCTGATTCCCGCCAGATGATGAGGATCATCACCGTCCACAGGGCGACGTCGGACGAGCCGATCCAGTCGAGCGCCAGGAAGTCCAGCCCCAGCCAGCGCAGCACCTCGTTCACGGGGCCGCTGAACTGAAACATCTTTTTCATGACGACCGCGATGATGGGGATCGCCAGGATGTACGGGGTGAAGAGGACGACGCGATAGAGCTTCCAGCCCCGGACCCGCTCGTACAGCATGATCGACAGCAGCAGCGACCACGCCACCATCACCGGCACAGCCAGCAGCAGGAACATGTTGTGGCGGACCGATTCCCAGAACAGGTCCTGGCCCAGGATCAGCTGGTAGTTCCGGAAGCCGATCCAGGGGCCGTTGATGCCGCGCACCAGCTTGAAGCTGAACTCGAAGATCCGCACCAACGGATAGCCGAACACGAACGCGAGCAGCGCGACGAGCGGCAGGACGTAGAGATAGGGCGTCAGCCGGGAATGATGCTGCATGGTCTCGGTGGGTCAGCAGGAGGCCCGGGAGCATCGCTTCTCCCGGACCTCCGTTTGCGTATGATCAGCCCGACAGGTCTGCCGCCCACTTCTTGTAGTGGTCCACCATGTCCGGATTGAAGTCGCGCCACTCCTTGGCGACCTTGGCGGCCAGCTCGCCGGCCTGCTCGCCCGTGCTCTTGCCCTGCACGATCTGCTGCGCGGTCGGCAACAGGGCCTGCTCGTAGAACTGGCCCGGCACCAGGTTGGAGAGGTAGGGAATGTTCTCGGACTCGCCAAACTGGTGCCACATCGCCTTTACCGTCGGATCGGTGATGACCGAGGTGTCGAAGGCGGTGTTGGCCGGCAGCCATCCGGTCTTGTCCCAGAACACCTTGAGCCGCTCGGGCGAGCTCAGATATTCGAGGAAGGCCGCGGCCGCCTTGGGATCCTCGGCGTTGGTCGAGATGCCCAGCCCCTGGGAGTCGAGGATCGGTTTGCCCGCCATCTTGCCCTTGCCGTAGACCGGCATGACCATCGTGCCGATCTTGCCGCCGGTCGCCTTGCTGTCGGCGGGCACGCGGCCGCCGATGGACTCGCCCATGGCCAGCTTGCCCGCGACGATCAGGTCGATGCCGGGATAGAGCTCGAGCGACGACATGTCCGGATTCAAGAAGTCGTGCTTCTTCAGCTCCTCGAGCCGCACCCAGTGCTCGTGATACTTCGGGTCGCGGAAATCGCGCGCGCCCGTGAAGAGGTCGACGGCCTCGCCGGTGCTGTCGACGTTCTGCGCCAGCGCATGGCCGAAATACCACTCGCCCCAATAGCCGTCCTGGATGCCGCCGCCGATGGGCGCGATGCCCTTGGCCTTCAGCCTATCGCAGGCGGCGAGCAGGTCGTCCCAGGTCTTCGGCGGGTTGTCGGCGTCGAGGCCGGCCTTGTCGAACAGGTCCTTGTTGTAGCACCAGATCATCGGCAGCGGATACCAGCCCATCCGGTAGATGTTGCCGGCATAGTGGCTGAGGAGGGTCGCGCGCGAGTTGTTCAGCACGTCGTCCTTGATCAGCCCGTTCAGCGGTTTGAGATAGCCGAGCCACACGCTCTCCATGTGGTAGATGCCGTTCCAGAGATACTGGATGTCCGGCGCCTTGCCGGCGGCTGCCGCCGTCTGGAACTGCGAGATGACGACGGCGGTGTCCTGCAGCATCGTCTTCACGGCCGCGGCCGAATAGTTCTTCACGGAGTCGTCAACGAAGGCCTGCAGGCCCGGCAGCTCCTGCTCGCCCCACCACCACATGTCCAGCGTCGGCGTATCCGCCCGCGCCGCGCGTGTGCGCAGCAACCGGCTCAGCGCCGTGCCGGCGCCGAGCGCAGCCGTTCCCTTCAGAAATCTCCGACGCGCGAAACCGTCTGCGCCATTGCTCTTGATCGTCATTCCCTGGGCCTCCCGTTGGTTGCTTTTGTCATACTGTCAGAACGTGCTCATCAATCCGCCGTCGACCACGAGCAGCTGCCCCGTCATGTAGCGGCAGTAGCTCGAGGCGAGGAAGAGCACCGTGCCCGAGACGTCCTCGGGATAGCCGGTGCGGCGGAGCGGTATCTTGCCCTTCGTCACGTACCACTCCGTGAACTCCGCCGTCTCGGTCTCGTCGACTCCGTCGACGACCGACATCGGCGTGCGCATGAAGCCCGGTGCCACCGCGTTGACCAGGATGCCGTAGGGCCCGAGCTCTACCGCCATTGACTTGGTGAAGGCGATGATGCCGCCCTTGGCGGCGTTGTAGGAGCCGACGGTTCCGCTGGAGGCGAAGCCCTGGATCGAGGCGATGTGGATGATGCGTCCGCTTTTCCGCTCCGCCATGTGCGGGGCCACGAACTTAGAGCCCATATAGATTGCTTCCAGGTTGATCGCGATGGTCCGCCGCCAGTCTTTCAGCGTGTCCTGCAGGATGGTCGCGGTCGGCGGGTTGATGCCGGCGTTGTTGACGAGCACGTCGATCCTGCCGGACTTGCGCAGCAGGTCGGCGACCGCGGCGCCATAGGCGTCGTAGTCCGTGACGTCGAGCGCGTAGGCCTCGGCGCGTCCGCCCTTGCCGCGGATCTCCGCAGCCACTGCCGCGCCCGTCTCCGCGTTCCGCTCGAGCAGGGCGACCACGGCGCCTTCGCCGGCCATCTCGAGGGCGACGGCGCGGCCGAGGCCCTGGCCGGCACCGGTGACGATGCAGACCTGATCCTTCAGCAGAGCGTTTCCGCCGCTCATGCTCTACGCTTCCAGACGGACGTCACGGCGCCGCCGCATCGCGTTCCCCCAGGGCGACCGTGTATTCTGCAAGTACACCGGCCCTCGGCAAAAAAGCTATGCCGCCGTCTTGAGACCAGTCAAGTAGCGGCCGTCGTCACGTTGGCTTGCGGAGGCGGTAGAGAACGTGCGGCCGCTGCGGATGGTCGGCCGGCAGGCCGGGGTGGAGGAAATCGTCGGCGGAATCGTAGCGCATGCCGAGCCGTTCCATGACGGCGCGCGACCGGCGGTTGCCGCGGGTCGTGAAGGAGACGATCTCGGCGCGCCCGAGCGAGCCGAAGCCGTGGGCGAGCGCGCTCCGCGCCGCCTCGGTGGCGTAGCCGCAGCCCCACGCTTCGAACGCCAGCCGCCAGCCGACCTCCAGGCAGGGCGTGAAATGCGCCTCGAAGCTCGGCGCCTCCAGCCCGACGAAGCCGATGAAGGGCGCGCCGCCCCGCACCTCCACCGCCCACAGGCCGAAGCGCTGTTGCCGCAGATTCGCGGCGATGCGCCCGGCCAGGGCATCGCTCTCGGCTCGCCCCAGCCGCTGCGGCAGGAACTCCATCACCCGCGGATCGGCATTGAGCGCCGCGAACGGCGCGAGGTCCTCCTCGCGCCACGCGCGCAGGAGGAGGCGCTCGGTGGCGAGGGTGGGGATGGAGGAACCGGAGTTCATGAATCAGAGTCGAGTGGGACGCAGATTGCAATCTAAAGCACTTGGATCGGTGGTCCCGAACTTGGGAAGCGTCGTTCTCCCTGCATTGTCGTTTCGCTGAAATCAGGAATCCATAGACTATGGATGCCCGCTTTCGCCGGCATGATTGATGTCTCAGCTACAGGGGATGCGCCGGCCCTACGACAAGCCCGCCGCAGCCGGTGCGGCGGGCTTGTGTGCTCCGTCGAGCAAGTGCGGCCTTCGAGAACGAGGGACAGCCGCAATACTTATGTGGGGTGTGCTGGGCCCCGACTCCAGGGTTGGTGTCGTCGTGCCGCAGCCGAGGTGTGCGATTTGGCACACCGACGGGCCCCCTCGCGACACCCAACGTCGCCACGTCGCGCCCCCACAAGTGCCAGATTCCGTTCGCAATTCGGCATGGGGACGTCATATTTTGGGCACCGTCGCGGGCCACAGGGATATGGGGCTGGCCGCGGCTGAAGCCGCGTCCGCGGTCGCGGCGGTGTCGGTAGACTGACAGGGTCCTCTACGGCATCATTGGCGCCGTGACTCGAAGGAAGTTGCGCGTCATCTGCAAATGAATCCTTTGTGCTCTGCTTTCCTCGCGACATTTGCGTCTGTCTGCGTCGGTGTGTTCGCGATATCACAGGCGTCTGCTGCGGAACAACCAGGCTGCAAGCTCGAAAAGCCTCCGCGAAACGCGGTCGCTTTCAGCGTGCACGGACTCTACTTCTTTGTTTTCCCGGGAGCGCTGGACGCCAGGTACACGGGCTGTCAGACGACGTGGGAAGAGCACGGGAAGAAGCTCTACGTCCTCGAATTCAAGGATGGAGAGCCGCTCCATTTTTTCGGATATGAACCGCCCGGCCATCTGAAGAATACTTGCGACTATGCTGCTCGCCGACTTCGGAGCGACGAAGCTTCCTGTCCGACCTATGACGAAGCAAAGTTGGCGATACGCCACCCGACCCCCGACGAGAATATCAGTATTCCACCGGGAAAGGATCCGCGCCGCTGAATTCGCTCGCGTCGGCGCGCGCTGCAACAGGACTGTAGCGTCAGCCCTGCAGGAATCTGAACTCTACCGACCTTCGGCCCAGCGTGAGCGCAGGAATCGTGCGGCCATCTTCGGCTGGCGGTCGCGGGTGAAGACGCCCTTGTGGTTGATGCCGAGGGCGCGGTGGGTGCCTTGGCCGGTCTTGAAATCGGCGAAGTTCCAGACGTGCAGGCCGACGATCCAGGGGCGCGCGGCGGCGAGGTCGAGATAGGCCTTCAGCATCGCCGCCTGATACTCCTCGGTCCACATCTGCGGCGGCTCGCTGTGCGTGCCGGCGACGGCATCGGCGCCGAACTCCGCGATGATCACGGGCTTACCCGTAGCGGCATGCAGCTCGTCGAGCTCGCGCGCGAGCTGCGCGACCGCCTTGTCGATCTGTCCAGGCAGGATGTACCAGCCCCAGTAGCGGTTCACGGTGATGACGTCGGCCTGCGCGATCCACGAGCGCTCCGTGCGCTGCTCGCCGACGAGCAACGCCGGGCGCGTGCTGTCCTGGGCGCGCGCATGCGCCAGCAGCTCCATGAAGAACTCGAGCCCGCTGTCGGTGTTGCCGCGCAGGGCGCCGCGCGAGGAGGGCTCGTTCGCGACCGACCACATGATCACGCTCGGATGGTTCTTGTCCCGCGCGATCAGGTCGCTGATCTGCTGCTTGCAGGTGGCGAGGCGGGTGGCGACCGCCTGCTCGCTGTCGTCGAACAGCAGGCCGACGGCGGGAATCTCGTCGATGATCAGGAAGCCCTCCCGGTCCGCGACGGCCATGGCCTCGTCGGAGTAGGGGTAGTGGCTCGTGCGGTAGGAGTTGGCGCCGACCCATTTCAGGAGCGCGTGGTCGCGGATGAGCACGGGGAGGTCGAGGCCGCGGCCGTGCACCGGGAAGTCCTCGTGCCGGCCGAAGCCCCGGAGCTGGATGGGTTGGCCGTTCAGCAGCAGGCGGTCGCCGCGCACCTCGATCGTGCGGATACCGATGTCGAGGGTGTAGGCATCGCGAACCTTATCGCCCTCGATCAGCGCAATCGACAGCGGATAGAGGTAGGGATCGTCGGGGCTCCACAGGCGCGCTTTGCGCAGGCGGAGCGCGGCCTGCGCCGTCCCGTTCTTGAAGGTGAGGTCGGCGGTGAGAGGATCGCTACCGGTCTCCAACCGAAGGACGCCGCGCCCGTTCCACTTGTCGCTGGTCGCGACCGACACCTCGATCACGCCGTCGGCGCCGTCGATCGCGGTGACGACGGTCGCGTCCGTGATGTGCAGCGGCGGCAGGCTGTAGAGCAGCACCGGCCGATCGAGGCCGCAGTAGGGGAAGAAATCGTAGGTGACGTCGGGGAAGGTGTTGGCAATCAGCTCCGGATTGGTGGCCGAGGGCGGTACGCGTGTCGGCGACAGCTTGTTCTCGACCTGCACAGCGATGATCGTCGGCCCGTCCCATGACACCGACGTCGAGATGTCGAACTCGAACGGCAGATGGCCGCCAAGATGGCTGCCAACCGGCTTGCCGTCGACCCAGACCTTGGCGGCGTAGGTGGCGGAGCCGAAGCGCAGCATGATCCTCTGCCCGCGCCAGGCCGGCGGCACCGTGACGCGCCGCCAGTACCACGCGACGCCCAGATAATCGCGGGTGTCCTCGAACTGCTCGTTCCAGCTGGCGGGCACAGCGATGCTGCGCGGCGACGGCAGCGTGCGGAACCAGCCCTGCTGCTCGCCGATCTCCTGTGGATCGAGCTGGAATGACCAGAGACCGCCGAGATCGCAGATCGAGCGGTGCGCGTTCTGCTGCGGGTAGAGCGCCATGTTTGCTCAGCTCGGCAGCAGCTGGATCGTCGTCTGCAGCAGGGTCTCTTTCTTGGCGGACGGGCCGACGAAGATCTCAAACGCGCCGGGCTCGAGGTGCGGCTTCAGGTCCGTGCCGATGAAGGAGAGATCGTCGGTCGTGAGCTTCAGCCGCACGCTGCGGCGCTCGCCTGGCCCGAGCGTGATCTTCGCCATGCCCTTCAGCTCCAGCAGGGGGCGTGAGATCGTCGCCACGGGGTCGCGCACGAACAGCAGTACGGTCTCTTCGCCGGCGACCTTGCCCTCGTTCGCGACATCGACCTCGACGGTCACAGTGGCGCCACGCCGCAGCGCGGTCGGGCCGACACGCAGGTTGCTCAGCTTGAACGTGGTGTAGGACAGGCCGTGGCCGAAGGGGAACAGCGGCTCGTTCGGCATGTCCAGATATTTGCTGGTGTAGCGGATCTTGGCGTCGAACGGACGGCCAGTGGGCAGGCGCGAATAGAAGACCGGAATCTGTCCGACATCGACCGGCCAGGAGACGGGCAGGCGGGCCGAGGGATTCCAGCGACCGCTCAGCACGTCGCCGACCGCCGTGCCGGCCTCGCTGCCGAGGAACCAGGTGGCGAGCACGGCGCTCGCTCGTTCGAACAGCCAGGACACCGCCAGCGGCCGGCCGGAGCTCAGCAGCACGACGGTCGGCTTGCCGGTGTCGAGAACAGCGTCCGCGAGCGCAGCCTGCTTGCCCGGCAGCCCCGGGCGGGCGCGGCTGGCGGCCTCGCCGCTCATCTGGCGGGCCTCACCAAGGCAGAGGATGACGAGGTCGGACTGGCGCGCCAACTCGAAGGCGGCGGGGATACCGCTCAGGTCCTCGCCGTCGACCTCGACGCCGCGCGCATATTTGATCTCGCTCTGCGGCCAGGTCTTGCGCAGACCGTCGAGCAGGCTGACCATCTCCTCGCCGCGCCCCGCGCCCGACCAGGGACCGAGCATCTCGATGGCATTGTCGGCGAGCGGGCCGAGCACGGCGATACGCCGTGGTGTTGCGGTGATCGGCAGGACGCCGCTGCGGTTGCTGAGCAGCACCATCGAGCGGCAGGCGGCGTCGCGCGCGACCTCGCGAAATTCGGCGCGCTGCGCCGCCGTGAGCACGGGCGCCTTCTCGCGATAGGGATCGTCGAACAGGCCGAGCCGCGCCTTGAAGGCGAGCACCCGCCGCACGGCGGCGTCGAGATCCGACATCGTAACTGTGCCCCGCTCGAGCGCGACCGCCAGGCCCTTGGTGTAGGCGCTGGCCATCAGGTCGATGTCGACGCCGGCCTTGAGGGCGAGGGCGGCGGCATCCGCAATGTCGGCAGCGACGCCGTGCGCCACGAGCTCAGCGATCGCGTTGTAGTCGCTGATGTAGATGCCGTCGAATCCCCATGCGCCGCGCACCAGATCTTGCAGTACGACTCGATTGGCCGTCAGCGGCACGCCCTCGAAATCGGTGAACGCGGGCATCAGCGCGGGCGAGCCGGCCTCGATCGCCGCCTTGAAAGGCGGCAAGTAGATCTCGTGCAAGCTGCGCTCGGAGATCTCGACTTGGGCATAGTCGCGGCCGGCCGTGACGGCGCCGTAGGCGGCCAGGTGCTTGCCGGTGGTGGCGATGGAGTCGGGTGCAGTGAGGTCGGGCCCCTGGAAACCGCGCACCTTGGCTTCGGCCAGGCGCTCTGTCAGCCAGGTGTCCTCGCCGGCGCTCTCGGAGATGCGGCCCCAGCGCGGATCACGGCTGACGTCGAGCATGGGCGCGAAGGTGAGCATGAGGCCGTCGGCAGCGGACTCGAGCGCCGCGACGCGCGCCGTGCGCTCCCACAGCGCGGGGTCGAAGGCGGCCGCCTCGCCGAGCGGAATCGGAAACACCGTGCGGTGGCCGTGAATGACGTCGTACCCGAAGAACAGGGGAATGCCGAGGCGCGTCTCCTCCACGGCCACCCGCTGCACCTTGCGCGTGCTCTCCACGCCGTAGAGGTTGAGCATGCTGCCGAGCTTGCCGGCCTTGAGCATCGCCATGTAGTCCCCGGACACCACCGGACCAGTGACGGCCATGTCGGCCGAGAGCATGTTGAGCTGCCCGATCTTCTCTTCGACGGTCATCATGCCGACGAGTTGCTCGATGCGCTTGGCCTGATGCTGTGACATTCGCTATGGCCCTATTTCTTCCTATTGAAAATCGCTCGACATTGATTCATGGTCGCTCGGGGTTGCCTGGGAACCAAGCTCGGGATCGCCTGGAGGTTGTTAACCTCCGCGCGTCCCGGCTCGCAGACCTTCGCCGACCGAGGGGGTAGGCGACGGACTGCCCGTCGAAGCCTGCAGAGTGATCGTGTCCTGCGGCCATTCGACTCCAAACACCCTTAAGTACTGGCGGGTCAAGCCAGATCTGTGTGAACGACTGTGGCGGGTGGCCGACATCGTGGCCACGGCACCGGTGGGTTGCGCCCGATTGAAATCGCACCATCTGTGACCGCGGTCACCTAACAGGGGCAGTTAACAAGTCATAAATGAATTTAAGGTTAAGTGAAGGTGATGGGGCTCATCCAGGCTCCCCGGCGGTTTCGAGTCGCAGCCGCCGCGGCCGGGGCTCTCCTAAGCCTCCACTGACGGTGGGACAGGATGGCATGCACGGGTGAAGCGCTGCGCGAAGAGGCGGCTCGGCCGCAGCCGAGCATGGCCGACCGCGGCGTGATGCCACAGCTCCTCTGCCTCTTGCGCGCGCTGGTCGCGACACCGCGCCACCGGCTGCGGCTGGGCATCCTCGCCACGGCGCTGGTGGTCGTGGTCTGCGCCGTCGCCTTCGGGCAGATCAAGCTGAATGCCTGGAACGGCTCGTTCCTCGACACCCTCGAACACCGCACCTTCGAGAACCTAGGCGCCGAGATCGGGCGCTTCCTGGTGATCGTCGGCGGTCTGCTCGTCCTCGTCGTCGGACAGACCTGGCTGCAGGAGACCATCAAGGTCGTGCTGCGCGAATGGCTCACGCACGACCTGCTCGACAAGTGGCTGGCGCCCAAGCGCCCCTATCTGCTCGCCCATGCCGGCGAGGTCGGCGCCAATCCGGACCAATATATGCAGGCGGACGCGCGCCAGCTCGCCGAGCTGACATCGATGCTCTGCTTCGGTCTGCTGCAGTCATCGCTGCTGCTGGTGAGCTTTGCCGGCGTGCTCTGGATTCTCTCGGGCGAAGTGACCTTCACGCTCGACCACAGCACCTACTTCACCATCCCCGGCTACATGCTCTGGTGCGCGCTGGTCTACTCGGCCGCGGGCTCCTGGCTGGCCTGGCTCATCGGCCGCCCGCTGATCCGCCTGAATGCCGAGCGCTATGCCCGCGAGGCCGAGCTGCGCACCGCCCTCGTGCGGGTGCACGAATCGGCCGAGGCGATCGCCCTGCACGGCGGCGAGTCGGACGAGCGCCGCACCATCGACGGCAGCACGACCGAGGTCATCAGTCTCGGGCGCCAGCTCGCCAACGGATTGGCCCGACTGACCTGGATCACCTCGGGCTATGGCTGGCTCGCCCTCGCCGTGCCCGTGCTGGCCGCGCTGCCCGGCTACATGTACGGCAACCTGTCGCTCGGCGGACTCACCATGGTCGTCGGCGCCTTCAATCAGGTGCAGCAGGCGCTGCGCTGGTTCGTCGACAATTTCCACCACATCGCGGATTGGCGGGCGACGCTGCTGCGCGTCGTGCGCTTCCGCGATGGACTGCTCAGCCTGAACACGCCGAGCGAGGACGCCGAGCGGATCGCCGTCGGCCGCCATCCCGCCGAGAAGCTCGCCTTCGCCAACCTCAGCATTCAGCTGCCGGACGGCCGCGCCGCCCTCGACCGCCCGATCGTCGAGGTCGACAGCGGCGAACGCGTGCTGATCGCCGGCTGCCCGGAGGCGGGCAAGAGCCAGCTGCTGCGCGCCGTCGCGGGCCTGTGGCCCGCGGGCACCGGCACGATCCTGCTGCCGGCGCCGGACGGCGTGATGTTCATGCCGCCGCGTCCCTATCTGCCCTTCACGACGCTGCGCGCCGCCATCACCTATCCGGACCAGCCCGAGGGCTTCAGCGATACGGTCGTCCACGCGGCCCTGCACCGCGTCGGCCTCGAGCGCCTGATCCCCAAGCTCGCCGACAAGGAGCGCTGGGACAAGTCGCTGACCGCCGACGAGCAGCAGCGCCTGGCGCTGGCGCGGCTGGTGCTGCATGCGCCGGCCTGGGTATTCTTCGAGGACACCACGCCCTACATGACGGCCGATCACTGTCGGCTCGCGCGCTCGATCTTCGGTAAGGAGCTGGCCTCCGCGACCGTGATCGGGATCGGCAGCAACCCGGCTTTGACCGGCTTCTACACGCGCACGGTCCACTTGCGTCACTTGCCCGCGAGCCCGCCGCAGCCGCGCTTCGGCCAGCAGCAGCGGCGCTATCCGGTTCCCGCAGGCGAGGTGGAGCTGAAGGCCGTCTAATCCTCGCTTGACAGCGGGTCCCCGCTCTTGCACTCACGGGCCTCGGTCCGAAGCAAGGGGAGGAGGCCATGGCCGACCGGCCGCGCAATCTCGACGATTCCGCGCTGCTCGAGCTCGTGCAGCGGCAGACCTTTCGCTACTTCTGGGACTTCGGCCATCCCGTCAGCGGCCTCAGCCGCGACCGCAACAACGGCGGCCCGGACGAGGTGACCAGCGGCGGCACCGGCTTCGGCATCATGGCCATCATCGTCGCCGTCAAGCGCGGCTGGATCAGCCGCAAGGACGGGCTGGAGCGGCTGATGACCATGCTCAAGTTCATCGCCAAGGCCGGCAGCTATCACGGCGTCGTCCCGCATTTCTGGAACGGCGCCACCGGCCAGACCCTTCCGTTCTCGCGAAAGGACGACGGCGGCGACCTCGTGGAGACGTCGTTTCTCATCGCGGCGCTGCTGTGCGCGCGGCAGTTCTTCGACGGCAAGGACCAGGAGGAGGTACGGCTGCGCTCGCGCGTCAGCATGCTGTGGAACGAGACGGAATGGGACTGGCACACGCGCGACGGCGGCAACGTGCTCTACTGGCATTGGAGCCCGAACAACGGCTGGGCCATGAACCACGAGGTCCGCGGCTGGAACGAGTGCCTGATCACCTACGTCATGGCGGCGTCATCGCCGCGCTATGCGATCAAGCCCGACGTCTATCACCGCGGCTACTGCCAGGGGAACGACTTCCGCAACGGGCGCACCTACTACGACATCCAGCTACCGCTCGGCCCCGCCTATGGCGGGCCGCTATTCTTCAGCCACTACTCGTTCCTCTACCTCGATCCGCGCGGCCTGAAGGACCGCTACGCCGACTACTGGGAGCAGAACGTACGGCACACCCTGATCAACCGCGAGCACTGCGTGCGCAACCCGAAGGGTTACAGGGGCTACGGGGCGGATTGCTGGGGCCTCACCGCGAGCGACAACTACCAGGGCTACAGCGCGCACGCGCCCAGCGAGGACCTCGGCGTGATCACGCCGACCGCCGCGCTCTCGTCCTTCCCCTATGCGCCCGAGCACTGCATGCAGGCGCTGTGCCACTTCTACGGCAAGCTCGGCGACAAGATCTGGGGCGAATACGGCTTCAGGGATGCCTTCAGCGAGACGCACAACTGGGTAGCGGAATCCTATCTCGCCATCGACCAGGGGCCGATCATCATCATGATCGAGAACTATCGCACCGGACTGTTCTGGGACCTCTTCATGAGCTGCCCGGAGGTGCAGGACGGTCTGAAGAAGCTCGGCTTCGAGAGCCCGCGCCTGCGGGCAGGGGTCTGAGATGCCGGCGCAGGAGCGGCCCTGGTGGCAGCCGGCCGTCGTCTACCAGATCTATCCGCGCTCCTTCCAGGACAGCAACGGCGACGGTGTCGGCGACCTCGCGGGCATCGCGCAGCGCGCCGACTATCTGCAATGGCTGGGCGTCGACGCCGTCTGGATCTCGCCGTTCTATCCCTCGCCCATGGCCGACTTCGGCTACGATGTCTCGGACTATACCGGCGTCGATCCGATCTTCGGCACGCTCACCGATTTCGACCGGCTGGTGGCGGCGCTGCATGCGCGCAACATCAAGATCATCCTCGATTTCGTCCCCAATCACAGCTCGAGCGAGCATCCCTGGTTCAAGGAGGCGCGCACGTCGCGCAATTCGCCGAAGCGCGACTGGTACATCTGGCGCGACCCGCGCCCGGACGGCAGCCCGCCCAACAACTGGATGAGCCTCGCCACCGGCCGCAACGCCTGGGAGTTCGACAAGGCCTCCGGCCAGTACTACTACCACGCCTTCCTGGCCGAGCAGCCCGACCTCAACTGGCGCAATCCGGCCGTGCGCAAGGCGATGTACGACGCGCTGCGCTTCTGGCTGAAGCGCGGCGTCGACGGCTTCCGTGTCGACGTGCTCTGGCACCTCTCGAAGGACCCGGGGTTCCGCGACAATCCGATCAATCCCAACTACAGCCCGGCCGACGATCCGCCCTATCGGCGCTTCATCCAGCAATACAACGCCGACGCGCCGGGCATTCTCGACATCGTCGTGGAGATGCGGCGCGTGCTCGAGGAGTTCCCCGGCGACCGTCCCCTGATCGGCGAGCTCTACCTGCCGCAGGCGCGGCTAATGGAGTACTACGGCCCCAATTTGGGCGGCGCCCACATGCCCTTCAACTTCTCGATGCTGTGGGCATCGTGGAAGCGCGACAAATGGAAGGCCGAGCCGATCGCCCGCCTGATCCGGGAGTACGAGGCGGCGCTGCCGCCGGGCGCCTGGCCGAACTGGGTGCTCGGCAACCACGACCAGCCGCGCGTGGCGACGCGCCTCGGCGCGGCCCAGGCGCGCGTCGCCATGGTCATGCTCATGACCCTGCGCGGCACGCCCACGCTCTACTACGGCGACGAGCTCGGGCACGAGAGCGTGCCGATCCCGCTCGACCGCGTCCGCGATCCCTTCGGCATCAACATGCCCGGCGGCACGCAGGGGCGCGACCCCGTGCGTACGCCGATGCCCTGGGACGGCTCGGCCCATGCCGGCTTCAGCAGCGGCGAGCCCTGGCTTCCCCTCGCCGGCAACGCCGCCACCATCTCCGTCGAGGCGGAGAAACGCGACCCCAACTCCATGCTGTCGCTGACGCGGTCGCTGCTGGCGCTGCGGCGCCGGGAGCCGGCGCTCTCGGTCGGCGACTGGTCGCCGCTGCCAGTCGAGGGCGAGGTCGTCGCCTACCGGCGCACCTGGCAGGATCGCTCCTTCGTCGTCGTCCTGAACCTGGAATCGAAGGCAAAGACCATCCCCCTGGGCGCCGGCACCGCCGGGAGCGTCGAATTGTCGACCCATGCGGGCAGAGCGGGGAGCGCGGTCGCCGGCAGCATCGATTTGCAGGCGGACGAGGCGGTCGTCATCGCGCCGACGGCCTGACACCCGACTCCGCGGGCTCTGTGGCGGATTGCGCTGCCGCGGCGATTTGCCCAGACTATGGGCAGGTCTGCCAACGCCCCTGTCTGGAGACAACCCATGACGAAGGTCCTGCACCAGCCCCTCGGCGGCAACAAGATGCCGCGCTTCGGCGGCCCCGCGACCATGATGCGCCTGCCGCTGCTGCCCTCGGCCGAAGGTCTCGACGTCTGCTTCGTCGGCGTGCCCCTGGACATCGGCACCTCGAACCGTGCCGGCGCGCGCTTCGGCCCGCGCCAGATCAGGGCCGAGAGCTGCCTCATCCGGCCCTACAACATGGCGACCCGCGCTGCGCCCTTCGACAGCCTGTCGATCGCAGATATCGGCGACGTCGCCATCAACACCTTCGATCTCAAGAAGAGCATCGGCATCGTCGAATCCGCCTTCGACGAAATCCTGTCGCACAACGTGAAGGTGCTGACCCTCGGCGGCGACCACACAATCGACATCCCGATCTTGCGCGCCTTCAGGAAGAGGTACGGTCCGCTCGGCCTCGTGCATGTCGATGCCCACGCCGACGTCAACGAGACCATGTTCGGCGAGAAGTACGCCCACGGAACGCCCTTCCGCGTCGCCGTGGAGGAGGGACTGCTCGACGGCAAGCGCTGCGTGCAGATCGGGCTGCGCGCCACCGGCTACGCGGCCGACGATTTCGACTGGCCGCGCCGCCAGGGCTTCCGCGTCGTCCAGGCCGAGGAGTGCTGGCACAAGTCACTGACGCCGCTCATGGCCGAGGTGCGCGACCAGGTGAAGGGCGGGCCGGTCTATCTGAGCTTCGACATCGACGGCCTCGATCCCTCCTATGCGCCCGGCACCGGCACGCCGGAGATCGGCGGTCTCACCACGCCGCAGGCGCTGGAGATCATCCGCGGCTGCCGCGGCCTCGACCTCGTCGGCGGCGATCTCGTGGAGGTGGCGCCGCCCTACGATCCGACCGGCAACACCGCGCTCACAGGCGCCAATCTCCTGTTCGAGATGCTCTGCGTGCTGCCCGGCGTGGTCTATCGGAACTGAGGCCGCGCCTGGGAGAACAGTTATGGCCACCTGCGGCGAGGTGCTGGTCGAGCTGCTCGGCCTCTACGGGATCGATACGGTCTTCGGCATCCCCGGCGTGCACACGGTGGAGCTCTACCGCGGCCTGCCGAACTCTAAGCTCCGCCACATCACGCCGCGCCACGAGCAGGGCGCCGGCTTCATGGCCGACGGCTATGCCCGCGCCAGCGGGCGGCCGGCGGCCTGCTTCATCATCACCGGCCCGGGTCTGACCAATATCGCGACGGCGCTCGGCCAGGCGTATGCCGACTCCGTCCCCATTCTCGTGCTGTCGAGCGTGAACAACACCCGCGACCTCGCCCTCGGCGAGGGGCGCCTGCACGAGCTGCCCTCGCAGCGCGGCCTGATGGAGGGCCTGACCGCCTTTAGTCACACGTTGTTGTGGCCGGACGAGCTGCCGCATGTGCTGGCGCGCGCCTTCGCCATCTTCGACAGCGGGCGGCCGCGCCCGGTCCATATCGAGCTGCCGCTCGACGTGATCACGGCCGAGGCCGACCATGTGCGGCGCGCGGTCGTTCCGACCAGCAGCCGGCCGGCGCCGGACCCCGCGAAGATCGCTGAAGCGGCGCGCCTGTTACGGCAAGCCAAACGTCCGCTGGCCGTGTTCGGCGGGGGCGCCCAGCATGCGGGCACTTCCGCCCGTGCCGTCGTCGAGGCGGTCGGCGCGCTCGCCGTCACCACCATCAACGGCAAGGGCATCCTGCCGCCGGATCATCCGCTGTCGCTCGGCAGCACCCTGCCGCAGCCGCCGGTGTTAGAGGAGCTCACGCATGCCGACGTGGTATTGGCGGTCGGCACCGAGCTGGGCGAGACCGATACGCTGCTGTTCGACAGCCGCCTGCGGCTCGGCGGCAAGGTCATCCGCGTCGACATCGATCCCGAGCAGCTGACCCGCAACGTCCTGGCGGAGGTCGCCATCCTCAGCGACTCCGATCTCGCCCTGCAGGCGCTAAGTCGGGAGCTGCAGAAGCAGGGGGGTGACACCGGCGCGGCTGCCGCGCGGGCGCGAGCCCTGCGCGCAAAGCTCGCCGATCTCCTGACGGAGCCGCAACGCGCCCACCAGCGCTTCCTGGCGGCCGTGCAGGCGGCGCTGCCGGGCGTCATCGTCGCCGGCGATTCCACCCAGCCCGTCTACAGCTGCAATCTCACCTACCAGCCGGAGCGGCCGCGCTCCTACTTCAATTCGAGCACCGGCTACGGCACGCTCGGCTACGGCCTGCCGGCCGCGCTCGGCGCCAAACTGGCGGAGCCGGAGCGGCCGGTGGTCGCGCTCATCGGCGACGGTGGCCTGCAGTTCACGATCGCCGAATTGGCGACGGCCGTCGAACTCGGACTCGCGGTCCCCATCATCGTCTGGAACAACCGCGGCTACGGCGAGATCAAGAAATACATGGCCGAGCGCGGCATACCCCAGATCGGCGTCGATATCTACACGCCGGATTTCCTGACCATCGCGCGCGGCTTCGGCTGCCGCGCGGTGCGGGCCGAGAGCCTGCCCCATCTGCAGGAGCAACTCCGCGAGGCCCACCGCGCCCCGGCACCCACGCTGATCGAAATCGACGAAGCCGCCGCGCTCGCTTGGTAGCGAGCGCCGTGCTAGCTGCCGGCGGCGATGCCCAGCTGGACTTGCTGGATCGCGCTATTGACGAGATCCAGGGCCTTCACGCGATGCCCGCCCTTGTTGTGCTCGGCGACCTTCAACTCGGTCTGCGCCGTCAGCAATGCATTGAGCGCGGCCTCCATATGCGGCTGCGCCGCATAGGCCAGACCGGCAGCGAACGCGCCGCCGGCAACCGCCAGAATCATGAACGCCCTCACGAGCTGGTCGCGGCGAGTCGGTCTCGTCGACATCGAGGTTCTCCCCATTTGCGATTCCCGCGCGTGGCAACAGCTGCCCCGGCCGCGTGGGAATAGGGTCCCTGCGCGTCTAGGTAAAGATGTCGTATTGCCGCACTAGCGGCCTTTCGTCGTCATCGCCTCGATCAACTTGTCGGCGACCTCGGAGACGGAGCGGGCCGGGCTCCCTTGGCCGAAGAGCTGGCCGGACACGAAGGCGCCCTCGATCAGCAGGAGAAGACCGTCGCCGAGCACCTCCGGTTCGGCGGCACCCATCTCGGCGGCCATTTTCGCGAGGCGTCGGCGCAAGGCCCGCTTGTTCTCCTCGGCGACCACGCGGGCGGGGTGCCCGGCCTCCGGATACTCGACGCAGGCGTTGGTGAGGCCGCAGCCGCGATAGCCCGATTTGCTGGCGCGCTTGGCGAGGCCCTCCAGATAGGCACGGATCTGGGCGCGGGGATCGCCGGGATGGGCGGCCGCGGCGGCGTCGAAGCGTTTCCAGAACTCGGCGTCGAAATCGCGCAGATAGGCGGCGGCCAACTCGTCCTTGGAGGAGAAGCCGCGATAGAGGCTGGGCTTGGTCACGCCGGCGCGGGTGACGATCTCGTCCACGCCCACGGCGCGGATGCCCTGCCGATAGAACAGCTCGCGCGCGGTCTGGCGGATGCGGTCCGTGGCGCGCGGGCGGGCGGCGGCGGGCTCCTCTGGCCCGGCTGTGGTCTTCGCGGATTTGGCGGTCATCTCGTTCGCTCTTGACTCTGATACGGACCGGTACGTATATAGCGCGCTTCGAAACGTACCGGTCAGTAACATGAATATAGCACAGACGCGGCCGTTCGGCCAGAGATATGCCTTCGTCGTTGTGGCCGTGATCTTCCTGTCGCTGCTCGCGGCGGCCGGGCTCCGCTCCGCGCCCGGCGTGCTGATCCTGCCGCTCGAGCAGGCCTTCGGCTGGAGCCGCGACACCGTCTCGCTGGCCGCGGCCATCGGCATCTTCCTCTATGGGCTGGTCGGCCCCTTCGCCGCCGCCTTGATGCAGAGCTTCGGCGTCAAGCGCACGCTGGTGACGGCGCTGCTGCTGATGTCGGCGTCGACGGCGGCCAGCAGCCTGATGAGCGAGCCCTGGCAGTACGTGCTGACCTGGGGCGTGATGTCGGGCCTCGGCTCGGGCTGCGTCGCCATCGTGCTCGGCGCCACGATCGTCAATCGCTGGTTCGTGACCAACCGCGGCTTCGTGATGGGGCTGCTCACCGCGAGTACGGCGACCGGCACCCTGCTGCTGCTACCGGCCCTGGCGGCCATCGCCGAGGCCGGCGGCTGGCGGCCGGTCGTATTGACAGCGGCGGCCGCGATGCTCGCCATCGTCCCGCTCGTGCTTCTGCTGCTGCCGGAGCGGCCCGCCGATATCGGCCTGCGGCCCTATGGCGCCGACGATGCCGCGCCCGCCGCCAGCCAAACGGCGCGCGATCCGCTGGCGGCGGCTCTCGGCGGCCTGGCGCGCGCCGTGAAGCACCGCGACTTCTGGCTGCTGTTCGCGACCTTTTATATCTGTGGCTTCACCACCAACGGCCTCGTCGGTACGCACCTGATCGCGCTCTGCGGCGACAATGGCATACCGGAGGTGCGCGCCGCCGGCCTGCTGGCGGCGATGGGCATCTTCGACCTCTTCGGCACCACCGCTTCGGGCTGGCTCACCGACCGCTACGATGCGCGCAAGCTGCTGTTCATGTATTACGGCCTGCGCGGCCTCTCGCTCGTCTATCTGCCGTTCTCGGACTTCTCGATCTACGGCCTCTCGGTCTTCGCCGTGTTCTACGGCCTCGACTGGATCGCGACCGTGCCGCCGACGCTGCGCCTCACGACCGAGGCCTTCGGCGAGCGCGATGCGCCCGTGATCTTCGGCTGGATCGCCGCCGGCCACCAGGTCGGGGCCGCCAGCGCGGCGTTCTTCGCGGGCTATCTGCGCGCGCTGCAGGGCGACTATCTGCAGGCCTTCGTGATCGCCGGCGCCACCGGCGTCCTCGCGGCGGTATTGGCGCTGCTGATCGGTGGGGCGAGAGCGAGGCCGAGCATGGCGGTGGCCTAGCAGGCTCGACGTCAGCCTTCGATCGGTCAGACGGCGGCGCGCCAGTCGTCGGTGTTGGGTCCGGGCTCGGGAAGGTGGCGCACGCGGATCGTGCGGTCAGGCGGGAACCGGAGTTCGGCGATCAGACCGCCGGAGGGCGCATTGGACAGGTTGAGCCGGCCGCCGTGCAGGTCCATGAGGCGGGCGGTGAGCGGCAGCCCGAGGCCGGTGCTCTCCGCGTTCGCGGCGCCGCCGTCGGCCAGGCGATGGAAGGGCTGCAGGACACGCGCCAGGTCTTCCTCGCGGATCCCAGGACCGCCGTCGCTCACCCGCAGCGTGACGCCGCCGTCCTGCCCGATGTCCCAGCCGATGCGGACGGCGCTGTCCCTGGGCGCGTGGCGGACGGCGTTCGACAGCAGATTCAGCAGCATCTGCAGCAGGCGGCGCTCATCGGCGCGCAGCGCGAGCGGCGGCGACGGCTCGCAGGCGATCGACACGCCGCGCTCGCGCGCCCGCGGCGACGTCATGTTCGTCGCCTCCTCGACCACGGCCGCCACAGCGACCTCGCTTTCATCGAGATCGTGGCGGCCGGCCTCGATCTTCGAGAGGTCGAGGATGTCCTGCAGCAGCGACAGCAGATGACGGGCGGCATGCTCGATGTCCGTGAGGTATTCCCGCTGCTTGGTGTTCAACGTGCCGCCGAGCCCAAGGCGCAGCATCTCGGCGTAGCCGATGACGGCGTTGAGGGGCGTGCGGATCTCGTGGCTCATTGCCGCCAGGAACTGCGATTTCGCCCGGTCGGCCTTGCGCGCCTGGATCATCGCCAGGGAAAGCTGCGTCTCGCGGAGCTCGCGCTCGCGCCGGTAGCGGGCGGCCATCCGCAGCAGCCGATGGACCATCAGGCCGCCCGTGCCCAGCATAACGGCGACGATCAGCAGGCCGGCGGGCCACAGCTGCGCCAGGATGACCCCGCTCGGCGGCTGGAAGCGCCACGCGAGCGTCGCGACCGCCGCGCCGTCCGGTCCGGGCAGCGAAACCTGAGATCCGGCAGATGCGGCGTCGGCTTGCAGCGCCGTGACGCCCGCGGATTCCGCGATCGCGGCAAGATAGTCGGCATCGACCGCGCGCATGAAGACGAGGACGGCAGGGCGCTTCCAGTCGACGGGCGGGCTTCCCTTCTCGGCGGCCATGGCGGCCGCGCTGACGAAGACGAGCTGTCCTTCTATCCGTGCATAGGCCGTGGCCGGCGTCGGCTGGTCGTGGGACTGCTCGCGCGTGCGCTCGATGAGCGGCCGCAACGTCGACAGCCACGACGATGCCGTCTCGCTCGGCAGCGGGCGGGCGCGCAGATAGGCGAAGGTCGGCTGGTCGTCGGGATCAACGACGAACGCGGCGTAGAGCCCGAACGTGTCGCGTGCATAGACGCCGAGATTCTGGTCCGCATAGACCCGATCCGGGGCCAGCACGAGCTTCTCGATCCCTTCGTTCCACCAGGCCCAGTCGGTGTTGGTGGTCTCCAGCGATCCGGCGCGCGTCTCCAGGGCGAGCTGCACCTGCCGCACCTTCTCCTCCGTGGCCAGCCGGTCGGCTTGGCGCCCGGCCAGCCAGGTCGCGCCGGTAACGGCGAACAGGCCGAGCACAAAGAGTACGGCGAGTCCGACCATGAGCGGCCACAGCGTCAAGCCGGCCGCAGCGCTTGGCGAGGCCAGCCGGTCGGATTTGTCGGCGATCGTCGGGCTGCGCGTCATCCCCTTCCTCGCGGCAGGCGCACTACTACGGCGCTGTCGGCTACGAATGATTCACCAAGGACAATCAAGTTTGTCCTAACCGCCTGTGTTCTATTTTTTTGACAGTAGGGGTCGTCCGTTTACGAGGCGTTAACCATGTCCGCCCCGCAGGTTAGAGGAGCCCGCGCAGATCCCCGTAGTTCGGGAACTTCCGCAAGGTGAGATCGGACCGGGTCGGCTCGATCAGCGGGAGGATGCGCTTCAGCAGCGCGTTGGGGAGCGGCGAGGTGTGGCGGACGTAGAGATCGACCGGGTCCAGCAGGTGGCGCAGATGCAGCTTGGGGTCGTAGTTCAGGGGGCTGCTGCGCAGCCATTTGTAGCCGCGGGCGATGGCCCACGAGATCATGTCGCGGACGGCGTAGTGATAGAGGTGGAGCTTGAGCGCGACCGCATAGTCGAGGCCGATATACTCGGCATAGAGCGCGTCGCCCTCGATCATACAGAGACTGAAGGCAACGATGCGGGCCTCCTGCCGCCAGACGAAGAAGCGGACGATCTCCGGCATCAGCCGGCCGAGACCGCAGAAGAACTCGCGCGTCAGCTTCTCGAAATGCAGCTTCGAGCGCTCGTAGACCTGGAG
The DNA here is from genome assembly GCA_035518775.1 of Candidatus Acidiferrum sp. Classification (GTDB taxonomy): domain Bacteria; phylum Pseudomonadota; class Alphaproteobacteria; order Dongiales; family Dongiaceae; genus JBGPEQ01. The sequence continues at coordinate 33,354 of DATIXH010000074.1, forward strand.
GTAGAGCGGATAGACGTCGTCGATGATCGGCGACACGTCGCCGACGACGCTCATCTCGATCGGGGCCGCCGCCGCGGCGATGCGGAACTTCTTCCGCAGCTTGCGGCGCGTGGCGCTGTTGAGCGCCCGCTCCATATAGGCCGCGAAGCTCGGATAGTCGATGTTGAGCCGCGTCATCGGCAGGCTCGGCACGCGGCTGAACCCGTGCCGCTGGAAGCAGCGCAGCGGCTCCCGGTACTTGGCGGGGAACTCCTTCAGCACGATCATCTGGGCGCCGAGCGTGCGTGCGTGTTCGCGGATGGCGCCGGCCAGGAGTCGGGCGCTCTCGGCGCGCGCCCGTTCGTCACCGTCGAGGTGCCCTTCGCCGGCGGTGCACCCGACCATCAGCGTCCGCAGCTTCAGGAAGCGCGGCCACAGCCGCCGGACTGCGGCGGTCAGCGGCGCCATCCGACGGCCGCCGGCGAGGAGATCCTGGTCGAGGATGAAGAAGGGTTGCACGGCCAGCACGTCGCCGCGTGCGTCCCTGATGACGAAGTAGCGATAGTCGAACCCCTGCCGGATCGTATCTTCGACCAGCTCGTAATAGCGATGATGCTTGCGCATGCCGGCGAAGGCGCTGCCCCACCGCCGGCAATGCGCAAGTTCGGTCCGCGACACGACCTCGACGCAAAAGGGATGCCGGCGGAGCAGCCGGCCATCGCCGTCGCAAACGCGCATCGCAGCAAGCGCCGCCGTGCCGAGCGTCATGGAATGTACCCGCGGAAATTGCGCTGACGGACGAACAACGCGCGCGCCGGGAAAATTCCGGCGCGGCGCGTGCTGCGTCAGGCGGTCGCGGTGGTGCGAAGGTGTCGAGCGGCACCTGCCGCGTCCGCGTCATGCGCGCTTCACGTCGGATCGATGATGCCCATGGCGATCATGCGCAGTGCGGTGAGGCTCGGCACGAAGAAATAGTCGCCGCCGCGCGTCGTCACGAACTGAGGTATGCCGCTGCAGATGAAGGGCGCGCGGCCGCTCTCGGGATCGACGGGAATGACGAACTTGGCGTCCTTGCCGTGATTGCCCGCGAGCGGACAGGTGTCGTTGCCGGCGTTGAAGTCGAGGCCGTACTGGATCCATTGCTGCTGCACGAACTCGAACTGCCGGAACAGGCTGGCGCAAACGCCGATGAAGATGATGCCGTGATTGCCCCCGTCGCCGGCATCGCCGCCATCCTCCGGGCGGCTGGAGCCGTAGGGCAGGCCGCGCCGCAGGATGCGGCGGCGGTCGTTCAGCGACGAGCCCGTGGAGACCTTCGGATCGTTCGCGCCGATCTCCGGGTCGAGCATGTCGCGGGTGTTGGTGCGGCGGATATGGGAGGTCACCGGGCATTTGAGGCCGTCCGGATCGTCGCGGTAGCGGAAATCGTTGATCTGGCGCTGCAGAGCGGCCAGCGTCGCCGTGTCCTTCGTCCTCCGCGCCTCCTGCTCGCGCTCGCCGAACTTGATCCAGTCGCCATAGGTCGGCGCCGCCATCAGCGGCACGCCGTTCGACCAGCGGCCGACCATCTTCGCCTTGACGATCTCCGCGGCCCGGGCCTCGTCGGTCGCCGCCGGGTCGCCGCTGTGTTGCGCATAGCGGCGGGCGGTCTCGGCGATGTAGCTGCCGAAGCTGCCGACGTTCTGGTGCAGCTTGCGGTAGACCATGAACGTGCAGTTGCGGGCGAATTCGACGGGCAGCGGCGCCGGTGGGGTTTCCTGCGACTCGTCGCTGTAGCCGAGGAGAAACTCGCCGGTCGCCAGCGGGCGCCAGCTGCCGTCCGGTAGCTGCTTGCCGGCTCCGACGATGCTCCGCCGCTCCTCCCTGGTTTCGAGCTGGCCGGCGAAGACCGGATTGCCGATGCCGTCGGTGAAGCCGAAATGCTCCGCCGGCAGCGCCTTGAATGCGGCGGAGTCGCGCTTCAGCAGTGCCGACGCCTCCTGATAGTCGGTTTGGTCCGGAGCGTGTCCACGCAGCATCTCGACGCCGCTGTCGGGCCCGCAGAGTCCGCGCAGCCATTCGGTCTGCTGGTCCAGCTCGGGGACGGGCTTGCCGGTCTGCGGGTCCATCTGGGCGTTCATCGCGATCCAGACATGCACGGCCTTCGCCGGGTTCCGCCAGATCGGGTCCCATTTCTCTGGTGCGCTCGCTCCGACGTCGCCCAGCAGGCTCGCCCGCTTCGCCATGCCGTCGATGAATTCGGCGGGCATCTCCCGCAGCGTGATGGTCGGCACGCCCAGCGCGTACAGTCCGAAGAACGTGAAGCCGATATTCAGCGTGACCTTCGGCTTGGCCACGGCCACGGCGCTGGCAGCGTCGTTCCGCCCGGCCGGCGGTGCATCCGGCGCCCAGCGCACCGATGTCGTCACCTTCGGGATGACGGCGTCGACGAAGCGGCGGCCGCCGCGCACGTCGTTGATGTGCAGGAAGAAGTGACGCGCCTTCGGCATGCCCGAACGGCTATAGCCGTTGATGATATTGCCTTGGATGTCCGCCAGCGGCAGCTCTCGCGTCATCGGGTCCCTCTTCTATGAGCGGATCGTGCCGGGCTGCTGGGTCGGCTCATCCAGCGTCAACGGCTGGCAAGTTGCGAGAAAGCGGCCGAACGCGTCATGAAGCGCGCCGGCATCCATGCCCTGCGCATCGACCGCGAAATCGAGAAAATGCTGTTGCAGGAACAAGGCCTTCAGAATCGATTTCAGATCGGAGTCCGGCGCCGCCGGGAAGGGGTGCCGTCCCCGTCGCAGGACGAGGCGATAGGCCAGGAATGCGGTCACCGCCGCCGCGACCGCGGCGCCGACGGCGATCCAGCCCGAGGGCCAGCTGCGGAGCCCGACCAGCCAGGCGACGCCGGCCGCCGCCGCCACGAGGATCGCCAGCGCGAGGGGTGCCAGCAAGGGCAGGATCGCCAACGAGCGCAGCGGCGGTTTCGCGATCCAGTAGTCGTTGAACGGCATCGTCGTCTCGACCTGGCAGCGCTTGACGTAGGCGCGAAAGAATGCGGCGTCCTTGCCGGTCTCGAAGCCGATGCAATGGCGGAATATGGCTTCGAGCTCTTCGCGCATGGTGGCGAAGAGCTCGTCGAGATAGGAATCCAGCGCATGCTCGTCGCCGGAGGCGGCGTCAAAATCGGCCGAGAACAGCAGATAGGGAGCGTTCAATCGATCGACGCCACGGGCGACCAGCGGGCTCTCCTGCGTGACCGCGGCCGCCAGGGCGTTGTCGGGATCGCGTCCGTTGAAGACGGCGTCGTCGATGACGACGAAGCGCGCGAAATGCGTGCGTCGATTGCGGGCGAACGGACTGTTGAGACCGCTGGCCGCGCTGATTCTCGATTGCTGGGCCGTCGGCAGGCAGGACAGCTCTGCGCGCAGCGCATTGATCGGCATCTCGAGCACACCGTCGGTCTGCCTGGCATCCATCCGGATGGGCGCCAAAGCTGTCAGGAAGTAGTGGCCGCCGTCGAAGTTCGGCATGATCGTGGCTCCCCGACCTGGCGTTTCAGAACGATGTCCAGCGCGCCGGCGCTGTTGCGTCGGGCATCAGGCACGCGCGCCTTGCCGCCAGCGCGCCGCGACGTAGGGTGCGCGATTGATGTCGGCATTGTCCGCGTCGTTGCTCTCGACCGGCGGCAGGCCCGGCGAGCCCAGCGAGTTCTGCACGCTTGCCAGGGCCTTCCGATAGGCGGCGGCAAAGGCGTCGGGCGCAAGCGCCCCATGTTGCGCGGCCAGCGACTTCAGCGCGCCATAGACCCGCAGCGCCGATTTGATATCGCGCTGCGCCGCGCCCGGGGTGGCGTTGTAGTAGTAGCCCGTGTCGATCTGGTTATGGACGATGTAGTCCTTGAAGGCGGTGATGGGGATCGACTGCGGGTACTTGGTGCTGGAATACCAGAACAGGTCGAGGCCGTTGGGAATGCCGGCGGAGAAGGAATCGATGTACTGGTCCCAGGTGCCGTTGAAATTGCTGCAGAACAGCATGTAGTCGTTCTTCAGTACCTGCCGGCCTTGGCCGAGGTCGGGCCATTGATGGCGCCGGATGATCACCCAGCGGGCGAAATGAATGATCGACAGCCCGAGCAGGCCGGACAGCTTGGCGGGCAGGCAGCGCGCGGCCATGAAGATCAGGTTGTTGATCCAGGTGCGCGCCGGCCGCATGGGCGTCAGGACGTTCATCCCATAGGCCTTGCCCGCGATGTTCGACATTCGTCGCCCCGATCCCCACTGCGCGCCGCCCGCGCGAGTCCCACGGATGCGACTCTATTTCGATGGCTGAACGCCGAATGTGACGGGGATCACAGATTCCCTACCCTTGCAGCACGACCAGCAGATCCTTGGCGTCGATCGGACTGCCGGCGCGGACCAGCACCTCCTGTACTGTGCCGTCGCGCGGGGCGTGCAGGGCGGTCTCCATCTTCATGGCCTCGATCGAGAGCAGCACGTCGCCGGCCTTGATCTTCTGGCCCGGTTGCACCGCCACGGTGGCGATCAAGCCGGGCATCGGCGCGGCCACGTGGGAGTCGTTGTCCTCTTCCGCCTTGCGGCGCGTCGGCAGCTTGGCGACCGCGGCGCGGTTCGGCACCTTCACGATGCGCGGCTGGCCGTTGAGCTCGAAGAAGACGCGGACCTGGCCCTCGTCATCGGTCTCGCCGATGGCCTGCAGGCGCAGGACGAGCGTCTTGCCGCGCTCGATGTCGATCGCGATCTCGTCGCCCACGGCCATGCCGTAGAAATAGACCGGCGTCGGCAGGGCCTCGACCGGGCCGTACTTGCGGGCCGCATTGGCGAACTCGGTGAAGACCTTGGGATACATGAGGTAGGAGGCGAGCTCGCGCTCGTCGATGCCGCGGCCGAGCGCCTTCTCCGCGGCGGCGCGCGTGGCCTCGAGATCGGCGGCCGGCAGCAGCGAGCCCGGCCGCGCGGTGATCGGCGTCTCGCCCTTCAGCACCTTCTTCTGCAGCGCCGCCGGCCAGCCGCCCGGGGGCGTTCCGAGGTCGCCGCGCAGCATCTCCCGCACCGAGGCCGGGAAGGCGATCTCCTTGTCCGGCGCCAGCACGTCGCGCGCCGTCAAGCCCTGCGCCACCATCATCAGCGCCATGTCGCCGACGACCTTGGAGGAGGGCGTCACCTTCACGATGTCGCCGAACAGGTCGTTGGCCGCGCGATAGGCCTTGGCGACCTCGTGCCAGCGCGTCTCGAGGCCGAGGGCACGCGCCTGCTCCTTGATGTTGGTGAACTGACCGCCGGGCATCTCGTGCAAATAGACCTCGGAGACGCCGGACTTGAGGTCGCTCTCGAAGGCCGCGTACTGGGTGCGCGCCGCCTCCCAGTAGAAGCTGATCTGCTGGATGGCCTCGGGATCGAGCCCGGTGTCCCGCTCGGTGTGGCGCAGCGCCTCCACCAGCGAGCCGAGGCAGGGCTGCGAGGTCATGCCGGACATGGTGTCCATGGCGGCATCGACGGCGTGGACGCCGCTGTCGACGGCCGCGAGCACGCTGGCGGCGGCGATGCCGGCGGTATCGTGCATGTGCAGATGGAGCGGCAGCCCGACCGCGTCCTTCAAAGCCTTGATGAGGACGCGGGCGGCGGCCGGCTTCAGCAAACCGGCCATGTCCTTGATGCCGAGGATATGGCAGCCGGCGCGCTCCAGCTGCTTCGCCAGGTCGACGTAGTAGGCGAGCGAGTATTTTGCCCGCTTCGGATCGAGGATGTCGCCGGTGTAGCAGATGGCGCCCTCCGCGAGCTTGCCGGCCGCGCCCACGGCGTCGATCGAGACGCGCATGTTCTCGACCCAGTTGAAGCAGTCGAAGATGCGGAAGAGGTCGATGCCGGCG